>CAMARC010000085.1 GCA_945860405.1 Candidatus Kuenenia stuttgartensis | reverse complement strand
GAAGCCGGGGACTGATAGCGGAGTCGGCGGCATCGCCACAAGGCGAAATCCTTTTTCCTCCAGTCGCGCCCCATCCTCAGCCGACGTCGATCGCGGTCCGCGGCAGGGCCCTCCCTCCGCCATCCCCCCAGACCGATCCTTGACTGGCTACTGGAAGCCCCGGTAGTGTTGATGGACGGGCTTGAAGCGCGTCCGGTACGCCCCGTGCATGGCGCCCCCCCGACTCCCCGGTCTTGCCCATGCCGCCAACGGTCATCGACCTGCGCCGCACCGAAGACGCTCGCGATGTCGTCCATCGGGCGGTCCAGGCGCTTGCCGAAGGGCGATTGGTCGGCTTCCCCACCGAAACCGACTATTGTGTAGCCGGCTCGCTCCGCCACCGTGCCACCGTCGAGGCGCTGTTGGCCCATGCCCCTGTCCGTTCAGGCGAACCGCGGCTTGCCCTGGCTCTGAAGGGAGCCGACGAATCGTTTGACTGGGCGCCGGGGCTGAGCCCCGTCGGCCGTCGCCTCACCCGCCGATGCTGGCCGGGGCCGGTAGTCGCGCTCGTGGAGGGAAATCACCCCGACAGTCTCGTCTATCACTTGCTCCCGGCCGCTCGTGACGCGGTGACGGGGGATGGTCAACTGCGGCTCCGCGTGCCGGGCCATTCGATGCTCGCCGACTGCATGCGGATGCTGGCCGGGCCGATCGCGTTGCTCGAGCCACTCGCCGCCGGGCAGGCCCCGGTGTCGGCCGAAGACCTCCTCGCCTGCCCGACTCCACAACTTTCGCTTGTGCTCGACGACGGCCGCACCCGCTATGCCCAGGCCGCCACGGCCGTCGCCATTGAAGCCAATTCAGTCCGTGTCGTTCGTCCGGGGATCGTCTCCGAAGAGACGATCCGCCGCCTCTCGAGCCTGATGGTCCTCTTCGTCTGCACGGGCAACACCTGCCGCAGCCCGATGGCTGAGGCGCAGTTCCGCCTCATGGTGGCCGATCGCCTCGGCTGCCGGCCCGACGAGGTCGAGAGCCGCGGCGTGGTGATCGCCAGTGCCGGCCTGTCCGCGTGGGGGGGAGGCAAGGCGAGCCCTGGTGCCCTCGAGGCGATGGCGGAAGTCGGCGCCGACCTCTCCGGCCACGAGAGCCAGCCGGTGACCGAAAATCTCGTTCGCCAGGCCGACGTGATCCTGACGATGACCGCCTCCCACCGAGCCGGTGTTCTGGCCCAGTTTCCCGAGGCCGGAGGGCGTGTTTCGATGCTCTCCCCCGACCGGCAGGACGTCCTCGACCCGATCGGAGCCCCCCTTCCCACCTACCGCCGCTGTGCCGAGCAAATCCGCGGGCATTTGGCCACGCGGATCGATACACTGGCGGACTCGATCCCCCGATCTTAGGCTGGCTTGCTCGATGGGCGGGCAGGCCGGGAACGGGGATCTTTCAGGCTCGTTTTTCAGGGGTGCCGGCAGGGCACGCAGGAGTGGATGATCGATGCGCATCGCCATTGGCAGTGACCATCGGGGCGTCGCGGCACGACTGCGGCTCATCGGGTTGCTCGAACGGATGGGCCATGAGGTCGTCGACTGCGGCAGTCACGGGACCGACGCCGTCGACTATCCCGATATTGCCGCCGACGTCGCCCACCGCGTCAGTCAGGGAACGGTCGACCGCGGGGTCCTCCTCTGCTGCACCGGCGTCGGCATGGCGATCGCCGCCAACAAGGTGCATGGCGTCCGCGCGGCCACCTGCCACGATCTGGTGACCGCCGAAATGAGCCGGCGCCACAACGATCTCAACGTCCTCTGCCTGTCGGCCGAGATGCTCGGGCAGGAGCTCCAAGACAAGATGATGCAGACCTGGCTGGAGACCCCCTTCGAAGGGGGCCGCCACGCCCGCAGACTGGCGAAGATCGAGGCCCTCGAGCCCGACTGCGGCCCATCGGGCGATTCTTCCCCGGAATGAGTGCCGGCAGGGTTGCAACAGTCCGCCCGGCTCACCCCACCTGGTGGCCGTTGACGTTCACCCACTGGCGGCTCTTGGCGCTCGAGAGCACCGCGTCGCAGACGCGCTGCGTCTCGAGGGCGTCGCGGAAGGTCGGGTGGGCGGGCTTCTTCTGGGCGTAGGCCTCGAGGAAGTCGGCCACCTGATGGACGAAGCTGTGCTCGTAGCCGATCGCCAGCCCCGGCACCCACCACTTCCCCATGTAGGGATGATCGCCGTCGGTAACGTGGATGCTCTTCCAGCCGCGCTCCGAGCCGGTGTCGGCATAGTCGAAGATCTCGAGCCGGTGGAGATCGTGGAGATCCCACTTCAGGCTCATGTTCTCGCCGTTGATCTCGAAGGTGTAGAGGGCCTTGTGGCCGCGGGCGTAGCGGGTGCTCTCGAAGAGGCCGAGCGAACCGTTGGTGAAGTGGCAGAGGAACGAGCAGGCATCGTCGATCTTCACAGGCTCAACCTTGCCGGTGAGGGTGTGGGTCCGCTCCTTGACGAACGTCTCCGTCATCGCCGTAACGTCGGAGACAGGGCCGTTGAGCCACAGCGCCGTGTCGATGCAGTGCGCGAGGAGATCGCCGGTGACACCGCTCCCGGCGGCGGCGGCGTCGAGCCGCCACAGCGCCGCGCCCCCCTGGGGGAGATCGGCGTTGATCGTCCAATCCTGGAGGAACTCGGCCCGGTAATGGAACACGCGACCGAGCCGACCGGCATCGATGAGCTGCTTGGCGAAGGTCACGGCCGGAATGCGGCGGTAGTTGTACCAGACGGTGTTGGGCACGCCCGCCTTCTCGATCGCCGCCACCATCTTTTCCCCCTCGGCGACGTCCATCGAGAGGGGCTTCTCGCAGAGGATCGCCTTGCCGTGCTTCGCCGCCTCGATGGCGATCTCGGCGTGGAGGTTGTTCGGCGTGCAGATGTCGATCGCGTCGATGTCGTCAGCGGCGACGAGCTTCCGCCAATCGGTCTCCACGCGCCCGTAGCCCCAGCGATCGGCGAAGGCCTTCGCCTTCTCCGCGTCACGGGCGGCCACCGCCTGGAGGACGGGGAGATACTCGAGATCGAAGAAGTCCCCCACCCGCTTGTAGCCGTTGGAGTGGGCCCGGCCCATGAAGCCGTAGCCGATCATGCCGATGCGGAGGGGTTTTGCCATTGGTGGAGTGCCTTCGATGGAGCGGGAATAGAAGAAAAAAGGAACTGTGCGGGACAGGGACGATCAGGCCCAGCCGTGGGCGCTGCGGACCTCGATCATCTTGTTGAGGATCGTGTTCCAGGTGTGCGGGTTGTGGAGGGTGGCGTTGGGGAACATGCAGCCATCCCAGCAGATGTGCTTGATGCCCCGTTCTTTCGCCCCCTCGAGCCAGTAGCCCGAGCACTTGACGATGTCGAGCTTGCCATGGGGATCGTCCGCCGGGCAGTGCTTGCCGGTCTTGTCGTGTGAGCCGGCGCCATGGACGTTGCCGTCGTTTTGGGCGACGTGGAAGTCGATCGTCCACGGCCGCAGCTTGTCGGTCATTTCCTTGTAGGCGGCCCAGAAGTCCGCTTCGGTGTGCCCCGGCTTCAGCAGCGCGTGCTCGGGGGCGTTGTAGCCGAGGAGGTAGAGATAGGTGTGGGCGAGGTCGCACTGGAAGCCGAGCGATCCGGGCATGTCGACCGCTTCGAGGAGGTCGAGCATGTCCTTCCAGGAATGCATCCCGGCCCAGCAGATCTCCCCCTCCGCGGCGAGCCGCTCGCCATGGCCTGCCGCCACGGCCGCCGCCTCGCGGAAGGTCGCCGCGATCCGCTTCGTGTTGGCAGCGGCATGCTCGCGCCACTGGTTGACGCCGAACTCCGCCGAATCGATGCGGATCACGCCGTACTTCCGCACGCCATGCTCATTGAAGATCTTTGCAATCCGGCAGGCCTTGCGGACGGCGTCAATGAACTTCCCTCGCTGCACGGGGCTGCCCATCGCCGAATCCCCCACCGTGCCCGGCCAGATCGGGGCGACAAGCGACCCCACGGCGAAGCCGTAGGAGGCGATCTTGTCGGCGATCCGGCGGATCTCGTCGTCGGAGGCGTCGGGATTGGTGTGGGGGAGGAAGAGGAAGTAATCGATGCCGTCGAACTTCTGCCCGTTGACGCTCGCTGCCGCGGTCAACTGGAGCATCGTGTCGAGGCTGATCGCCGGCTCCTGCCCCTCGCCATCCCCCTTGCCGACGAGGCCGGGCCACATGGCGTTATGGAGCTTGGGGGCAAGGTGCGCGGACATGAACGTGGCCTTTCGAATGGGGATCGGGGGGAAGAATATCTCACAAGCCGGATCGGCTGGCGATCATCGGCAACGCGGCATCAACGGTCGGTTCACTTCTTCCGGCCGCTGGCTGGGAGATCGGCATGGACATCGGGGCCGAAGTACCGCAGGGCCACGAGCGGCCCCGGGCCGGTGTTGACCACCTCGTAGCCGGCCGTTGCGGCGTCGGCCGAGATGAACAGCTCGTCGGCGGTCATCTGGCCGAAGCGGATGAGGGTCGGCGTAGCGACATCATGGACGCCCACCTTCCCCTCCCCCTGCACCGTGATCCAGCCGCTCGCTCCGGCATCCTTGACGGTGATCCGTGCGCCTGGCTCGAGCGTCAGCTCCTTGGCGCTGAACAGCTGCCGGCCGTCGACCTGGCCGTAGACGATCCAGCGATCGTGGGCTCCGCCATCGGAGCGCTTCGTGTCGAGGATTGGCTCGAGGTAATTGGCTTCCTTGAAGTGGGTGTCGACGTTCTTCTCCCAGTCGAGCTGGCCGATGATGAAGTCGAGATCGTGGTGCTTCTCCTTCGGCATGTCCTTGACCAGCAGGCTCCAGGGCACGGCACGCCCCTCGACGAGCGACTGGAACATGGCAAACACGTCGCTCCCCCACTGCGGCTCGTAGGTCAGGAGCGACCCGGGAGCGTGAAGGACGCCCGGCGGGATCAGCCAGCCGGTGCCGCGCTTGAGGCGGTAGGCCTTGGCGAGATCGATGATCCCGTTGTCGCCGCGGTTCCAGTTCTCGAGGCAGCGACGGACATCCTCCTTCGTGGTCCCCGGTTCGAGGCCCATGAAGGTGTAGGGGAAGTTGTTGTCGCAGTTGTTGTATTGCGGCGGGAAGTAGTAGCTCTCCGGCTTCCCTTCGTGGCCGACGAGCTTGGCGTCCTCGAACGACTGGTGCATGTGATGGGGGATCGGCCCCATGTTGTCGAAGAACTTCGAGTACACCGGCCACTTCTGGTAGCGATCCCAGATTCCCTCGCCAACGAGCTTCGCCTGCCCCTCGGCGACGGCGTCACGAAGGAGAAATCGCTGCCCCTCGTGGACACACCACGACAGCCCCTCGTCGGCGACGCGCCCCTCGTTGGCAGCTTCGGTCGTGCTCGCAAACCAGCGCTCGTCGATGCCGCCACGGTCGAGGCCGTAGGAGTAGTAGTCGTCGGGGTGGAGGCGGATCCGCTTGCCGGGATGAAGGAAGCTCCGCGGCACCCAGGTGGGGGAGAGGCGGAGAATGCCACGGCCGGCGTCCATCGCCTTGCCGAGGGAGGCGCCGACATTCTTGGCTTCGGGGAGTTTGGCGGTCGAGGCAGCGGCCATGCGTGGTCTCTTTCGTCGGGGTCGCGGGGCTCTTGGTGGCGTTTCCAGGTGACTCGATGGGCGGAAAACGGCCTGCCGCCGCCCCCACCCAGATCGCAACGTTGTACGACTCCCAACGAAGAGCCGCAAGCATCGGTCAGCCGCCGCTTGTCCCCGTCGGCCGACACGCGATGATGGCTTGTTCCACCCCCATCCCAACCGTTCTCCCCGGCCCCGGAGCCCCTGATGTCCCCCTCCCGATCGGCCCTCCGCGTCGCCGTGCTGACCGCATCCCTGCTCCTGGTCGTCGGGCGGGCGAGGGCTGACGACTTTCCCCGCTTCATCGTCCCCGGCGAGGAGCAGGCGATGACGCTCCTCGGCGAGCTCCATGCCCATCATCACGCCCGGGCCTCGAGCGACTGCACGCTCTGGGACGGCTGGCTCCCCCACGCCACCCTGTGGGCCGCCGAGCCGCCGCGGCAGCGTTACCGGGCCTCGTTCCTCCGCCGGCGGATCGACGACGAGGGCTACGTCGCCATGCAGCAGCACCGCGGCATGGCCCACTCCAACGGCTGGCCGTTCCCCGCCTGGCAACAGAGCACCGGATCGGGCTGGCATTTTTCTGTGACCGGCGACGAGTGGGCGACCCAGCAGCTCGGGCTCAAAGCCCTCGTGCCGCCCGGCGGCTTTTCGATCGACGGTGCGGCGGCCCGGCCTGCCGCTGATCCTGTCCGTGGCATGCTCCTCGATGTCGACGCTGACCGTGCCACGATCACCACGCCCCCGTTCCGCTGCGGCACGATCGTGGCGCCGTTTGCCCGAGTCGAGTGGGGGGCCGAGAAGCTTCCGGCCGGGGCATCGGCCCGTCTGCGGTGGCAGATCGAGGGGCAGGAGGGCTGGCAGCCGGCGGCGGGCGTGCCCCTTCCGCTCCCACCGGCCGACGGCACGCTTGTCTCTGTCGATCTCCCCCTCTACCGCGAGCCGGGCTACGGCGGCCTCCTGACCGGGTACTCGATCGAAATCGACGGTGCCCGTGGGGCCACCGTGGCGCTCAAGTCAGTGATCACCGCCATCGACACGCGCCATCCGATCACCAATGCCCTCTTCATCCGCGGCTGTGCCGAGACGTTCGCCTGGACTGGCGACCTCGACTTCCTCCGCCGCTCGCTCCCGCGGATGCGGCGCGCGGCGCGGTGGGCGCTGGCGGAGTTCGACGTTCGCAAGGAACACCACGTCGTCGTCCGGTGGGTGGGGCACGACGGGCGGACTGGCCTGGAGGTGAAGCCCGATGGCACGAAGCGGCTCCTTCCCGGTCTCGGTGTCGGCAACAACTACTGGGATCTTCTTCCCTTCGGTGGCCACGACAGCCTGGCGACGATCTACCTCGCCGATGCCCTCGCGCGGCTCGCCGATCTCGAAGCTGCCGTCGCTCGCCATCCGGAATGGATGATCCCTGCCGGAGCGGTCCCCTCTCCCGACGGCGTTACCGACGCAGCTTTTTGCCCCGACGAACTGCGGAGCCTCGTCGCCGCGATCAAGGCCGACTTCCAGTCGCGTTTCTGGGATCCCGCCAAGGGCCGGTTTGTCGGCTGGATCGACGCCACAGGAAAAGCCCACGACTACGGCTTCACGTTCGTGAATCTCGAGGCGATTCAATACGGTATGGCAACGCCTGCACAGGCCACGGCGATCTTTGCCTGGCTCGACGGGAAGCGCGAGATCGACGGCGACACCGCGCGCGGCGCCGACATCTACCACTGGCGCTTCGCCCCGCGGGCGACGACGAAGCGCAACGTCGAGACCTACTGCTGGGTCTGGTCGGGGCCGGAGTCGATTCCCTGGGGGGGCCAGGTGCAGGATGGCGGCGCGGTCCTCGGCTTCAGCTACCACGATCTTCTGGCGCGGTTGTCTACGAACGGGCCCGACGACGCCTGGCGGCGTTTGCAGGCGATCATCGATTGGTATGCCGAGGTGAAGGAGGAAGGGGGCTATCGGAAGTACTACGCCCCGGAGAAGGGGCGCGGCACGCTCCAAGGGGGCGGGCCGCCGGGGGGCCTGGGGATCGATGAGGAGTTCATGGAGAGCGTCCTCGTGCCGCAGGTGATGCTGTACGGATTCCTCGGCTTCGAGCCGACGGCCGAGGGCTGCCGGATCGCCCCGCAGCTCCCTTCGACCTGGCCGGAGCTGACCGTGACGGCGATCCGGATCCACGATTCCCAGGTCGACGTCACCGCCCGCCGCGACGGGAGCGTGACGGTGCGACGCCGCGCCGCGGGCACCAGTCCCCTGGCGATCGAGGCCGGCGGGGCCGTAGCCACCTTGCCGCCGGAGACCGGCGCCGAGGTCACTCTCCCGGCCCGGTGACCGCTGGCCCGGCCGACTTCGGCGGCTTGTCGAACACCGACACGAGCGCCGGCAGGCAGAAGATGTCGCAGAGCAGCGCGATACCGAGCGTGATCATGCCGAGCGAGGCGAAGGCCCGGTGGTCGCGGCTCTCGCTGAAGAACACCGACGAGAACCCGGCCACGAGGACGATCGTCGTCATGATCATCCCCGTCCCCACCTCGGCGAACGCCTGGCGAATCGCCTCGGTCTTCTCGAGCCCCTGATCGAGCTCGAAGCGGTAGCGGGAGAGGAAGTGGATCGTGTCGTCGACGGCGATCCCCAGGCAGATCGTCAGGGCGCACACCGAAACAATGTCGAGCGGCTGCCCCGTCGCCACCATCCAGCCCGCCGCGGCGGCCAGCGGGAGCATGTTGGGGATGATCGCGATCAGCCCCAGCCGCAGTGACCGGAACGCCACGACCATGACGAAGAGGATCTCGATCGCGGCGGTGCCGAGGCTGCGGGCCAGATCGACGACGACCTGATAAAGATCGCGCCACCGCACGATCGGCTCGCCGGAAAGCGAGAGCTCGAAGCCCGGATGCGCCCCCTCGATCCGCCGCAGTCCCTCGTCGACCTTTTCGAACGTCGGCTTGCAGGCGACCGTGCCCAGGTCGGGAACGCGGAACGTCACCCGCGCCGTCCGCTTCACCGGATCGTAGAGGCTCTCCTTGAGCGGCGGCGGGAGGAGATCGAGGAGATCCATCCGATCGCGGGCCGGCCCCTCTCCGGGAAGGCTGTCGATGATCCGGCAGACGGAGAGTGGGTGGCCGAGGAGCGACTCGGCGGCAATGACGCCATCGACCTCGCCGAGGACATCGGCGATCTCCTCCGGGGTCTTGTCATCGCTCCACTGGAGATCGGCCGAGCAGACGTCGAGCCCCCCCATCGCCTTGTCGAGGTGGTCGAGGGCCCGCTGCGCCTCGCTCCCTGGCGGGAGGATGTTCGCCTTCCGGTCATCCGGCTCGAGCCTCAGGGCGACGAAGGCCAGCGCGGCAAACAGAGCGATCGTGAGGGCGCTGGTGATCCGGGCGTGACGGAGGGTGAAATCGATGCCGCGGGCGACGCGGTGGAGTTGGCCGCCGATCACCTCGCGGCCGGCGCCGCGGGCAAGGACGCGGCTCCACGGGGTAGCACAGCACAGCGGCAACACCGTCAGCACCGCCACCCACGTGCAGGCCACACCGATCACGCACGACCAGCCGAAGTCGCGGACCACCTCATGGCGCGCCAGCGACAACGATGCCATTCCGATCGCGGTCGTGATCATCGTCAGGAAGCAGGCGACGCCGACGGTCGAGAGCGCCCGCCGGCAGGCCTCGCGCGGGGTCAGCCCGACGGCGAGCCCGCGGCGGATGTCGACCATCATGTGGACCGAATCGGCGAAGCCGACAAGGCTCAACAGCACCGGCAGGATGACATGGCTGAAGGGGTTGTCTTGGAGGCCGATGGCGCGGACGAGCCCGAGCGTCCAGAAGACACCCAAGCCCGGCGCCGCGGCGGTGACGAGAACAACCGAAAGCCCCCGGAAGAGCACGGCCGAGAGGGCGAGGATCAGGCCGTAGCCGACAAACTGGAAGAGCCGTTCGTTGGCATCGCGGTTGCGCACCCATTCCAGCCGGATCGGCACAGGGCCTGTGAGGGCCACAGAAATCGGCACACTAGGGTGGTCCGCCGCCGCGGCTTTGGCCGTCTCGACGAGGGCCTCGGTGACGTCGGCCTCCTCCTGCACCAGCGCCCAGTCGTAGGTGATGAGGAGGAGGAGCGTCTGGGCGTCGGGGGAGAGGAGTTGGCCGACGACGAGCGGATGCTCGAGGGCCTTGGCTCTCGCGACCTCGAAGCGTTTCGGCGAAGCGGGCCCGCGAGGGAGGATCGGCTCGGCGAGGCCGAAGATGTTGAGCGGCGGCGCCCGGTCGAGCCAGGTGATCCCCGCCACCGCGTCGAGCGCTTCCAAGCGCTCGACGACTTGCCGGAGGGCGACAGTCCCCTCGCGCGTGAACACCTGCGGGCATTCCACCACCATGATCGCGTCGGCCCGCCCGAGGGCCGATCCGCGGCCGCGGCCGGCGCGCCTCGGCCGCCCGCGAGAGATCTCGGCACGCGGGGCCGCCGCCGGGCCCCCCGCAGCGCCAGCGGGACGGTCCTTGGGCGCATCGCCCTCGCCCTTCGCCTGCCACCACGTGCCCTTCCAGGCCCCCTCGGCAAAGCCCGGATCGCGGTAGCCAGCGGCCGCGAGCGTCGAGAGCCCAAGGGTGAGGAGGAGGCAAAGCCAGGGATGATCGATGACGGCCGCGAACGCTCGCGCCGTGGCCGAGAGCCTGGGGGAAGCTGGTGGTGTCCCGCCGGGCTCGGGGCCCGACGGCGCGGCGTCAAGCGTCAACGGCGCCCCCGCATCGCGCGGAGGGCCTCATCGCGGGTGATCCGGCCATCGCCGTCGGCATCGAGGATCGAGAACGAATAGTCGCGGACGATCCGGCTGGCCTCGGTGCGGACGACGACGCCGTCGCGATCGGCGTCGAACCGGGCCAAGAACGAGTCAGCCCGGGCCGCGGCGACGCTGTCCTCAGGCTCCGTGGCAGTCGAAGCCACGGCCGGCGCCGCTTCCTCCGCTGCCACTTCCTCCGCTGCCACCAGCGGCTTGGCGACCTCGAAGAAGGCCAGGGCCATCTCCTCCCAGGTCTGCTCTCCCCACATCACCGTCTCGGCGGGATCGGGGTTGGTGGGGTTGGCGGCGGAGTTGTCGAACCGGGCGACGATCTCGAGAGCGTCGATGCCATCGAGCGGTAGGGGTTCGGAAAACTCGTACGTGTGCTGCCAGTTGAAGTCGTAGTGCGGCACGGAGAGGAGCGTCTCCGTCTCGCTTCCCC
Source organism: Candidatus Kuenenia stuttgartensis (assembly GCA_945860405.1). Taxonomy (GTDB): domain Bacteria; phylum Planctomycetota; class Planctomycetia; order Pirellulales; family UBA1268; genus QWOP01. The sequence goes on along the minus strand of CAMARC010000085.1, from coordinate 2,310 downwards.
GGCGCGCCCGCACCTCAAAAGCCTTGCCGCGGAGATGCATGTGGGGGGAGACGGCCAGAAGGGTGCTCCCCTTGGAAAAGCCCGTCAGTTCAGAGCGGACCTCGTGGTCGGCGGCGTGGGGGGGGATCTCGAAATCCTGATCGACCGCGGCGAGCGTCACGACCTCGTGGGTCACCTCCTCGCGCGGCATCGTCACGACGCCGACGCTCGTCAGATCGTCACGCTCGCGGCCATCGGGGGTGTAGTGCATCTGGAAGACGAACTTCGACCGGGCGGGGATCCGCCGAGCATGCCCCGGCGGGAAGGCGGTGGCCCGCTGGCCGGGCACGTAGGCGGTAACGAAGCTCATCCCCCGGAAGTCGGAGAGGTTCTCGGGGCGAACGAAGACGATCCCATGGTGGACGACTGACGGCGCTCCCGGCACACACTGCGCCGCCGACACCCAGGTTTCGTCCTCGAAGTGCGGATCGGCAACGAAGTATTGGTAGTCGACGGTGCCCGAGGCCGGCACCCGGTAGGGCCGGCGCCCGAGTGGCACGGAGACGTCAGGCGCTCGCGGCAGGCGCCAGCCATCGACCAGCGCCGGCGCCGACGGGCTCTCGCCCGGATCGCCGGCTGGCATCCCCGCCTCGAGCCACGTTTTGAACAGGGCCGTCGCCTCGGCGGGAAATTGGCGGGCGTTCTTGAAGCTGCCGTGCTCCGGTGCCGCGTGCCAGGGGGGCATCCGCTGCTGCTCCATCGTCTCGAGCATCATCGCGGCCCAGCCACGCACTTCGTCGAGCGTCGTCACGTCGAAGGGGCCGATCTCGCCGGCCCGGTGGCATTCGAGGCAATGCGTCTGGAGAAGCGGGACGATGTCGCGGTGGAAGGTCGGGGCGGCCTCGGCGGCGAGGTCGCTTTCGCGGTCGAACGTGATCAGGCAGCCGACCGGCTCGGTGCGCGGCACGGCGACGGGGCGGCCGGCGAGGAGATCGTCGAGCGCGGCGGTGAGTTCGTGGGTCGTCGCGGCGGCGCGGGAGAGGCCGGGGGCGAATTGATCGTCGACCCGGCCGGTGTAGACCACGCTTCCGAGCGCATCGAGGACCACGACCCCTCCGGTGCGGGAGGCGCCGAGCGCGCGGGCGATCCGCTGGCGGGGATCCATGACGAGCGGAAACGTCACCCCGGTCTCCCGGGCTGCCGCCAAAAACTCCTCGGCTGAATCCTGGCGGTTGGCATCGACGCCGATCACGCGCACGCCCCGATCGGCGTAGTCGGCGGCGATCGCCTCGAGGCGTCCGGCGTATTGCCGGGCGACCGGGCAACCGGCGCCGAGAAAGGCGATCACATGGCAGCGGGCTGACGTACCAAACTCGATCGTGCTCCCATCGAGGGCCTCGAAGGGAAACGCCTCCGCCGCGTTCGTCGTCGAGGCCGGCGACTCGGCAGCGAACACTGCGGGCAGGCCCGCGAGGCAGGCGATGGCCAGCGCCACAAAGGGCACGGCGAGCAGGCGCTGGGCACGCTGACGGCCAGCGCTGCGATCGAGAGCGATGAGCATGGGGCAATTCCGGGGTCCGACCGGCGGATAACAAACCACACATTCTATCCCCCGGTCCGGAATCGACGCAGGCCGATCCCACGCAGCCAACGCCTGCTCTTTCCCGCCCCATCTCCGGACGAAAACGGCTCGCTCGACCGATCGCCCGGAGTTGTTTGGCCGAGGCAAACCTTGCCATAAATACTGTTCGTCCGTACACTTACCGGCCGTGCCCGCGAGGGCGACTCCGTCCTTGGCTACACTCCAAGGATGGATGAATCTCCCCAAACGAAGCCCGTGCAAGCGGACCCGAGCCCAGGCAGCGAGCTGTCTGAAAAGCCGAGCGTGGTTGCGTTCGGGTTTGACGTTCTCGACCGGATCGAGCTGGCGATCGCCATGGTGAAGGAACGACTCCGCCGCGCGGTCACGGCGCTCGAGGCCCGGGGGATCCCTCATGCGGTCGTCGGCGGTCATGCCGTGGCGGCCTGGGTGGCCCGGATCGACCCAGCGGCGGTGCGGACGACGGTCGACGTCGATCTCCTCGTCGCCCGGGCCGACTTCGACGCCGTCAAAGCCGCCCTCGAGGCGGTCGGCTTCATCCATTCCTTTACGTTCGGGATCGACATCTTCGTCGACGGCCCCGACGGGAAGGCCCGCGAGGCGGTCCACATCCTCTTCGCCGGCGAACGGGTGAAGGCAACCGATGCGGTGCCATCCCCCGATCTGTCGGCAGCGCAGATCCTCGACGGCTACCGGACGATCGATCTCGATCGGCTGATCGGCATGAAGCT
>CAMARC010000084.1 GCA_945860405.1 Candidatus Kuenenia stuttgartensis | reverse complement strand
GAGAGGGGGAAGTCGAGTTGGCGGATCATCTCCACGATCTCGTCGACGGTCTCGGAGTAGCCGACGTCGATGAGCACCCAGTCGCGGTCGTCATAAACGAGATAGACGTTGCAACCGATCCGCCAGCCCGCCTGGTGGTTCATCTCGATCACACCGGGGAAAACCGGGCGGCGCTGGAGCATCGGAAGTCCGGAGTTGCGGGGAGATGTTTGCGGCCCGATCGGTCACAGCACACACTGGAGGGCCGGGGCCGCGGTACGCGTGTCCGGAGTGTAGCGCGTGCCGCGACGGGCAGCAACGAGCCCCGCCGCAGCCGCCCCGCAGAGCGTCGCTCCCGCACCCGAAGAGGCCCCGCCTTGGCCGCCGTCCCCCACGATTCCCCCGCAGCCCCCCGGCCGCCGGCCACGTCGCGCTACGTGGCTTGGGCGGGGAGCGTCGGCGAGCTGTGCGATGTCGTCGACCGCCTCGGGGGGCTCGCCGCTGAGTTGGGGGCGCCGGCGCCAGACGGGGCCGAGTGGCATGGGCAACTCTTCGGCAAGCTTCGGCCGCAGGTGACGCGCGAGCCGGTGATGGTGGCGGCGGTCTGCGGCGGCACGAACACCGGCAAGAGCCTCGTCTCGAATGTCCTCGTCGGCGCCGAGATCAGCCGTTCGCTGCCGGAGGCGGCGCGGACGCGCTGCCCGGTGGCCAGCCTGCCGCGCGGGCTCGCCGCGTCGGTCGATCTCGCAGCGCTCTTCCCCGGCTTCACCCCCCGCGCCTGGTCGAGCGACACCGACGCCCTCGGCGGCAGTGCCGCGGGGGACGATCTCCTCGTGTGGCGCGAGGATCCCGTCGGCCGCCAGCCGGCCCGGTTGATCCTCATCGACACCCCCGATGTCGACGGGACTCTCCGCGAGAACTGGCACCGGGCCGAGGCTGTGCGGAACGCCTGCGACGTGATCGTCGCCGTCCTCACCCAGCAGAAATACAACGACGCTGCCGTCCGCGATTTCTTCGCCGCTGCCGCCGCTGCCGGGAAGTCGCTCGTCGTCGTCTTCAACATGGTGAATTGGCCCGCGCAGCGCGAGCGGATCGCCGGCTGGTATGCGACGTTCGTCGCCGAGACTGGCGCGTCGCCGCTTGCGGTGTATGCGGTGCCGCACGATTTCGCTCGGGCCGAGAGTGGCACGATCGAGTTCTTCCATCTCCCGGAGCTGACCGGCGGCACGGCCGATCCTGCGGCGGCGCCGGTCGATCTCGCCGCGGTGCTCGCCGGCGTCGACTTCGACCGCATCAAGCTCCAGGCGATGGAGGGGGCGTTTCGCGTTGTCCTCGATCCCTCCGCCGGGATGGCGACCTGGCTCGACGCGATCGAGTCCTCCTCGCGGGAGTGGCATGACGCGCGGGGCGTGCTCGCCGAAGAGGCGCAGGTGCGCGTCGAACTCCCCTCCGCGCCGCGGGAACTGGTCTGGAACGAGATCTGGGAGTGGCTCGAGCCCCGTCGGTCGAGCATCGACATCAATCTTTCGCGCCTCTATCGTGCCGCCGGAAGCGGGGCTGCGTGGGTGGGGCGGCGGATCGGCATCGGGCGGACGGCGGAGGAAAGGCGCGACGACTTCACGGCCGTCGAGCTTTCCGCGCTCAAGCAGGCACTCTCGACCTTCATCGACCGTCTCGACGGGGCCTGCCGGCGCAGCCCGCGGCTGCGGGCCCTCCTCGGCGACACGCTCGTCCGCGGCGACCGGGCGGCGTGGTATGCGGATCTCGAGCGACGACATGCCGCCCTGCCGATGGTCTCCGACGATTACCGGAACTTCGTTCGCGGTGAGCTCGACCGCTTCTCCCGCGAAAATCCGAAGTTTCTCCAGGTGCTCCTCACCGGCCTGAGCCTCGGATCAGTCGCCCGCCCCTGCATCACGGTGGGGCTGATGGTGGCCGGGGCGGCCGCGGTGCCAGCCGCAGCCGCCGCGGGGCACGGGCTGACGACGCTCGTCCACACCGCTGGCGACTATGTCGTCTGGGCCGTGGCGCCGCTGGCGGGCGAAGGGGTGCTCGGGCTGACGATGGCCGGGCTCAAGCCGCTCCTCGAACGGCTCTTCGCCGGGTGGTCGGCCGAACGGAGCCGGGTGCTCACCGAGACGCTCCACGACGTCGTTCTCGGTGATCGCCTCGAGGTGATCGAGCGGCTCGCCACGGCCGGTGGCCGGCCGGAGGTGGCGCGGGCCAGACGGTTGCTCTATGACTGTGGGCGGGAGTTCTCCAGATGACCGACATGCCGTCGCCTTCCCCGAATGACGCTCCGGCCGTCGTCCCCCCGATGCCGGCCCCCGGGTTTGACGACGCCGGATTCGACGATCTCGTCACGGGGCTCGCGCGATGGAGCGGTGCGCTCCCCGACTGGCCCCCGGCCCGCCGCGTGCGGGCGGAATGGGAGGAGGTTGCCCCGCGACTCGACCGGGCCCGCCGCGAGCTCTCGCGCGTCCTTGTCGTCGGCGTCATCGGCGGCACCGGCACCGGTAAGAGCACGCTTGTCAATGCGCTGGCCGGACGGGACGTGAGCCCCGCCGGCGACGTCGCCCGGCCGACGACGGTGGCGCCGGTGGTGGTGGTGGCCCGCGATGTCGACTGCTCGTGGCTGGCGCTCGACGAGGTCGGCGCGAGGGTCGTGACGAGCGACTCCGCCGCCGTTGCCAACATCGTCCTGGTCGACTGCCCCGATCCCGACACCCAGGGCCCGGGAACGGCCCCGGCTGGCGGGACGCAGCTGCCTGTCGGTGGGACGCAGCTGTCTGTCGGTGGGACGCAGCGTCCCAGTGAACGCAACCACAACCGCGATCTCCTCGAGCGGATCCTGCCGGCCTGCGACGTTCTTCTCCTCGTTGCCACCGCGCAGAAGTACCGCTCGTGGAGCGTGGCCAGCGAGGTGGCGGCCTTCGCGCCGGGGAGGCCGCTCCTCTTCGTGCAGACCCACGCCTCCCGCGATGCCGACATTCGCGACGACTGGCGGCGCGAGCTCGAGCGCCAGGGGATCGAGGCGCCGGCCATTCATCGCCTCGACGGGCTCGAAGCCGCCCGCCGGGCCGCCGCGGGGCTCGAGCCGGAGCCGGGATTCGCCGGCCTCGTCAAGGCGATCGACGAGGAGCTCGTCGGCCGGGCGGCACGGCGCGTGCGCCGCACCGGCGCCCTCGATCTGGCCGGATGGTTTCTCAGCCAGGCGCTCGGGCACCTGGCGCCCCTGCGGCAGCCGGTCGCGGAGCTTGCTTCCGGCGTCGCGGCCCAGACTGGACGGCTCGAAGGGCTCATGGAAAAGGCGGTCGCGGGTAAGCTCCGCGCCAGCCGTCCGGCCTGGCAGCGCGTCATGCAGGAGGAGCTCGTCGAGCGCTGGCAAGGAGGGCCGTTCGCGATGTTCCTCCACGCCTTGGCCGGGCTTGGCAGACTGTGGCCGAAGGTTCGCGGCGGCGGCCTTCTGGGCCGGATCCTCTCCGGCCAGGGAGTGCCTTCGGTGGCCACAGGCGACGGCGCCTGGCAGTCGATCCTGGAAGTTGGGCTGTCGGAGGCGGATGTCGAGCAGTCGCGGAGCATTCTCGTTGGGCTTGCCGCGCGGGCCACGATCGGTGAGCCGATGGTCGGCCGGGCGCGGCTCGACGAGCGCGCCGTGCAGACGTCGGTCGGCACGCTCATGGAACGGACCGGCCACTGGCTCGTCGGCGGCGTCGATCGACTCGTCGCCGAACGGCGCGACCGGGTCGATTCGCCGTTGATGCACGGCGTCTGCGAAGTCCTCTTCGGCGGCCTGATCGTGGCGGTGCTCGGCCGGGCGGCGTGGAACTTCTTCTACGGCCACCTCTGGCTGGGGCATCCGCTCGGCGGGCTCGGGTTCCTCGAGGAGGCGCTGGTGTGGATCATCCTCTGGGGGCTGTTCCTCCGCTGGATCGTCTTCGCCCGCCTCCGCGTCGGGCTCGACCGCGACATCGCCGGCCTCGTCACCCGCCTCCCCGGAGCGCGGCTGGTCGATCCGTTCCTCCACGATTTCTCCGGCGCCGCGGCGACGACGGCAGCCTTTCTCGAGACCGGCGACGACCTCGCCCGCCGCCATGCCGCCCTCGAGGCCAAGGTTGTGGAGGGGCGATCGACGCTCGGGCGACTGAAAGGTCGCGCACCATGACGCCGGCCCGCCAGCGAGGGCGCAGGTGTCGGCCGTGGTGGCTGCTGGCGGCCGTGTGGCTGCTGGCCGCGGTTCCCGTGGACGGGCTGGCGGCCGAGCTCGACGAGGTGCTCGCCCGCGGGGAGCTCGTCTGGGCGGCCGATCAGGAAGGGGGTGGGCCGCATGTCTATGTCGATCCGGAACATCCGACGCGCCTCATCGGCTTCGAGGTGGAGCTTGCCGCGATGCTCGCCGCAGAGCTCGGCGTGAAAGCGCGCTTCCAGCAGGGGCAGTGGGACCGTCTCCCGCTCCTTCTCGGCCGGGCTGCCGACTGCGTCATCAACGGCTTCGAATCGACCCCCGAGCGGGCCCGCGACTGGCGCTGCTCGCGCCCCTATTTCGCCTACGCGCTCCAGCTCGTCGCCCGCCGCGATTCCCCTCTCGATTCCCTCGAGGCTCTGGCGAAGGAGGGGCCGCGAGGGCCGTGGCGGGTCGGGGTGCTGACCGGCTCGGCGGCGGAAATCGAGATCCGGCGCCGCAGCGATCTCGCCGTCGAGGTCATCGGCTACGACGGCACCGTCGACTGCCTCGAGCAGGTGCGTGGCCGCGTGCTCGACGCCGTCCTCATGGACGATTGCATCGCCACGTTCAACGCCGATCGCTTCGGCGAGCTGCGCGGCGTCGGCCGGCCGTTTGCCGGCGGCACCTACACGATCCTCACCGCCCCCGACACGCCGCGGCTCTCGGCGGCCATCGACGATGCCCTCGGGAGGCTGATCACCGACGGCCGGCTCAAGGCGCTCTACGACCGCTGGGATCTTGCCGGGCGGCAGCAGATGCTCCTCCTCCGCGACGCGGCCGAGGTGCCGCCGGCGCGGCGCGGCAGCCTCGCCGACCTGATCCGCGGGGCGCTGCCGCTCCTCCTCCGCTCGGCCGGGATGACGATCCTCCTCTCGGTGGCGTCGTTCCCCTTGGCGATTCTCATTGGACTTTCCGTGGCGGTGGGACGGCTCCACGGCCCGGCCTGGCTGCGGCCGTTCCTGGCCGGATATGTCGAGATCCTCCGCGGCACGCCGCTGATGCTCCAGCTCTATGCCCTCTTCTTTCTTCTTCCCAAGGCAGGGCTCGCGCTGCCGGCGATCGTGGCCGCGATCCTCGGGCTGGCGATGAACTATTCGGCCTACGAGTCGGAGATCTACCGGGCCGGGCTCAAGGCGGTTCCGGCGGGGCAGTTCGAGGCGGCCCTCGCTCTGGGAATGACGAAGTGGCAGAGCCTCCGCCATGTGCTCGTGCCGCAGGCGGTGCGGATCGTGATGCCACCGGTGACGAGCGACTTCATCGCGCTGTTCAAAGACACGAGCGTCTGCTCGGCGATCACCGTCATCGAGTTGACGAAGCGGTACAGTGTCCTGGCGCTGTCGACGGGGCGGATTGCCGAGTTGGCGATCGTGACGGCGCTGTTGTATCTGGCGATGAGCTGGCCGCTGTCGCTCCTCTCGCGCTGGTTCGAGCGCCGGCTCGAACGGCGTTCCGAGCGGGCCCCGGGCTGACCTTTCCGCGGAGCGTGACCGGATGATCGAAGTCGACTCCCTCGCCGCGATCCGTTCGGGGAACCGGATCCTCGATGCAGTCACCCTCACGGTGGCCGAGGGGACGGTGACGACGCTTGTGGGGCCCTCTGGCGGCGGCAAGAGCACACTCCTCCGCTGCCTGAACGGCCTTGAAACCTTCGCCGAGGGGCGGGTGACGATTGCCGGCCACACGCTGGTCGCAGGAGAGCATCCGCCGCGGGCCCTCGAGCGCGTTCGCCGCGACGTGGGGATGGTGTTTCAGGGGTTCAACCTCTTCCCCCATCTCTCCGCGATCGACAACGTCACCCTCGCCCCGCGGATCGTCCGTGGCGTGCCGGCGCCCGAGGCCCGCAGCCGGGGGCTCGACCTGCTCGAGCGCGTCGGCCTCGCGCGGTTTGCCGAGGCCCGGCCGGCGACGCTCTCCGGCGGGCAGCAGCAGCGCGTGGCGATCGCCAGGAGCCTGGCGATGGAGCCGCGGGTGATGCTCTTCGACGAGCCGACCAGCGCCCTCGATCCGCAGATGTCGGCCGAGGTGCTCGACGTCATCGTGGAGCTGGCCCGCGGCGGCCAGACGATGGTCGTGGTGACCCACGATCACGGCTTCGCGCGACGGGCGGCCACGCAGGTGGTGGAGCTCGTCGCGGGGAGAGTCCACCGGGCAGGCCCGGCGGCGGAGATCCTCGCCGGTGCAGGGGGCTGATCGACGAACACACCGCGGGGCGTTACCGTCGGGGCGGCGCGATCGGCGGCTGTCCGGCGGCTGGGGCGGGCTTGGGGGCCGGCAACGAGACATCTTCCCAGGTGCCACTTCTGAAGAGACTGTAGCCCGGTTTCGTGGGGCCGTCGTGGCGGGGGATCCGCGGAGGGAGATGGAGGCTCGTGAAGAAGTCTTGATGGGGGCGCTCCCACTTCGTCACGGCCTGTTGGACGGTCTCTCCCTCGCCGAGGAAGAGAAGCGTCGGCGGGTAATTCTGCGTCCCCCGACTCCAGAGCAGCTCATTGCCGCGGCGGATCTCGAGATCGGCCTTGAACGGCTGCATCGTCGCCGTCGTAACGCCGTTGCCGTTGCGGGCATCACGGAATTTGAGTTCCTGCGCCGGCAGTCGCTCGAGCCGGGCCAGGAGCTGGACTGGAGCCTGGTCCTGAACGCCCCAGCCTGCCTGCTGGCAGGCCTGGGCGATCCCTTGGCGGATCGCCGCTTCGTCGATCGGAACCGCCGGTCCGAGTCGGTTGTCGACCGCGATCGACACCGCCATCCCCGGTGCCATCACCAGCGCTGCCTCACCGCCGGCGAGGATCGCCCCGACGACGTAGCCGACCGGGCGGTGGGGAACCTCGACGGCGGTCACCGTACAGGTCGAGTGGTTGCCGCTAAACCACAGCCGGTTGGCGGCGACCAGCGAGTTTTTCTCCTGAGGCAGCGCGTACTTCCAGACCGCCATGCCGAGTTCGGTGTCGATGGCATTGCCGTTGGAGGAGAGGATCGTCCGTGGGCCGATCCAGTGAGGCGGTCCGCTGCCGAGGTGTTCGGTCGTCACGGCATCAGCGGTGATGGTGTCGGTCTGGCAGTCCCAGATGTAGAAGCGGTTGCTCGTGCAGATCGCCAGGTATCGGCCGGTGGGATCGAAGGCGGCGGTGGGGGCCCAGCCGGGCTGCGACAACCTCCGCTGAACCTTCCCGGTGGCCGTCTCGATCACGGCGATGCCTCCTTCACACGGCAGGGCGAAGGAGGCACCGTTGGGACTGACGGCAGGCGTGTTTCCCGACTTCATCCCCTCGACGCGATAGAGGAGTCTGGCCGCGGGAAGATCCCAGAGAAAAAGGTTCAAGTCGACGATCGCCAGGAGGTGCGACGCCGAGACCATGCATGCCCAGTCGACGTGGGGCTGGAAGCCAGGCTTCCCCGCGCCGGGCAGCGTCCGGCGGAAGAGGATCTTCCCCTCACCCGTGGCCAACCCTTCGGCGACGACGATCTCTCCTCCGCGCCCGAGGCCGTCCATCCCCTCGGTGAACACCGATCGCCCACTGTCGGGATCGTGGTCGAGGAGTTCGAGCTTCTTGCCCACTTCCCACACCGGATCGGCGCGGCGCTGCTTCCAGTCGACGAGGTAGATCCGTCCCTTGGCGTCGTTCGGCTGGGTGATCACGTGCCGGCCGACGGAGACGAGGACCTTGTTGCAGGCGGCATCAGCCGGCTTCGGCGCGGAGACAGCGTCGTAGGCATCGGTGTCGCAGACGGGGACCGAGCCAAGCTCGGCGACGGCGACAAAATTGAGGGGATCGGGCTCGAAGTCACCGGTCACCGGATCGGTGCCAGGATTGATGGAGCGGCCGGTGTCAGGGAGGGGCTTGTTGGCGCCGGCCGATTTCGAGGGATCGCCACGACGGAGTCCGCGGCGTTCGCGTTCGGGCACCACGACCACCGGTTTCGGCGCGGTCGCCTTGTCGACGTACTCTTGGTCCGCCTGGCTGAGCTTAGCAAGCGCGACGGAGATCTCCTTGCCGTCAGTCTTCCTCAGCCGCACCGCTCCGTCGGTCCGCTCGATGAGTTTGGCCCGGACCTGAAACGATCCGCTGGCGTCCTTCCACAAACGCAGTTCGTGGTCGGGGGTGTCGTCGGCGATCCCGGCAGCGCCGAGAACGACGGCCCAGAGGATTGCCACGACGCGAAGCGGAGCGGCGCTGTGGGGACGCATGGGAGGCTCCCGAGGGGAGTCGCCCGACCATCGACCCACGCATGGCCCCGTGCCAGCGCCGCGTGCCCAAACCAGACCCCCTCGGTCGAGCGTAGCAGCCGATTCCCCCGGGGGCAAGAAAACGGAGCGGGTCGCTTGAGAGGGAAACAAAAAAACTCCGCCCGGGACTTTTGGTCCCGGGCGGAGCTCACTGGCCGAAGTCGGGCAACGGGTAGTCCGTTTCGACCTATCGCACTGTCTTCATCTGACTGACAAGATTCCTTCTGCCTGAATCATCCTGCTGGTCTCGCGATCAACCGATGGTCCGTGAGGCTGTTGGAGACTCGTTCAGTTGGCACTGCAGGCCGGGTCGCTGCAGCCGTTGCCGCAGCCGTTGCCAGCACCACACCCAGGCTCGGCACCGCAGCCCGGCTCGACAGCGTCGCCGCAGCAGGTGCTGCTGGTGCAGCTCTTGTGGCAGCCCTTCTTGCTGTGGAGAGCCTTGAACAACCCACCGAGGATCGAACCCTTCACGTGCTTCTTGCGGGGGGCAGCGGTGCACCCCGAGTCGGCACAGCCATTGCCAGCACCGCAGGCCGGTTCCGCACAGCCGTTGCCAGCTGCACATCCGGGCTCAGCACCGCAACCGTTACCAGCCGCACATCCGGGCTCGCCACCATTCCCACCGAGGCAACCGTTGCCGGCGTCGCAGGCGGGCTCAGCACCGCAGCAGCTTGCGCTGGTGCAGCTCGAGGACTTCCGCTTGCAGCCGTCGAACAGCCCCTTCAGCCCACCGAACAGCGAGTGCTTCTTGCGGCACTTCGGAGCAGCGGTGCAACCACCGTCGGTGCAACCGTTGCCAGCGTCACAAGCCGGTTCCGCACAGCCGTTGCCGGCCGCACATCCGGGCTCCGCACCACAGCCACCGAGGCAGCCGTTGCCGGCCGCACACCCGGGCTCACAGGCATCGGCACAGCCGTTGCCAGCGCCGCAGCTGGGCTCCGTGCACGACGTGCCACCCTTCTTGCAGCCGAGCATCCGGTCAAGGATCTCGAAACCGAAGGACTGGCTACAGACCGTCACGCCGAGGACCAGCGCACCGAGGAACAACATACGCTTCATCGAGCCATAACTCCTTTGCTTGTGGATCACGCGAGAGGTTTGAGGTCCCGATCGCGAGGCTAGGTCACCCCGAGGAGTGATCCACGAACTATCCCGCGACAGGCCTGTCGAGCCATTCCGTGACTCGATTCATGGCAGGTTGCTGTCGCCCCCTGGTTGCCCGACGGGCACAGTGATGCCCCGGGGGACACTTGGGGTATCGGACGGCTCGGGAAAGCGGCTTGAGTGTGCTGCAAGTTTCTTTGTTTCAAGGACTTGTGGTGACTGTTGGGCAAACTTTGCGTGGTGTTTCGAAGGGGTAAACCTTGCCGCCTCTGGCCCTCTAACCGTCACAGTGTGACGCGCACCATCAGCCCCACCGGCACAGCTTCACTTGCGCGCTCGCCCGGCCGTGAAGCCGTGCCGGTTGTAAGGCCGGCGACGGGGGTCGTTGACAGGGTCTGCCCTGTCCCTAAACTCACTCGTCAGACGTTGGTGTCCCTCCGCCGCAGCTGGCGACGGGGGGCTCAACAGGGAACTCCGGTGCGATTCCGGGACGGCCCCGCCGCTGTGACCGGGCAGGACGACCGTTGTCATCGATGCCATTGCGTTTCTCTCCCCCCATGTGACATGGGCGGGGCGGACGTGAGAAGGCGACAACGTCGGCCCGGGAGTCAGAAGACCTACCAATCGTCCCAGGAGCGCGTGAGGGCTGCGAGGGCGGCGCCACGGGCACGTCCCGTACGCGCGGGGCGGTATCGGATGGAGTCGGCGAGGATCCCGGTCGGGCGTTTCGCTGTTGGCTGCGCGCTTGGCAGTCCGCGGGCGGGGCGTGGGGACGGGATCAGCGTCGGCAGGGCGGGGCCCAGTACCGCCCGAGGAGTCTTCTCATGATCGGCTCGTTGTTCTCTGCGCTCCCCGTGCGCCCGTTGGTCGCCCCCGTGGACTTGGCCGTCGTGGGTTCGCTGATTCCCGTCGGCATTCCGCCGGCCCCGCGCCGGCCGCGGGCCTTCACCCTCGTCGAGCTCCTCGTCGTGATCTCGATCATCGGGGTCCTCCTCGGCCTCCTTCTCCCGGCCGTTCAGGCGACCCGCGAAGCCGCCCGCACTGCCGCCTGCTCGAGCAATCTCCGCCAGCTCGGCCTGGCCGTGCAGCTGTTCACCGACGCGCAGCGCGGCCGGCTGCCGCCGCTGAAGCTCGACGACGCCCGGCGGATCGCCGGCACGCTCGCCGGCGAATACCCCTATCCCGGCAGCAGCCGCTATTGGTTCGGCACCGTCTCGGCCAACCCGGCCGGCGGCCCCGAGGGGGTTGATTTCACCTCCGGCCTCCTCACGCCGTACCTGGAGGGAAACGTCGCCGTCTATCAGTGCCCGTCGTTCGGGTCGGGGCAGGTCGACGCGCTGACCTACGGCACGATGTGCAGCGGCTACGACTACAACCCCTCCCTTGGCCCGGGCACGGTCATCGGGTACGACGCCTCGTGGAATCCCCGGTTGGAGGACCGCGACCGCCGCTTCCCGATGGCGAGTGTCCGCGAGACGCAGCGCACGATTGTGTTCGCCGACAGCGCTCAGGTGCGTTACGACCTCAAGTTTCTCGAAAACCTCGGCGGCCTCGTCCCCCCCAGCGGTAATTTTCCTACCGTCCACTTCCGCCATGCCACGCAGGCTAACGTCTGCTTTCTCGATGGCCACGTCGAGTCGCGGCCGTGGAAGTTCGCCGTCGACGTGCCCGGCGACACCTGGCTCACCGCCGAGCAGGCGGCGCTCATGGAGCGAAAGAAGCTGGGGTTTGTCTGTGACGGCGAGCCGCGCGACCCGGCCACCCGCGACGCCCTCTACGACCGCGATTGAGCCGGTGGAGCAGTCCGCAGAGGACGACGAGCCCCCTGATGCACGATCCCACCGACCAGCAGCGGCGTGAGGCGGCGGTGGCTTGCAATGCCCGCGCCTGGGACCGGCTGGCGACCGCGCAGGCGGCCCTCGCTCGCCCGGCCGTCGACGAGGCCTTCGACGATCCACGCCGCTGGCTGGGGAGCGGCGGGCCGACGGGGAGGCCGTGGCTCCCGGCGCGGCTCGATGGCCTCGAGCTTCTCTGCCTCGCGGCCGGTGGCGGCAAGCATGGGCCCCTCTATGCGGCGGCCGGGGCGCGGGTGACCGTCGTCGATCTCTCCCCGGCGATGCTCGCCCTCGACCGGCAGGTGGCGGCCGAGCGGCGCCTCGATCTGGAGATCGTCCAGACCTCGATGGACGACCTGCGGATGTTCGCCACTGGCCGCTTCGATCTGGTCATCCATCCGGTGAGCACCTGCTACGTGCCCGAGGTCGGAAACGTGTTCCGTGAGGTGGCGCGGGTGACCCGGCCGGGTGGGCGGTATGTGAGTCAGCACAAACATCCGGCGAGCCTTCAGGCTGGCCTCGTCCCCGGTCCCGGCGGGCGCTGGGAACTCGAGCACCGCGCCGACCGCCGCGAGCCGCTCCCCCCGGCCCCGCCGTCGCGGCTTCGCGAGCCGGGGACGCAGGAGTTTTTCCACGGGCTCTCCGCGCTTGTCGGCGGAATCTGCGCGGCGGGGTTTGTCATCGAGGATCTCTGCGAGCCCGATCACACTCGGTCGGGGGCCGAGCCGGGGTCGTTTGCCGACCGGGCCGCCTTCCTCCCCCCCTATCTTCGCATCCTCGCCCGGAGGAGCGACTGGGTCGCGCCGCCGGCGGCCAAACTGCTGGTAGGCTAGGTCACTTCTCGGAGAAATGCCCCATGCTCTGCCTCACCGTCATGATCCTCGTCCGCGATCCGGCCGACGTTCCCCGCGTCCGCGACCTCCTCGCCCAGCAGCGGCGCGGCAGTCTCACGGAGCCCGGGTGTTTGAAGTTCGACGTCTACCACTCGACCGTCGAGCCGCGGCGCTTCGTCCTCGTCGAGCACTGGGCTTCGGCCGAGGCCCTCGAGGCCCATCGCGTCGCCGAGGCCTACACGACGATCTACAAGCCGCACGTCCTCCCGCTGGTCGACCGCGAGGGGCATCCCTCGGAACTTCTGGGGTGAAGCCGATGATCCTTCTTGTCGACAACTACGACTCCTTCACCTGGAACCTCGTCCAACGGATCGGCGAGATCGCCGCCGGCGTGCCGATCGAAGTCCATCGCAACGACCAGATCGATTGCGACGCAATCGCCGCCCGCGCCCCGAGCCATCTGGTCATCTCCCCCGGCCCCTGCACGCCCGACGAGGCGGGGATCTCCTGTGACGCCGTCCGCCGCTTCGCCGGCCGGATGCCGATCCTCGGCGTCTGTCTCGGCCATCAGTCGATCGGGCAGGTGTTTGGCGGCAAGATCGTCCGGGCCAAGCGGCTCATGCATGGCAAGGTCGACCGGATCGAGCATTCGGGGCAAGGGCTGTTTGCAGGCCTTCCGAGCCCGATCGAGGCGACGCGCTACCACAGCCTCGTCATCGATCCGTCGACCCTGCCGCGGGAGTTCCACGTCGACGCCTGGTCGACCGCCCCCGACGGCTCGCGCGAGATCATGGCCGTCCGCCATGCGACGCTGCCGATCTATGGCGTGCAATTCCATCCCGAGAGTTTCCTCACCCCCGCGGGCTACGATCTCCTCCGCGCCTTCCTCGCGGTCGGCTCAGGCGCC
>CAMARC010000083.1 GCA_945860405.1 Candidatus Kuenenia stuttgartensis | reverse complement strand
GCGATGGCACGCGAGGATGCCGCGTTCGAGGGGCGACGCTGGGCCGACATCGCCGATGCCGAGGAATTGCCGCGTCGCTACGGCGGCCGCTTCGAGGGCCCTCGGCTCGTCGATCATCGCCATGCCACGGTCGATGTCTCGGCCGAGCGGGCCTTTGCCGCCGTCGAGCGGATCGGTGGCCAGCACGGCTGGTATGGGCACGAGTGGCTGTGGCAGTTGCGGGGCTGGCTCGACCGGCTCATCGGCGGCCCGGGGATGGGACGGGGACGCCGCGATCCCGACCGCCTGGTCGCCAGGGATGTGCTTGACTGCTGGCTGGTGGAGGAGTGTGCCCCGCCGAGACGGCTGCGGCTGGTGGCCGAGATGCGGCTCCCCGGACGCGGTTGGCTGGAGTTTGAGGTGGTCCGCCGAGATCCCGGGCCGGCCGGGGACAACCCCGTTACGATCCATCAAACCGCCGTCTTCGATCCGCGGGGGCTCGGCGGCCTCGCCTATTGGTATGCCATCTGGCCGCTTCACGAGGCCGTTTTCGGCGGAATGCTGGCCGGTATCGTGGCCTGGGCCCAGGGAGAGGACGAAGGGGGAGACGGGCCTCACAGGCTGTGAGTGAAGCCTGAGGCCGGGGGCGGGCCATCGGCCAGCCTGCCCAGCCGTTGCAGACGCGCCGAATCGTCCTGGTATCACAGTCCGAAGGGGGGGCCCTCGAGGGAGCGGCTGGACTTTTTTCTATCCACGGCGGATCCTTACGTCACTGGAAGCAGACTGCAGGAGCCTCCCCGATACCTCTCAGGTTTGTCCTGAGGCTTGGCCTGAGGGCTGGCCTGAACGAGCAAGTTCATCGAGGACCCGGGACTATTCCCGGCAAACGATCCGTCCCATGGCGCTCTCGCTCATCGTCTCCACCATGTCGGCGCTGCGGGCCTGGATCAAGGCAGTCTCGCCGACGCGCGAATCGATTGTCACGGCTGGCACCCTCGCGATCGTGTTCGGGGCGACCTACCTGGCCGCGTATTTCACCCGCAGCGAATTGTTGCTGCGGGGGAGCGATGCCGCGACGATCGTCCGTACCATCGGCTGGGTGGTGCTGTTGAAGGTGATCGTCTTCTACTCCCGGGGCATCTGCCACCGTCCGCTGCGATCGATCCGGTTTGAGGATCTCAGCGTCCTCGTGCGGGCCACCACCACCTGCCTGCTGGTTCTCGTCGCGATCAATTACTACTTCACGACCTGGCAGTTGGGCTGGATCCAGATTCCCCGCACCGTTCTCCTCCTTGACTGGGCCTTCACGCTGCTCGCCGTCGGCGGGCTGCAGGCGGCGGCGCGGAGCATCTACGAGGAACTGATGCCCGACGCACCGGTCGGGCATCAGCGCAGCGCTCTGGTCATCGACGCCTCGCCCCAGGGACAGGCGATCGCCGCCAAGTTGATGGCTGCAAAACGCGGCGGCTATTTCATCTCCGGCCTTCTCGATGACGATCCGACTTTTCAAGGCTCACGGACGTCGGTCGCCAGGGTGATCAGTGGCATCGACCACGTCGCGGCCTGCGCCCAGCGATTGCGCGTGACCGATGTGATCATTCGGCAGGGGAGCGTGTTTGGCCGCCGGATGCGGCGGATCTGCGAGACGTGTGCGGCGATCCGGGTGCGCGTGATGATCGCCGAGTCGCAAGGCGAGGGAGAAGAGATCGAAGTCCGCGTCCGCGACGTGGAGCTCCGTGATCTGGTGACGCATCCGGATCCGATGCCCGTCGAGCACAGGCAGGCCGTGGCCTCGTGGGTGGGTGGTGAGACGGTGATGGTCACGGGAGCCGGGGGATCGATCGGTGCCGACATCTGTCGGAAGCTCGTCTTGCTGAAGGCCGCTCGGATCCTCCTCGTCGAGCGCTCGGAATGCAGTCTGTTCGACCTCCATGGCGAACTAGAGGAGCGGATCTCGTCAGATGATGCGGGTAGAATCGGCCTCACGCCGTGCCTCGTCGACATCCATGACAGCGAACGGATGGAGGAGATCTTCCGGGAGCACCGGCCCGCGATCGTCATCCACGCGGCCGCCTACAAGCATGTCCCGATGCTCCAGGGGCACCCTGCCCAAGCGATCGAGAACAACATCCTCGCCACCGCGGGGCTGGCCGATCTGGCCGAGGCGCACGGCGTCAAGACGTTCGTCGCCCTCTCCACCGACAAGGCCGTCAACCCGACGGGGGTGATGGGGGCCTCGAAGCTCGTCGCCGAGCGTTTCCTCCAAGCTCTCGGCGAGGGATCAGCGACGAAGTTCGTCGTGGTGAGGTTCGGGAATGTTCTCGGCTCCAGCGGCACAATCGTGCCGATCTTCACCCGGCTCCTCGTGCGCCGACAGCCGATCGTCGTCACCCATCCCGAGGTGGCCCGAAGCTTCATGACGTCGACGGACGCTGCCCGGCTCGTGATGTTTGCCGGAGCCGTCGCCGAGTCGAGCGAGACCTACGCCCTCGACATGGGCGAGCCGGTGCGGATCGTCGAGCTCGTCAAGAGCCTGGCCTTCGTGATGCGGGTGCCGAGGGGGGATGTCGAGATCAGCTTCAGCGGTCTGCGTGACGGCGAGAAACTCTCGGAGGAGTTGTTCTTCGACGATGAGTCGAGGCAGCGCCTGGGAAGCAGCCAGGTGTTCCGTGTTTCCCGCCCCGGCCGCCCCCTGGCCGAGGTTCGACAGTGGCTCGGCGACCTCAAGGGGGCAATCCTCGGCGAAGGGCCGGAAGCCGCCCGCGGGGTGCTGATGGAGATCGCCGCTCTCGACAGCACGACGTCGTCGGTGGGGATCGCGCCGGTGGGTGGGGATGACGGCCCGCAGGAGTCGCGGTTGTGAACGAATCGATCACTCCGGAGCGTCTCTTTCCCACGCTCGATTCGCTCGAGTCGATCCTCTGGCCGGGACTGGCCCTGGTGGTGTTCGTCGTCACGGCGGTGTTCGTCGACGTGATGATCCTGCTGGCGACACGCCTCCGGCTGGTCGATGTGCCCAGTGGTCGCAGCGCCCACTCCCTGCCCACGGCCCGCGGCGGGGGGATGCCGATGGTCCTGACCGCCTGTCTGGCATCGGCGGCGGTCTGTTTCCGCTGGCCGTTCTATGCTTTTCCGGTGGCGATGGGTGTCGTCCTCCCCAGTTTCGTCATCGCCCTGGTCGGCTTCTGGGACGACATCCGTCCGCTGCGGGCAACGCTCCGGCTCGCCGTCCAGATCGGCGTGGCGGTGGGGCTCGTTTTCGTGCTGGGCCCGGTGCGTGGGCTCCAGCTGCCGGCGCTGCCGGTTGTGGACTTTGGCTGGCTGGCCTGGCCCCTGAGCGTGGTGTGGGTGGTCGGATGCATCAACGCCTTCAACTTCATGGATGGATCTGACGGCATGGCGGCCCTCGGCGCGGTTGCCGTGGCTGCCGGGTTCGTCGGCATCGCGTTTTCGGAAGGCGACTTTCCGATGGTTCTGCTGTCGTCCTTCGTGGGCGCCGCCGCCGCCGGATTCCTCGTCTTCAATTGGTCCCCGGCCCGGGTGTTCATGGGGGACGTCGGCAGCGCGTTCCTGGGGACCTTCTTCGCCGCCCTGACCCTGTTTGATGTGACCGGGTCGACGGAAAGGGTCTTCCTGCCGCTGGCGATGGCGGCTTGGCCCTACATTTACGACCCACTCCTCTCGGTGATCCGCCGGGTGTGCACCGGCCACAATCCGCTCGTGCCGCACCGGGAGTTCCTCTTCCATCGGCTGGTCCGGTCGGGGGTGAGCCATGCCGCCGTCGCGGTGCTGTATGCCGTCCTCGCCCTGGCGGGGGCCGTCGCAGGCTGGATGATGGTCGAGCGATCGATCCCTGCCGCCGTTCAACTCTGGCTTCCCTTGACGGTGGTTTTCCTCGCGGCGGTCTTGACCGCATGGACCGATTGGCGGTTCCGCCGTTTCGCCCCCGCGGTGATGTCGGCCAAGCTTTCTCCGACGACGACGGTGAGCGGCTCGGCGGCCTGATCGCCGGGCTGTGCGCCTTGCCCGCGATCCTCACAGGCTGTCGGCGGATCGCTGCGGGCAGCCCTGGCACGCCTCCACACACTCCAACTGGATCGTCGTGTGGGCGATACCGAAGCGGCCGCGGAGGTCTTGCGAGGCAGTGGCGAGAACGCGCTGGTGTCCGCTCTCATCGGGGACGACCAGATGGACCGTGAGCGCGGTCTCCGAGGTGCTCGCGTTCCAGACATGGAGATCGTGGACCTCGCTCACGCCGGGGATTGCGGCCAGCAGATCGGAGACGGCGACTGGATCGATGCCTCTCGGCATGGCATCGAGGGTGAGATCGATGCTCTCACGCAACAGCCCCCAGGTGCTGGCGAGAATTCCCAGCGTGATCGCGATTCCCACCAGCGGGTCGATGGATGTCAGGCCGGTGAGCGCGATGACGATCCCGGCCACCACCACCCCGGCCGAGACCGCGGCGTCGGCAGCCATGTGGAGAAAAGCGCCGCGGATGTTGGCGTCGTTGTGTGATCCGCGGATGAACAGCAGGGCGGTGAGCGTGTTGATCACGACGCCCGCAGCGGCCACGACCACCACCCACGGCCCAGCGACGGGAACTGGTTCGCGGAGACGGTGGGCCGCCTCCCAGAGAATCCCTCCGCAGGCAGCAATGAGGAGGACCGCATTGGCAAGGGCGGCATAGATCGTCGACCGGCGGAAGCCCCAGGTGTAGCGGAGGGTGGGGGGGCGACGGGCGAGACGCGAGGCGCCCCACGCCAGAAGCAGGCCGACGACATCGCCGGCGT
Organism: Candidatus Kuenenia stuttgartensis; assembly: GCA_945860405.1. Lineage (GTDB taxonomy): Bacteria > Planctomycetota > Planctomycetia > Pirellulales > UBA1268 > QWOP01. The sequence goes on along the minus strand of CAMARC010000083.1, from coordinate 8,389 downwards.
TGTGGCCAGCATCGGCCACCAGCGCGACTGAGCCGCACCAAAAACCGGCCAGGATCTCGATGATCACGAACGCCGAGTTCAGCCCCACACCGATCGCCATGGCCCGATCGAATCGCTCGGGGGCGAAGTGCTGATGATGCCGATGGCCGGCATGTCCATGATCGTGGTCGTGCTGGTGGTCGCAGGGCATCGGCGTAGCACCTCTCGGCCGGGGCTTGTGTTACAACTGCCGCCGGGCGGGAACGATCATACGCTTTAGAAGCTTCGGCCGGGGACGGCAGCACGCCGGTTCCTGCGAGAATGCAAGGCACCTGAGGGGATAATGATGGAACCGATGCGCGTCGCGGTGATCGGCAGGACGGGCCGGGGCGACTGGGGGCATGCGATCGATCAACTGTGGACTGCGGTCGACGGGACGACCCTCGTCGCCGTGGCCGACGAGTCGGCCGAGGGGCTGGCGAAGGCCGTCGAGCGGCTCGGTCTCGATGGCGGTGCGCCCGGGACGGCGTTCCGCGATTGGCGTGCCATGCTCGCGGAGGTAAAGCCGGACATCGTCTCGCTCTGCATGCGGCACATCGACTGCCATGCGGAGATGGCGATCGCGGCGGCGGAGTCGGGGGTGAAGGGGATCTTCATGGAGAAGCCCTTTGTTCGCACGGCCGCCGAGGCGGATGCGGTGATCGCTGCCTGCCGCTCCTCCGGCACGAAACTCGCGATCGCGATGGTCAATCGTCACAGCCCCACGTATGGAATCGTCCGCGATCTCGTCGAGGACGGCCGCATCGGCCGGCTTCTGGAGCTGAGGGGCCGCGGCAAGGAAGACGCCCGCGGTGGCGCGGAGGATCTGTGGGTCCTCGGCTGCCATGTCCTCGACATGATGGCCGACCTCGGCGGGGCTCCCCGCTGGTGCCAGGCCACCATCACGCGGGACGGCCGGCCGATCACGAAGGCGGACGCCAAGGAAGCCCCGGAGGGCATCGGGCTGATCGCCGGCGATGCGGTGGAGGCGATGTACGGACTGGCTGACGGGCCGGTCGGTTTCTTTGCGAGTGTCCGCGAGGCCGGGCTGAAGCAGCCCAATTTTTCCCTCACACTCGTCGGCACGAAGGGCGCGATCCACATCCGCCCCGACAACCTGCCTCACGCCTATCTCCGCGAGGCGCCGCTGTGGCGCGTCGACAAGGATGTTCCGTGGCAGCCAATCGGACCGGAGGGAATCGGCGCCGGGCTTCCTGCCGAAGAGGCTGACCGGGCCGCCGAACGGGCTTCCTGGGCTCGTCGGGCTGCGGCCGATCTCGTCGCGGCGATCAAAGAGGATCGCGAGCCGGCTGCGGGGATGTTCGCCGGCCAGACGACGATCGAGATGACGGCGGCGGCGTTCGCATCGGCTCTCAGTGGCGAGCGTTGCGTCTGGCCCTTCGCCCCGCGTGGCAATCCCCTCGCCTGAAACGGTCGTCCCAAAACCCCTTTCTCATTCATTCCTCGAGAGCGAGCCGCCCCATGAACAAGCGATGGTCTGCCGTGGTGATGCCAATCCTCCTCGCCACGATCGGCTTTGTCGGAGCCGAAGCCGTGACCGCCGCCGAGACGGTCGGTGAGATTCGCCTCTGGCCGGAGGGAGTGCCGGGAGATCGGGTGCCGAGCGATCCGGCCGAGAAGGTGGAAAAGGGGAAGGACGACATCCAGCGACGGTCGTTCGTCTCCGACCCTCGACTCATCGTTCATCCCCTTCCTCAGGGAGACGGCGGGCCGCGTCCGGCGGTGATCATCCTGCCCGGTGGTGGGTACAACATCCTCGCCGACGATCACGAGGGGGGGGAGATCGGTCGTTTTCTCAACGGGCACGGGATCGTCGCCCTCACGCTCCTCTATCGCGTTCCCACCGGCGCCTTCGCGGAGCCGGACGCCGGCCCTGTCATGGATGCCCAGAAGGCTGTGTCGATCGTCCGCGAGCGTGCCGGCGAGTTGGGCATCGATCCATCCCGAATCGGTCTGATGGGCTTTTCGGCAGGGGGCCACACGGCGCTCGTGGCCGCCACCACGAAGGCCTCCTTTCCCGGGGCCGATGCTGCCCCGTCGGCCCGGCCCGACTGCACGATCCTCATCTATCCCTGGCGCGTGCTCGCCCCCGAGGGGAAGGAGCTGTGGCCGGGGGTGATCGTCGACGCCGCGACCACCCCGATGTTCATCGCCCAGACGGCGGACGACACCGCCTCGCCCGCCAAGGGGGCCGTGGCGCTCTTCAGCGCACTGCTCGATGCACAGGTGCCGGCCGAGCTCCACGTCTACGAGCGTGGGGGGCATGGCTATGGTCTGCGGCGCCGTGAGCAGGCCCCGGGCACCGGCGATTGGCCGGCGCGCCTCGTCGACTGGCTCGGAGGCCGCGGCTTCACGCGCCCCTGACATCGTCGCGATGAAAAAAACACCCCGTCCGAGGAGGCGGGGTGTCGGAGAGAGAAGTTGCTCGAGACGGCCCCCTCCAGCAGGCCGCCCTTGGCTGCTGTCAGTTGCAGCAATCGTCGGCGGGAACCGGGGTGGCGGCCTTGAGCGCGGCGGCCTCCTTGGAGAGCTTGAACTCCGGTCCGGCCGGGAAGTATTGGATGTCGTCTTGGAGGTAGTAGGCACTGGGGAGCGTTTGCCCACCGATGTCGACCTGACAGCCAGTCAAGCCGAGGCCCCCGAGGGCCAGACCCGCAAGCAACCCAGCACGGATGCCGGTCGTGGAGAGGGTCTGCTGGTCCGGAGTCGATGATCTCATGGTTCTCGCCCCTGCATCGGTGCCTGTTTTCCGGCTTCGCGGTACGCCGAGGGGCGATGCCCACCCGGCACGATCCGCCGCCGACCGAAGTGGTATCGGCCGGTAGAACCGCCAAACTTTGACAAACCGTTGCGATCGGTCGATCCGGCCAAGATCGCCTCGCCCCGTCATCCGGCATTCCCCAGACTGCCGGGAAGGTAGGGGCCCGGGCCTTCCGGCCTGGTGCTGCCGGAAAGGGGGAAATTGCGCGCTTGCCGCCCCGACTCGGGTCGGCGGTCCGGGAGGGGACGGTGTACAACTGGTCGTATGTGGCGTTCCAATCCCCGGAAATCGTTGTTTGACCGGTCGGCCGCGATCCTCGCGGCGCTGGTCGTTTTCACGCCGTTCAACCTCTTCTTTCCAGGGGACCTGTCGGCCCAGATCGTGCCCCGCGGTGCCCAGACGGTGCCGACGATCGCCTACGATGCGGCGCTGGCGGCGCTGGCCAACGGCGACTTCGCGCTGGGGCTGGAAACGGCAGGTCGGGATTACGCTGCCGGGGTCCGGGCGGGCAATCAGCGTTGGATCGATTCGATTGCCTCCGCGACGGTGATCGGTGAGTCGCACTTCGAACTCGGCGCCCTCCGTGCCGCGGTCGCGGCCTACGACGAGGCGATTCTCCTCGGCGCCACAAACGCCGAGTGGCTGCTCGCGGTCCAGTTCCCGACCCAGGGCCCGCAGCCTTCGCCGCGGCCGCGGGTCGCCACGTGGGGACGCAGTGCCCGCGGCACGAAGTCGACCACCTTCCCCGACACGATGACGATCCGGCAGACGGCCGCCGATCCGCAGAAGGTGCTCCAGCAGGGGGGCGTGCTCGCGGCCCCGATGAACGTCCCGATCCGTCCCCAGGAGATCATGCGGGCGTTGGTGATCGCCCTCTACCGTCGGGGAGTGATCCTCGGCCCCCTCGCTGGCGAGGGGGACACGATCGAAGCGATCAACAACGCCCTCGCGAAGCGCCCGGCGCCGGCGAATCATTGGTCGCAGTCATGGATTGATGTGGCCCTCGGAACCGCGGCATGGTCGCAGGGCCGGCTCGATCAGGCGGTGCCGCTCCTCGAACGCGGCGTGTCGCTCGGGGGCAAGCTCGATCATCCGTTGACAGCGTGGGGCTTGCTCGTCCTCGGGCGAATCGCGCTCGATCGTGACGATGCGGTCGGCGCGGCGCGGTGGTTCGAGGAGGCGACCTACGCCGCGGCGGAGTTCAGTGATGCCCGGGCGCTCGAGGAGGCCTTCCGGATGGCGTTTGCCGCGCATCAGGCCGCCGGCACGCCGGGAGTTCCCGCGACCATTCAGGGGGGCTGCCAATGGTCGCGCGCCGGCCTGCCGGTGCTCCACGCGACGCTCCTCGCCCATGAGGCGGAGGCGCTGGCGGCCGCCGGCAATCTTCAGGGGGCTCGGGGCCGGCTCGGCGAGATCGACGCCCGGTTTCTCCGCGGTGATGCCGGTCAGGGGACTCCGGGCGCCGTTGTCGCGCACGCTGCGGCCCTGGTGGCCTATGGTGCCGGGGATGCCACCGCCGGCGACGCCGACATGGAGCGGGCACTGGCCATCGCCCGCCCCCGGTCGCCGCGACTCTTCCAGACCGGGAAGCTCGTCGAGATGGTGATGGCCGGAGCGACGACAATCTCCGACCGTCAGGCCGACGTCCTCTTCGCGCGGCTGCTCGGCGACCCGCCCCCGCGCGAGTTGGTCATCGACCCGCTGGCGACGCTTGCGGCCATGACGACCCCGCGGCAGGAAGCCCACGAGGCGTGGATGCTAGTCGCTGCACGACGCGGCAGTGACGCGGCCCTGGCTGCCAGCGAAGCGGCAGCCAGAGCCCGTTGGCTCGATACGCAACCGGTGGGGGGACGCCAACTCGGGCTCGAACGTCTGCTCGGCCCCGACCCATCCGGCTTGACAGCGGCCGCCGTCGCCGGCCGGACCGGGCTTCTCAAACGCCATCCGGAGCTCGCCCGGATCGTCGTCGAGGATGCCCGATTGCGCACCGGCCTCACCGCCGCGCTCCTCGCGGCAGCCGGACGGGGAGGCGACGGGGCCGAGGCTGGTCTTCCCCGTCGCGCCGGTCCGCCTGGAGAGCCCAAGGACTGGGAGTCGTTTTCCCAGGTGTCGGCCCGACGGGGGCTGTTGATCGACCTGCTGAGCGCCGGAAGGGAGTCGATCGGGATCGAGTTCCCCCCGCTCCTCCCGCCGGCGGAAGTGCGTGGCCGCCTGGCGCCCGGTGAACTCGTCCTCTCGTTCCATTGGTCAGGCTCGGGTGTGTGGGGGGCGCTTGAGTCCCGTGACCGTGTCGCCACCTGGCAGATCCGCCAGCCGACGGCGCTGGCGCGGGAACTGACGCAGCTCGCCAAAGCGCTGTGTCTGTTCGATCCGCATGTGCCAGTGGGCACCGACCGGATCGTGGCCTCCGACTGGCGTGCCTCCGCGATCACCGTCGAACGCCTCCTCTTCGAGCAGTCGAAGGTCAAACTGTCGGAGGGGATCGAGGAGCTCGTGATCGTTCCCGACGGTCCGCTCTGGTATCTCCCGTTCGAACTCCTCCCCGCCGGTTCCGCCGGCGAGCCGGCCGACGGCGACGAGGGAACGGCCGATGCCGGGCCGCTCCTCCGCGACGTCTGCCGGATCCGCTATAGCCCCACGCGGAGTCTGGCCGTCGCCGGGAGGCCCGCGGCGCCCGCAGAACCTCTGGCAGGGCGGGGCCCGGTCGGCATTCATGCCGGCCGCACCGTCCGCGGGGAACGGCCGGAGGCGATCGGAGAGGCGGTCGATCGGCTGACGCGCGCCCTCGACCGGGCCGTCGCCCTCCCTTCCCAACCGGTTCAGCAGCACGGTGTGGTCGTCTCTCCGGCGCTCCCGGCTGCGATCTGCGATGTGCTTGTCGTGCTCGACGAGGTCAATCTCGCCGGCGAGGGTCCGGTGGGGCTGCGTGGTCTGTTCGGACGGCCGCCGGACCGCGGGTCGAGGGCAGGACTGACCTTCAACGATTGGCTTGCCTCACCGCACAAGCGCCCTCCGCTGGTCGTCGTCCCCGGCGTGCAGTCGGCGATGGCCTCGGGGCTCACCAAGCCTTTGTCGCGTCCCGGGGAGGAATTGTTTATCGCCGCCACCGATCTGTTGGCTGCCGGCGCCCGCACGGCGCTGGTCAGTCGCTGGCGGATGGGGGGGAAATCGACCACCGATCTCGTGGCCGAGTTCGTCCGTGACACCGACGATCCGACGGCAATCCCAGCGGCGAGTTGGCGGCGGGCCGTCGATCTGGTTTCGGCCGAAGAACCTGATCCTGCGCTCGAGGGGCGGATCCGGGTGGCGGGCCAGACGGTCTTGACCGACATGCGTCATCCGTTGTTCTGGGCCGGCTACATGCTCGTCGACGGCGGTACGAGCGTGCCGGTGGAAGCGCCGGCGGCGAAGGTCGTCGGCGGCCGTGCTCCTGCTCCCGCTGCGGAGCCCAAACGCGATCCGGCGGCTGCCAAGGGAGATCGCGCCCGGGGGGCGAAGTGATGGGGGCGTTGGCTGACGACGTGTCGGGGTTGAGCCTGCTGCCGAGCGCCATGACGCTCGAGCAGATGGTGCTCCTCGCCGGCACCACGTTCCTCGCCGCAGGGGTCAATTCGATCGCCGGAGGGGGCACGATCCTCACCTTCCCGGTCGTGGCAGCGTTTCTCCCGGACGGGCCTGCCCGGCTCGTCATCGCCAACGCCACGAGCACCATCGGCCTCTGGCCAGGCTCCCTGGCCGCGGCGTGGGCGACCCGTTCCGAGCGTCATGGACAGCCACGGTGGACGCGCTGGCTTTTGCCGGCGAGCGTCGGCGGGGCGATCGTCGGCACCATGCTCGTCCTTGCCCTGCCCCCTGCCTGGTTCAGTCGCCTCGTTCCCTGGCTGATCCTCAGCGCGGCGCTCCTCTTTGCCCTCCAGCCGCGGCTCTCCGCTCGGCTCGGTGCCGCGGGGCGGGATGCCGGCACGACCGCCGGCGAGCCAACCCGAGCAATGTTCCTCGGCGTTTGGATTCTCCAATTCCTGGTCGCCGTCTACGGTGGCTATTTCGGCGCCGGGATCGGGATCCTCATGCTCGCCGTGCTCGGGTGTCTCGGGCTGGGTGACATCCACCGCATCAACGCCGTGAAGAATGTCCTCGCCACGGCGGTCAACGGCACCACCGCCGTCATGTTCATCGGCGCTTCGATCCTTCCCGGGGGCCTGGGGGCGGACGCGGCAGGGGCGGCGGTCATTTCCTGGCCCCACGCGCTCGTGATGGCCCTGGCATCGGTCGCCGGCGGATTTGTCGGTGTGCGGCTGACGCGCCGGATGCCGGCGGCGCTCGTGCGCCGGATGGTGGCCCTCATCGGTTTCGGCCTGGCGGGCTATTATTTCCTCCGCAACTGATGCCCTACGTCGAAACAGGCGGTCGATGCTCGTCGAAGCGGATCAACTCACGAAGCGATACGGCACGTTCACGGCGCTCGACGGCTGCTCGCTCGGCGTTCGTCCTGGGGAGGTGTTCGGGCTCCTCGGCCCCAACGGAGCCGGGAAGACGACCTTCCTCCGCCTCCTGCTCGGCTTCATTCATCCCACCTCCGGAACAGCCCGGGTGGCAGGGCACGATTGCGTCCGCGATTCGCTCGCCGTGCGGGCCGCGACCGCCTACCTCCCCGGCGAGGCGCGCCTCTTCCGGAGGATGTCTGGGCATGCAGTCCTCGACTTCTTCGCCGGCCTGCGGCGCGAATGCCGCCGTGAAGAGGCCACGACGATTGCCCGCCGTCTCGATCTCGACTGCTCACGGCAGGTGGCGCGAATGAGCACCGGCATGCGCCAGAAACTCGCTCTCGCTGTCGTGCTGGCCACCGAGGCGACCCTCGTGATCCTCGACGAACCGACGGCGAACCTCGATCCGACCGCCCGTGCGGTCGTGCTCGATCTCGTCCGCGAGGCACGGGCTGCCGGACGGACGGTGATGTTTTCGTCGCATGTCCTCTCCGAGGTCGAGGCGACCTGCGACCGCGTGGCGATCCTCCGTGCGGGGCGGGTTGTCCATGAGCAGTCGATCGCGCATCTCCGCCGCCATCATCGGATCACCGCCCGGCTCGAGGGGGTTCTTGGAGAGGTGCCGGCGGAGCTCCGCGAGCATGTCAGCGTGAGCCACGACCGTGACGGCAACGTCGTCCTCGAGACCGCTGATTCGTTGCGGCCGCTGCTCGGCTGGCTCGCGACGCTCCCGCTCGGGGAGGTTCGTGTCGATCCCGTGGGGCTCGACGGGGTTTACGACCGTTTCCATCGTCATGGGTGACCGCGTGTGGAATACCGCCATCTGGCACAAGACCTGGGGTGACCAACGCGGGTTGGTCTTGGCGCTGGTGGCGCTGTGGGGCGTGTTCCCCTGGTTGTTTCTCTGGCTTTCGTCGCAGATCCAGATGAACGCGTTCCAGGACGTCCTCCTCCAAGCGATCCCGAAGGACTGGCAGCGGCTTTCTGGCGTTCCCTTCTCCGACGTGGCGACCCACGCCGGCCGGGTGGCGCTGGCTTTTGTCGATCCCGTCGTGGTGCTGGCGGCAACGGTGTGGGGCATCACCCGGGGGAGCGACGCCGTCTC
>CAMARC010000082.1 GCA_945860405.1 Candidatus Kuenenia stuttgartensis | reverse complement strand
CTCGTGCCGGCTGCCGGGCGGGCAGGAAGCGTGGCGGCGTTCTGCGGGCTCCTCTGCCTCGCCTTGACGATGTACGGCGGGGGATTCGCCGCGATTCCCGCCTACCTTGCCGACCTCTTCGGCACCGGCAGCGTGGGGGCCATTCACGGTCGCCTCCTCACCGCCTGGAGCGTGGCCGGCGTCCTCGGGCCGGTGCTTGTCAACTATCTCAACGAAGCGCAGGTCCGCGCCGGATTCCCCCGGGCCCGGGCCTACGACCAGACGATGCTGGCGCTGGCCGTGGTGCTGCTTGTCGGGGCGGTGTGCAACTGGCTCGTTCGACCGCTCGACGGCCCGGAGGTCGGGGCCGCGGCGGGAGGCGGAATTGCGACGAATTCGAAAACTGGGGGAGTAGTGCGCGCCGCCAGCGGAACGAAAAGCGCCGCGTGGGGACTCGTGATCGCCTTCTGGGGGCTCGTCGGCCTGCCACTTGCGTGGGGCGTGTGGGTCACGCTGCGGCAGACGTGGTTGCTCCTCGGCTGACAGAATCGCTGCCCGGAGCGGCGAGCGGTTTTTTGGATAATCGTGGCGGGCGGATGTCATGATTCGTCGTCGGCGGCGAAGGAAGGGATGGGGCCAGACAGTGACAGACGGCTTACGGGAGCGGCACGATGGATCAGCGGCTGCGGCAGGTGACGAGGGAGTGGACGCTCGCGCAGCCGGCCGTGGCGGCGTTTGTGACGTCAGTTATCCGTGACTTCCGTGAGCGCGACGACCTTCTCCAGGAGGTGGCCGTGGCGGTGCTCGAGTCGTATGACCGCTACGACGAGTCGCGTCCCTTCGTCCCCTGGGTGATCGGCATCGCCCGCCATCGGGTCGGCACCTGGTTGCGGTCGCGCCGCCGCGCCCGGGTGTGCTTCGACAGCGCCGCCGTCGAGCAGCTCGCCGCGGCGTTCGCTGCGGTTCCGGCCGACGACTACCGGCGCCTCGATCGCCTCGCCGAGTGTCTTGCGCTGCTTGAACACAAAGCCCGGGAGCTCTGCGAGCTGCGGTACCGCGACGACCTCAAGCCGGCGGCGATCGCGCCGCTGGTCGGCATGACGGCCAATACCGTCGCCAAGGCGCTCCAACGCGTCCGCGACCGGCTCCGGGAATGCATCGAACGCGAGCCGGGACTGGCATGAACGCTCCACAAGACGGAAGCGACCCCGAGCTCGATCGGCTCATCGAGGGGCACCTCGACGGCACGCTCGACGAGGACGACGAGCACCGACTGGGAAGGCTCGTGGCGGAGTCGGCCGAGGCTGCCGGTCGGTTGGCCCGGGCGATCCTCGTCCATGACCGGCTCATCGATGTGTTGCGGAGCGAGCGCGAGAGCTCGGCATCGGTGTCGCCCGTGGTGCCCCGATCGCGGTTTCTGCGGCTGGCTCTACCGCTGGGCTTGGCGGTGGGCATCTCCGTTGGCAGTCTTCTCCTCCTCCGCCCTGCTCCGGCGAATGCCTCGGCGGCCCTCGAGCGGCTCGTGCGGGCGTCGGCGGCGGCGACCGACCGGCGGTATGCGATCCGCGTCGTTGACCACGGGCCGGGGGGCGTCCCCGATCCAGTTCCGTCCGAAGCCGAAGGACGCAAGCCCGGCGTCGACGGTGCGACGCTCTTCGTGCGCGGGGCCGACAAGTTCGTGTTCGTGCGCACGTTCGCCGACGGCACGGTGTTCATCAACGGCTGCGACGGGGAGATCGGATGGTCGGTGCCGCCGACCGGTCATGTCCATCTCAGCGAGGATCGGCGTCGATTCCGCCGCGGGATTCCGGGTGAGCGCGACGACCTCCCCTTCCTCTCCCTCGCCGAAGGACTGGCGGGATTCCGCCGCGGCTACGCCCTTTCGCTCGTGGAAGCCCCCGAGGCGGGCGGCCGACTCCGGCTCGAGGCCGTTCGCACCGATTCCCGCCACCGCGGCCCGGCCCGGGCGACGATCGATTTCCCTGCCGGCGACGACGCCGCCGCAGAGCGGATCGAGCTTGGCGGCCTCGCCCCCGATGGCTCGGGGCCCGATGGCGTCGTGCTCGAACTCGTCGAGCGTGCGCCGCTGCCGGCAGATTTCTTCGACCACGTCCATCATCACGACGCGACCCGCCCCGTCGATTGGGAATGATGCCCATCAGCCGATTGGTTGCGGCTTGGGGCCCGAGAAGTCAGTGAGAGAACACGATGACCAGATTCATGATCGCGGGATATGCCGTGCTCGTCTCGCTGGTACTGTTTGCGGGGGTAATCGTCGGGGCCGGTACCGTGTTTGCCGACGACCGGCCGAACATCATCCTCATGATCGCGGACGATCAGGGGTGGGATGGGCTGTCGGTGGCGATGGCCCCCGACGTCGCGGCATCGACCCTGTTTCACACGCCGCGTCTCGAGGTCTTCGCGGCCCAGGGGCGGCGATTCTCGAATGCCTATGCTCCGGCGCCGGTCTGCTCCCCGTCGCGGATCAGCATCCAGTGCGGACGGACGCCGGCGGCCCTTCACTGGACGAAGGCCGCGCCTGCGGAGACCGGCCACCGGATGATCGAGCCGCGGATTACAAGAGCGATTCCCCGCGAGGCGGTGACGGTCGGGGAGCTCCTCCGCGGGGCCGGCTATGCGACGGCCCACTACGGAAAGTGGCACCTCGGCGGCGGCGGGCCCGGCGAGCATGGCTACGACGAACACGACGGCGACACCGGCAACGAGCAGGCCTTCGCGTTCACCGATCCCAATCCGGTCGACCTGTTCGGGATGGCGGAGCGCGCCGAGGCTTTCATGCGACGTTCCCGGGAAGTGGGGAAGCCGTTCTATGTGCAGCTCTCCTGGAATGCCCTCCATGCCCCAGGCAACGCGCTGGCGGCGTCGAAGGCGAAGTATGCGAAGCTTGCCGCCGAGTCCGGCGGCGGAAAGCGTGCCGAAGTGGCGGCCATCACCGAGGATCTCGACACCGCCGTCGGCATGGTGCTCGACGCCGTGGATCGGCTCGGACTCGCCGGCACGACGTACGTCATCTACACCTCCGACAACGGGGCCGGTGGCGGCGGCCGGCGTGGGGGCTTGAGCGGCGGCAAGGGCTCGGTGTGGGAGGGTGGCATCCGCGTCCCGTTCATCGTTCGCGGGCCGGGCATCGCCGCGGGGTCGTGGTGCCATCTCCCGGTCGTCGGCTGGGATCTCCTCCCCACGTTCTGCGAGTTCGCGGAGATTCCCCAGGGGGAGATCCCGCGCGAGGCTGACGGGGGAAGCCTCGTCGATCTCTTCCTCGACGGTGACGAGGGGGACATCGTCAGGCGCCGCGAGGAAATCGTTTTCCACTTCCCCCACTATCAAAGCGGCCATACGCCCCATGCGGCGATCCGCATCGGCAATCTCAAAGTGATCGAGTTCTTCGAGGACTCGAGCCTCAAGCTCTTCGATCTGGCGGCCGATCCGGGGGAGCGCAGCGACCTCGCGGCGGAGCGGCCCAAGGATGCCGAGCTCCTCCGCCGCCGCCTCGACAACTATCTCGTCAGCGTCGACGCGCGGATGCCGACCCTCGACCCGACCTTCGATCCGACCGCCCCCCCGCCGCCGGAGAAGTCGCGGGGGGGACGGAAGGGAGCCCAGAGCGACAAGAAACCGAGGAAGCCGAAATGAACCGTATCGATCGTGGGGGCCGGATCTCCCTGACGGCGCTTGCCGCCGTGATGGTCGCGTCCGTGGCGACGGCTCACCCTGGGGGGCATGGCGAGGAGCCATTCGGGCGCCGGCCACTTGGAGGCGCCGGGGAAGACGCGGAGGTGCGGCGGGCACCGATCCGGCTGGTATCGGCCCCCCGCACCGGCAAGGGGCTCGCTGACGTTGGCATCGTCGAGGCCTTCGCGCCGTTTGAGGAGCGCGCCGCGATCCAGACGCGCCGCGACGCCGACTTCTTTTATGTCGAGGGGCAGGGTGTCCCCGATCACCCGCTCATGGTCGGGATCCGTGCCTGGCAGCAACAGGTGCCGCTCCCCCAGCCCTACGTCGGCGACAACGCCTGGCAGATTCCGCTGGTGCCCGTGCCGGCCAAGAAGCCTGCCAGCGCCAAGAATCGCTTCCTCCGCGGGGCGATCGCCTTGGCCGTCAACGGGATCCCGATCTTCAATCCGCTCAACAATCGGGGGGAAGACGCCTTCGCGATCGGCGAGCTCGACGACTACGGCGGCCACTGCGGTCGGGCCGACGACTACCACTACCATCTCGCTCCGGTCCATCTCGAGGCGCAGGTTGGCAAGGGCAAGCCGATCGCCTGGGCACTCGACGGCTATCCGATCTACGGCTTTACCGAGCCCGACGGCTCGCCGGTGACCGGCCTCGATGCGCTCAACGGCCACGAGGACGCCGCCGGCCATTACCACTACCACGCGACGAAGCAGTACCCCTACCTCAACGGTGGCTTCCACGGGGAGGTTACCGAACGCGAGGGACAGGTCGATCCGCAGCCGGCGGCGCGGCCGGTCCGCGAGGCCCGCCCGCCGCTCCGCGGGGCGACGATCGTCGGCTTCGAGGCGACCGGCGAAGACGCCCGGCTGCTCACGTACGAGATCGGGGGCAAGCAGGGGACGGTGGCGTATGCCTACGAGACCGACGGCTCGGCGACGTTCACCTACACCGAGCCTTCGGGGAAGGAGACCGAGGAGGCGGTCCGCCCACGTGGCCGCCGCCCCGGCGGCGGCGAGAAGGGTGGGGGTCGGCAGCCTCCTCCGGAACGCAACGATTCGCGCGATCGTCGGCCCCCGCCGCCGCCGCGTGACACGCCGCCGCCCCGCGATCCTCCGGGAGCGAGACGGCCGCGCCCTGAACCGGGGGTGGGCGGGGAGGCGACGCGGGGCAAGCCGTCTGCCCCCCAAGGGTCGCTTGCCGTTTCGAGCGAAGGGATAGACGACGAGGGCCGCTTGAAGGCGGAGTTCACGTGTGACGGCGATGGCATCTCGCCGCCGATCCGTTGGGAGGCGGGCCCGGTAGGGACGAAGGATTATGCCCTCGTCCTCTGGCACGAGGCCCCAGACCGCCTCAAGACGTACTGGGTCGTGCACGGAATCCCCGCCGATGTCACGGAGATCCCCAAGGGGAATCCGGGGGTGGGCACGATCGGGCGTAACGACAAGGGGCGGGCCGAGTACGACCCGATGTGCTCGCGTGGCCCCGGCGTGAAGACGTACCACGTCACCCTCTACGCCCTGTCGGCGAAGCCGAGGCTGCCGGCGAACGGTGCCACGCGCGAGCAACTCCTCGCGGCGATCCGGGGGCTGACCCTCGCCGAAGAAACGCTGTCGTTCGACTACGAGCGGGGAGGAGCGGAATGATCACCGTGACGGCGATCCGCCGGTGGTGGTGGCCCCTCCTCTTCCTGGTGGTGGGGGCGCTGGCGGCGGAGGAGAGGACTGCCCTCGCGGCGGAACAACGGCAGCCGAACGTGATCCTGATCCTCATGGACGACATGGGCTGGCGCGACGTCGGCTTCATGGGAAACCGTTTTGTCGACACTCCCGCGATCGATGCCCTCGCCCGTGGCGGGCTCGTCTTCACACAGGCCTACGCGAGCGCCCCCAACTGCGCCCCAACCCGCGCCTGCTTGATGTCGGGACAGGTGACGCCCCGCCACGGCGTCTATACCGTCGTCGATCCGCGTCAGCCCCCCGGATCCCCCTGGCACAAGCTCCGGGCGGCGGAGAGCAACAGTGATCTGGCGACAGACGTGGTGACGCTGCCTGAAGCTCTCGCCGCGGCGGGGTATGCGACGGCCTTCTTCGGGATGTGGAACCTCGGCCGCGGTCGGACTGGGCCGACGACTCCCGGCGGGCAGGGATTCGAGACGGTCGTCTTTCCGGAGAACCTCGGCTTCGGCAAGGATGCCTACCACGACGACGCGGGGAATTATCTCTCCGACCGGCTCACCGACGAGCTGCTGGACTTCGTCGAGCGGGAACGCGACCGGCCCTTTTTTGCCTACTTCGCCGATCATGCCGTCCATGCCCCCTACGATCCGCCCACCGACCTCGTCGCCAAGTACGAGGGAAAGTACGAGGGAAAATACGAGGGCAAGGGAGATGGCGACCGTCGCGACAACGCCGCCTATGCGGCGACGATCGAAGGGGTCGACAGGAACGTCGCGCGGATCGTTGCCGCCCTCGACCGGCTCGCGCTCCGCGAGGAGACGCTCCTGGTCTTCACCTCCGACAACGGCGGCACGCCGCAATTCACGCCGCCCCTGCGGGGGAGCAAGGGGCAGCTGTACGAAGGGGGGATCCGCGTGCCGCTGGTCGTGTCGTGGCCGGGGCACGTGAGTCCCGGATCGACCGCCATCCCGGTGGCGACGGTCGATCTCTATCCGACGCTCCTCGACCTCTGTCGGGCCGCCGCCCCCGCTGGTCAGCCGCTCGACGGCATGAGCCTGGCCGGGCTCCTTGCCGGCAAGGAAGCGCCGGAACGCGAGCGGCTCTTCTGGCACTTCCCTTGCTATGTCGGCAAGGCGACGCCGTCGAGCGCCGTCCGCGAGGGGGACTGGAAGCTCGTCGAGTTTTTCGAGGACGGCGGCCACGTCGAACTCTTCAGCCTCAACGACGATCCCCACGAGCAAAACGACCTCGCGGCAGTCGAGCGGCAGAGGGCCGACGCGCTCACGAAGACGCTCCACGCCTGGCAGGCGGCGACCGGGGCCGCGATCCCGAATGCCGCCAACCCGGCCTACGACCCCGCTGCTGATCGTCCCCGCGGCGGACCCGGGGCCGGCGGCGGTGGTGATCCGCAGGGGGGCCGACAGACGCAGAAGGGGGGAAAGGGAGGAAAGCGCGGAGGGGACGGCCGACAACCGGGGGCCGGGGGACGGGTGGGGGGGGCTAGCCGCGCTCCCCTTCCCAGCGGCGACGGAGAGCGTCGGCCGCGACCGCGGCAATGATCGCCCCGCCGGTGACGATCCGCTTGAGCGGCTCCGAGGCCCCGAGCTGCGCGAGCCCCGCTTCGAGCGTGGCGATCACGAGGACGCCAAGAAGGCTGCCGACGACACTGCCGCTGCCGCCGGAGAGGCTCGTGCCGCCGATGACCACCGCGGCGATCGCTGCCAGTTCCAGCCCGGCCCCGGCGTTGGGATCGGCGGAGCCGAGGCGGGCGGAAGCGAAGACGGCTGCGAGCCCCGCAAGCGCGCCCGAGAGGACGAACACGGCGACGCGCGGCGTGGACGTGTCGATTCCCGCCAGCCGCACCGCCGGCTCGCTTGCGCCGATGGCGACGAGGTGACGGCCGAAGACCGTGCGCGAGAGGATCGCCTGCGCGGCGACCACGACGGCCAGTGCTACTGGCACCGTCGGTGGAATGCCGAGGATCGGCATCGGCTGCGCGAGGGGCCGGATCGCCGCCCCGATGAACAGCGTTCGGGAGTCGCAGACGGCATACGTGAGCCCGCGACAGATCTCGAGACTGCCGAGGGTGACGAGGAACGACGGGATCCCCAGGCCGACCGTGACGAGCCCCGTGCCGAGGCCGGCGAGGGCACCGGTGAGGATCGCCACCGGGATCGCCGCGGCAAGCGGCCATCCCCATTGAACGATCGCCACGCCGAGGACAGCGCCCGACAGGGCCATCACCGATCCGACCGAGAGGTCGATACCGCCGGCGATGATGACGAGCGTCATGCCGGCGGCGACGACGGCCAGCGCCGGCAGTCGGCTGGCGACGGTGGTGAGCGTCGTAGCGGAGAGGAAGTGATCGGCGAGCGTCCCGAACAGGGCTACGAGTCCGAGCCACACGAACACGAGCACGCCCCATTCCCCGAGCCTTGTCCGATTCATGATGAATGTCCCGCTTTCTCCACAGACGTCGGCACGGCGCTCTCGAAGGCTGCCGCCGTTACGGCCTCGTCGCTCCACCCGCGTTCGAATTCCGCCACGATTCTCCCCCCGGCCATGACAAGGACCCTGTCGCAGATGGCCCGCAACTCGGCCAGCTCACCCGACGCCAGCAGCACGCCGCCGCCGCGGTTGACGAACTCGCGGAGGAGCCGGTGGATCGTCCCCTTCGCGGCTGCGTCGACGCCCCGCGTCGGCTCGTCGCAGAGGAGCACCCGGCATCCCGCCGCGAGCCATCGGCCCAGCACCACCTTCTGCTGATTGCCCCCCGAGAGCTGGCCGACCGGTTGCTCGATCGACGTGCAATCGACCTCCATCCCCGTCCGGATCGCCTCGGCTGCTCGCCGCTCCGCTGGTCGATCGATCCAGCCGCTCCGGGCCCGGGGCTGGCCCGGCAGGAGAAGGGCATTGACCCGCATCGATTGGCCGAGGAGGAGCCCGTCGTGGCGGCGATCCTCCGGAAGCATGCCGATTCCGGCGGCCACGGCTTGACGGGGGGAACGGAGGAGCCCGGCGCGGCCATCGCCGACGCGGACGCTCCCGGCCGAGGCGGGATCCGCTCCGAAGATCGTTCGGAGGAGTTCGGTTCGCCCGGCGCCAACGAGCCCGGCGAGCCCCACCACTTCGCCGCTGCGGACCTCGAGGCTCACCTTCCGCACGCGGGCACCGCGCTCGAGCCCAGCGACGGCCAGGACGACGTCTCCCGCGGGGGCCGATGCGGCGGCCGAGCCCTGGGGCGAGGCACGTCCCGACATCTCCTCGATGAGTCGCCCCGGGGCGACGTTTCCCCCGAGATGCTCGGCGACAAAGCGGCCATCACGGAGAACGCTGACGCGGCTGGCGATGCGGGGGAGTTCGTCCAGCCGGTGGGTGACGTAGACGACCGACACCCCCTCGCTCACGAGGCGGCGGATGTGGTCGAAGAGCAGGTCGCTCTCCCGGGCCGATAGCGCTGCGGTCGGTTCGTCGAGGATGAGGACGCGGCAGCGCCGATCGAGGGCCCGGGCGATCTCGACGAGCTGGCGCTTGCCGACACCGAGCCGGGCCAGTGGCATCCGCGGATCGAGCTCGCCCAAACCGACGCGCTCGAGCGCCACGACGGCTCGGCGGTGGAGCGTGGCCCGGTCGACGAGGCCGAATCGGCTCGGGAGCCGGTCGAGGAACAGGTTTTCGGCAAGGCTCATCCCGGGAAAGAGGTTCATCTCCTGGAGCACCATCACCACCCCCGCCGCCTCCGCGGCGGCTCGCGAACGCGGCGCATGGGGGATCGGCCCAAGCGTCATTTGCCCGGCGTCGGCTGGGACGAGTCCGCCGAGAATCGCGGCGAGCGTCGACTTCCCCGCGCCGTTGGAGCCCATCAGAACATGGACCTCGCCGCCGCGCAGGTCGAGCGACACCCGGTCAAGCACTGGCGTCGACCAGGCCTTTGAGATCCCCTCGGCGCGGAGCACGACCGCCCCGGCAGGGGCGCTCATGGCTTGCCCGTGACGAGGTCGACCGGGGTCGTCCGATCCTCTGGGGCGGCGGCGCCTGCGAGGATCGCCAGGGCCGTCTCGATCCCCTCGACGGCGAGGCGATCGCCGTGCTGGTCGACGGTGACGGCCAGCCGGCCATCCGCGAGCAGCGGCGCGACGGCCGGGACATTGTCGAATCCCGACAGGAGGACGCGCCGGCCGGAGGCCTCGATCGCGGCCGCCGCACCGAGCGCCATGCTGTCGTTAGCGCAGAGGATCGCGGCCAGGGCGGGATGTTCGCTGAGCATGGCCGCGGCGATGCCGTTGGCCTTCTCCATCTCCCACTGCCCGCTCTGCCGGGCGACGATCCGCAGGCCGGCGGCGGTGGCGGCGTCCTCGAGCCCGAGGGCGCGCTGCTGGCCGTTGAAGGCGGTGACGATCCCCTCGATGATCGCCACCTCGTCGCCAGCGTCGAGTTGTTTGGCAACCGCCTCACCGGCCCGACGGGCCCCCTCGCGGTTGTCGGGGCCGACGAATGGCGCCTTGAGCCCGGCCTCAGCGAGGACCTCGGGATCGAGCCGGTTGTCGATGTTGATGACGAGGACGCCGGCGTCAGCGGCCCGCTTGAGGGCCGGCACGATCGCCTTGGAATCGGCCGGCGCGATGACGATCGCCGCCACGCCGCGGGCCACCATCTGCTCGATGAGCGTGACCTGCTCGGAGACGTCGGTTTCGCTTCGCATCCCGTTGGTGATCAACTCGTAGCGATTGCCCGCTGTCGCCTGATGGGCCTTCGCCCCGTCGGCCATCGTCGCGAAGAACTCGTTGGCCAACGACTTCATCACCAAGGCGATGCGCGGCCTGCCATCGGCCTTGCCCCCTGAGGTGTTCCCCGGCCCCGCCGGACGGCTGCATCCCCCCTGCCCCAGAGCAAAGACAAGCGAGACGATCACCGTCGTCAAACCAAGCCAGCCTGCCGAGCGTGCGTGCCTCATCGATCGGTCTCCTCTCCTGTTCACTATCCATCCCGCCACCGCAGCGTTCTACTACGCCCGGCCATCCTGGGGCGAGTCCCCGCGTTTTTCCGGAGGAGTTGTCTGATGGGTAGGTCGTCGTTTCCCGTCTTCCCCTGGGGCCTGATCCCTGTCATCGCAACGCTCGTGCTCGCGCTTCCGGCGCTGGCCTCAGGCCCTGAGTCGTTGCCGCTCGGCAAGGGAAGCGACTTGGTGTTCGCGACGGTCGCGGAGGGGAGCGGCACCCTCGGCGCCGAAGATGACTTCACGCGACGCATGAGCCCGTTTGATCGGCAGGCGCGTCTCAAGGCGGCGGGCGCCGTCAGCGGCGCCGAGCACCGGGCCTTCGCGGCGCGGAGCGTTCTCGAATGGAGCGACCGTGACCGTCGCACGATCGCCGCGGCGATGCGGGGGCTCGATGCCCGATTCACGGCGCTCGGCGTCGGCTTCCCCAAGCGGATCCTCCTCGTGAAGACCAGTGGCGACGAGGAAGGGGGCGCCGCCTACACGCGTGGCGAGGCGATCATGCTCCCGGCCAAGGTGCTCGGGAGTGAGTCGCCGGTCCTGCGGCGGCTGTTGTGCCACGAGCTGTTTCATGTCCTCTCCCGGAGTGCTCCGGGGCTCCGCAGGAAGCTTTATGCCTCGATCGGATTCGAGCCCTGCGGTGAAGTGACCCTGCCAGGCGACTTTGAACGCCGCCGGATCACCAATCCGGACGCTCCGGCCTTCGACCACTCCATCCGCGTTCGGGTCGATGGCGTCGAACGCTGGATGGTGCCGGTGCTCTGGTCGCGGACCTCCGACTACGACGCCAAAGCGGGCAAAGCATTCTTCGAGACGATGGAGTTTCGTCTGCTGGCCGTCAGGCTCGAGGGAGATCCCGTCCGCGGCGTGCCCGAGATCGATGCCGACGGAGCGCCGATCATGGCCAAGCCAGAAGAGGCGGAGGGATTTTTCGAGCAGGTCGGGAAAAACACCGGCTACCTCATCCATCCGGAGGAGATCCTCGCAGACAATTTCGAGATTCTCTTGGCGGGCGATCGCCGGCCGCCGAATCCGGAGATCGTCAAGCGTCTCGGCGAGATCCTCCGGCAGGGCGAATGACCCCAAAAGGTCACGCTTACGGGGGGAAGGTGGCCCTCCGTGTGAGGGGGCTGCGAAACTTTTCCTCTCTGGTGACGTTGAAGGGGCTTGCGTCGATTCGGGCGTCCGGCAGTGGCCGATGCGCCAGAGCTTCGATCTTCTGCCGAACGAGTCATTGTCCCACGCGCAAAGGGCCAACCCAATGCCAGTGGCACGGATAGCCCCGTCACCATGGATCTGCAGATTTCCCTGTCCGTTGCCCACTCGAGTGAGATTCTCCGCGCCGGCATGATCGCCATTGCGGCGAGCGAAGGCTTCGTCATCGCTGGCAGTCATGGTGATGCGGAGAGCGCGATCGCCGGCATCGTGGCCTCGAAGCCCTCCGTGGCACTCATCGACGGAGGGTTTGCCAGCCCTGTCGACGGCTTCGAGGTCGCCCGACGGGTGAAGGCGGGGGCGTCCGGCGTCCGCCTGGTGATCACGAGTTCCTCGGCCGACACCACCCATCAGGCCAGGGCAAGGGCAGCCGGAGCCGTCAACTGCATCCCCGAAAGTGGCACGGCCCAGGACCTCGTGGCGGCAATCAGGAACGCTGCCGCTGATCAGGCTCCGCTCTCCCACGAACCGTTCGCGCTCGTCGGGGCCAGGCTCGCCGCCACCTCAGCCGACGGGGCCGATCGCCATCTCACCCTCCGCGAGCGGCAGGTGCTGCGGCATCTCGCCTATGGCCTGAGCAACGACGAGATCGCCGCCGCGCTCGGGATCGGACTGGAGACGGTAAAGACCCACATCCACAAGCTGCTGCGGAAGATGTCGATGCGCGACCGTACCCAGGTGGCGGTGTGGGCGGTAAAGAACGGCGTCGTGTGAAGGGGCTTTCCGTCACACCTTCTCGAGCTTCGTCACCCGCCCGGTGGCGACCCACTCCGCGACGAAGATGTCGCCCGACGGGGTGAAGCAGGCGTCGTGCGGATGGACGAACTCTCCGTCGACCCACTTGTCGGGCTGGCCGCGGAGGTTTTCCACCGCACCGAGGCGGGCGACCGCTTCGCCGAGCTTCGCCACCGGCTTGTTGTCGGGGCCGAGGAGGGTGACGCAGGCCTTCAATTCCGGGACGACGAGGAGGTCCTTCCAGCTGTCGATGTTCGCCGGCAGCCCGAAGCCGGGAAGCGTCTCCTTGTAGACGCCGTCCATCGAGAACACCTGGAGCGTGTCGTGGGCCCGGTCGGTGACGACGATCGTCGGCTCGCGTCCCGGCCGGCGATCGACCCACAGGCCATGGGCGGTGTTGAACGTACCCTGCCCGTCGCCGGCGCCACCGAAGCAGCTGACCCAGGTCGCGTCCTTGTCGTAGCGGTGGATCTTGAAGGTGCCGTAGCCATCGGCGAGGAGAAATCCACCGTCGTCGAGGAAGGCGACGTTCGTCGGCAGGAAGCCCTCGCGCGTCCAGGTCGCGGCCGTCGAGACATCCTCGCCGGCGGCGTAGCAGCCCGACTCCATCGGCGCCTTGCGATACCACACCGTCTCGCCATCGAGCGTGAGCTTCGCGAATGCCTTTACCTGCTGGTAGGCGCAGACATAGAGGAACTCCCCATCTCCCTCCTTCCGCACCTCGATGCCGTGGCCACCGCCCTGGAACTGGCTACCGAAGGCGCGGATGAACTTCCCGGCGGGATCGAAGACGAAGATCGCCGGATGATCCTTCTGCTCTTTCCGTCCCTCGTGGATGACGTAGAGATTCCCCGCCGCATCGACG
>CAMARC010000081.1 GCA_945860405.1 Candidatus Kuenenia stuttgartensis | reverse complement strand
GGGATGTCGCTCGAGACCCCTGACCGTGCGCCGAGGATCGCCCGGTCGCCGATGTGGACATGATCGCGCACCCCCACCTGCCCCGCCATGACGACGAAGTCGCCGGTGGTGGTGCTCCCCGCCACGCCGACCTGCGAGCAGATCATCGCGTGCCGGCCGATCCGGCAGTTGTGGGCGATCATGACGAGGTTGTCGATCTTCGTGCCCGAAGCTATCGAAGTCGGCCCGTAAGTGCCCCGGTCGATCGTCGTGTTCGCGCCGATCTCGACGTCGTCACCCAGCTCCACCCAGCCGAGCTGGGCGGAGAGGACGTGGCCGGCAGGCCCCGACTTGTAGCCGAAGCCGTGGGCGCCGAGGACGGCCCCCGCATGGACGATGCAGCGTTCCCCGACGCGTGTGCCGTCGTAGAGAACAGCATTCGGGAAGATCTCACTCCCGGCGCCGATTCGGCAGCCAGCGCCGATCCGGGCGCCAGAGTGGATCGTGCACCCGGCAGCGATCTCGGCATCGGGGCCCACAGTCGCGAAGGCGTGCACATCGGCCCCGGCGGCGACCCGAGCCGTTGGATCGACGGCCGCTTGCGGGCTCACGCCGCTGCGGGCGGCCACCCGCGCGGGGCGGAAGTGGAGGATCGTGGCGGCAAATGCCGCATGGACATCGCGCACCTCGATCGAGGGTCGGTCGAGCGGGCCGGTTCCCTGCGGCACGATCACGGCGCCGGCCCGGCTCTTGGCGAGGAGCGGGAGCTTGTCGCTTGAATCAACGAGCGTGACATCGCCCGGCCCAGCGGCATCGAGCGTGGCCGCCCCCGAAACGACACAGGCACCTGTGTGAACGGCAACGGCGGACAACGTCCGGGCCAGTTCGTCGAGCGTGATCGGCATCGGCAGGCCTCCCTCGGTCTTCCCCGCCCGGCGCACCGGTGGCG
Source organism: Candidatus Kuenenia stuttgartensis (assembly GCA_945860405.1). Lineage (GTDB taxonomy): Bacteria > Planctomycetota > Planctomycetia > Pirellulales > UBA1268 > QWOP01. Next base: position 12,278 of record CAMARC010000081.1, on the reverse strand, counting down.
GGGCGGAGGGGGCGGGAAGATAGGGGCTTTCAGGCCACCGCCGCAAGACGGATTCGGGTGGGAAAGCACAACGCCACCACAGAGCCAGCACCCCACAACGCACTGCCAGCGAGGGGTCGCCCGTGCTCCGAGAGCCGGCCTCGCCGGTCAGCGCAGCCCGGAGGGCGAAGCGCAAGCGGCGCGGAGAGAGCCGAGGCCACGGAAGGCCGAGGTGAACGTCCGGCGACGGGGCACGGGCGACCCCGAAGCCACGTTTGACCAAGCCCCCGCGTCCGCCAGCGTCAGGTGATGTTCGGCGCCTCGGTGCCGTGGTCGTCCTTGGCGATGTCGGCGTCGTCAAACCGGCGCGGCGGCCAGAAGGCGAGGAGGAGGAGGCCGGCGGCGGCCACCGCCATCAGCGTCGGCACGAGGAAAAGCTTCTGGTAGTCGATGCCGGCGTCGGTCTTGAGGCTGTCCTGGAGCGGGATGAAGAGCCACTTCGCCGCCAGGTCTCCGAGGCCGAGGACGAGGAGATTGAAGAGGCTCTGCGCACTCGAGCGGACGTCCTTCGGGAAGGCGGCGTCGATGAAGATGTAGAGCGTGGCGAAGAAGAAGGCGTAGCAGATGCCGTGGAGCACCTGGACGGCGATGATCACGGCCGTGTTTTGCGGGAAGAAGGCAAAGACAGCGAACCGGGCGGCGTGGCCGAGGATGCCGAGGATCATCGTCGTCTTCCAGCCGAGCTTGGCCAGGACTGTGCCGAGGAACGCCATCGTGACGATCTCCGCCACCTGGCCGATGCTCATCACCGGCATGATCCATTCCGGCTTGATCCCCACGGCCTTGCTGCCGAGGAAGTCGCCGGCCATCACGAAGTAGCCGTTGTGGATCACCGCGTCGATGAACGTGACGATGAACAGCACGAGGAGATAGGGGCGGGCGAGGAACTTGGCCGCCTTCAACCATGCGAAGCCCCCGTCACCCGGTGCTGCCGGCTTTGGCGGCGTGTGGGGGAGGAAGAGCGAGTAGCCGGCCAGCACGAGCGAGAGCACGCCAGAGATCAGGAAGATGTTGCGGCTTGCGGCGACGGCGTCGGCGCCGGTCTTCCCCTGGAGGATGAAGTAGAGGGGCCAGGCGACGAGGATCCAGCCGATCGTGCCTCCCATGCGCACGAATCCGAATTCCTTCTCGGCGTTTTTCATGTGCGAAAACGCGAGCGAGTTGGTGACGGAGATCGTCGGCACGTAGAAGAGGGAGTGGACGAGCATCAGCCCGAAGAACGTGGGGAAGTCCTTCACGAAGTACATGCCGAGGATCGCCAAGCCGCCGATGAGGTGGCTGAAGGAGAGAAACTTCTCCGCCGCGAACGTCCGGTCGGCGAACTGGCTCGAGAAGAAGATGCCGACGATCGAAGCGACCGCGAAGGCGCTTCCCACCCACGCCTGCTGCGCGGAGGAGAAGTTGAGGCCGTCCTTCCCCATGTAGCCCCAGATGAGCGGGAGCCAGGCGCCCCAGATGGCGAACTCGAGCACCATCATCAGCCAGAGGCGAAACGTCGGGGCTTTGGAAGAACCGACGCCGTCCCCACCGGCGTGGCCATTGGTTGCTGTGTGCATGGGGCGAAGGATACCCTCTCGCCCCGCCGAAAAGCAGCCCTCCCTGCCACAGCGGAGGGCGTTCGGGGGCTATTCGGAAACCAGGGGCCGGCAAAACCGGCACGATCGGGCCATTTTCAGCAGCCTATGGGCTGGCCGATCAGGCCCGGCCGCGGAGGTCGGCAAGGCCGCCGTCGATCCCCAGCACTTGGCCAGTGATCCAGCCCTGGGCGGGATCGAGAAACCATTGGATGGCCGCGGCAACCTCGTCCGGTTCGCCGAGCCGGCCGAGCGGATGCATCCCAACAGAGGCTTTTTCAGCAAGCTCGCTCGACAAGAGCCCTTTGGAGAGTGGCGTGCGAACGAGCCCCGGGGCGACGGCGTTGAAGCGCACCTTTTGCTTGGCATAGGTGGCGGCCGCCGAGAGGACCAGACCGATGATCCCCGCCTTGGCTGCGGCGATCGCCTCGTGGTTGGCAAGCCCGACGCGGGCCGCAGCGCTCGACACGAGCACGACCGATCCCCCCTCCCCCTTCATCAGCCGCCCTGCCGCGCGGACACACCCGAAGGCGGAGGTGAGATTCGTGGCGATCGTTGTCTGCCAATCAGCGGTCGAGGTGAGGTGCGCCGGCTTGAGGAGGATCGAGCCGGCGCAGTTCGCCAAGCCGTCGAGTCCACCGAGCTCGGCCACGGCCCGATCGGCGACTCCATCGATCGCGTCAGGGTCGGTCGCCTCGACGGTGCCCCACGGCATGCCGAGTTCGGTGGCGAGAGTCTCCAGCCGCGCTGCATCCCGGCCGGCGAGGTAGACCTTTCCGCCGGAAGCGACCAAACGGCGGACGAGCGCCGAGCCGATCCCTCCGGCCGCACCGATCACGAGCACCCGTCTTGCCATCCCTCGAGCCTCCGATTCAATCGACACTCAGAGCCAATCGCCGACGGTCTGCTCGAGCTTGGCCTCGGTCGCCATGCCGCGAATCTTTTCCATGGCGCGGGTCTGGATCTGGCGGATCCGTTCCTTGCACACGCCCATTTCCGCACCGAGCTCGCGGAAGGTGCGCGGGGCCCGGCCATCGAAGCCGAAGCGGGCGACGACGATCTGCTGCTCGCGCGGCTCGAGTTCGCCGAGAAACTTCGTGAACAATTCCTTGAGCTGATCGATCTGCACCGAATTGCAGCCCTGGGCAGGTTCGGCCGCGGGCACGGAGCGGAGCGACTCATCAGCCGGCGTGAACCGGCGCCGCTGCTGCCGCCCCCGATGGGAGATGCGGAAGAAGTGCCGCTGGATGGCGTAGGTGGCGTAGGTGCTGAAGCGATTGCCGAGGGCGAAGTTGAACTTATCGACTGCCCGCATGAGGGCCACGTTCCCCTCGGCCACGAGTTCGTCGAAGAGGTCATCGACGGTGACGAACTTCTTCGCAATCGAGACAACGAGACGGAGGTTCGACGTGATCAGGATCGTCCGCTCGACTTCCGAGGCCGAGAGGAGCGCTTCGACCGCATCGATCTGCCGGGCGGTGGCCCGCTTCTCGTCGAGCCGGCCGCGCTCGGTGGCGGCGCGGAAGCGGAGCCAGTTCATCCGCCGGAAGTGAAATTGCTCCTCATCCCTGGAAAGGAGACGCGTCTCGTAAAGCCCGGCGAGATAGGAATCGATCCGGCCAGAGGGCTCTGGAGCAGGTCGGGCCGGGGCGCTCGGCGGGGGGGTCGAGGCAAGGGCCTCGGCCTCGGGGGCGAGGAACTGCCGGCACGGGATAAAGTCGATCTTGCGGGTGAAAAAAGCTTGACGCCGGGCCCGGAGAGCGGCCCGCCGCTCCTCGGTCGCGGCCGCGTCTGGACGACGTTCAACCGCGGCCGGAGCAGGGGAAGCGACTCGACTCTTCGACGGACGACGGATCTTGGCCGGGGCGATCACGGCTAACTCCTCGGGGACGGAACAAGTCCACGAGACATAAACCGCAGCGGCGGGGCGGTTGTAACGGGGGAGCGAAAAAAGGCGGCCTTGGCTCAACCGGCCGCCGGGCACCCGCAGAAAACCGGCTTCAGTCGGGAATCGCAGCCGATTCGCTGCCGGCCCTGGTGCAGAGGGCCTTGAAAACCGAGACGTCGATCGAGTCGTCGAAACGACGGACGGAGGCATCCCCGAGGAGAAAATTGACCCCGGCGGGATGGTTGCTCGTGAAGTCGTCGAAGTGGTGGTGGGGATCGTTGGGGGCATGATCGGCCACGCCGACGACCCGCGGCAGGGAGGCCTTCGCGCCGAGAAGGACGCCGGTCCAGGTGCTGCCGCCGAGCTTCGACTTCCGTTCGCCGACGACGAGCGTCTTGCTCGAGCCATCGAGGATGTCCTTCATGCCGAGGCGGCTGTTGCGGAAGAACATTCCGTCGCCAGCAGCCGGGTACTCATCGACTTCGAAGGTGCCGAAGACACCGACGTAGTTCGACTTCCCCACGTCACACAGCGGCGCGAGGGGGGCGCCGTCGACCTTCTCCCCGTATTGCTCTTCCTCCTCCTCGTGATCGTGGTCGCCGTCGTCGGCGCTGATCGCGAAGAAGCCATCTCCCTCGGTCGGGCCGCGGGTGTCGGAGGCACAGACATACGGCGGAATGAACGCCTTGCGGACGTCGGCGTGGAGGGCCGAGTTGGCCGGATCAAACACCGGCCGGCGGCGATCGATCCGGTCGAACAGGCTCGACTGCTCGATCTGGGGGAGGAGTTCACTCGCCCAGCCCCAGCCGGGGAGTTCGTCGGTGGCATCGCCAACGGGCCGGGCGACGCCGGTCCAGCCGGACGGGAAGCGGCGGGTGTGATCGTGATAGTGGTGGAGCGAGAGGCCGATCTGCTTGAAATTGTTGCGGCAGCTCGTCGCCCGGGCGCTCTCGCGAGCGGCTTGAACAGCTGGCAACAGGAGCCCGATGAGTGTCCCGATGATCGCGATCACGACGAGGAGTTCGACGAGCGTGAAGCCCGCGGTCCGGGCCGACATGTGGGGGGCACGGCGCTGCATGATTGGCTTCCTCTTTTCCAGCACGACCCTCGGGTACGTTTCCCCGCCATGGGCGACGACGAGGGGCGGGCCCCACCAAGGCTTCCCCTTGTTCGAAGATAGAGAGGGCCTGGCCTCGAGTCAACGAAAGGACACCTCCGCCGCCATCAAAAAAACTATCCACCCAGCCCATTGACCCCTTCCACCCCCGCAGCCGCCAGCATCGCGAGCATCCCCTCGACCTGCCCGGCATCCATCCTGTCGACCCGGCGGCCCTGAGGTTGAACGCAGTGGCGGGCAAGAAGTTCGCTGTCGATGGCCGCCAGGCCGCGGAATCGACGCACGGTCACCGGCTGCTCCCGGCGAACCTCCTCCGCCAGAGCGACCAAGCGCTCCTCGGAATGGGCCACAATCGCCTTCCCTCCGTCGGCCGGCATCACCTCTCCCCAGGGGGCCCGCACCCATCCCACCCGCCCGGGGCCAGGCCCGGCTGCGTCGAGGAGGGGGCGGAGAAAGCGATGGAGGAAGGCGAGGAGGAGGACGCCGCAGTGGATCCCGTCGGCGTCGGGATCGGTGAGGATCAAGAGCCGCTCGAAGCGGAGGCTGTCGCCCCGGAAATCGGGCCCCATCCCTGTGCCGAGGGCCGCGGTCAACTCCCGGAACAGCGGCTGCGCGGCAACGCGGCGCGGCGTCGCCTTCACCGCATTGAGCGGCTTCCCCTGCATCGGGAGCACGGCTTGGAAGCGAGGATCGCGGACGCGGGCCACGGCCAGGGCCGCCGATTCCCCCTCGACGACAAACAGCTCGGCCCCGGAGCCAGGGCCATGGACCTCGCAGTCGACAAGCTCGATCGGACCGTGGTGGAAGGGTTTTGTCATGAATATTACCGCGATTTTGGCCGTTTTATGCCGCCGTGACCGATGATTGGCAAAGAGAAGGTCGGCGGCCGGCGGGAGGGTAGACTTGGGGGTTCAGTTTCTGGGGGAATTGGAACGCCGATGCCCACGCCCGCCAACCACTGTCGTGCCCCGAAGTCGACCCTGCTGCTGCGGGCCGTCGCCACGAGCATTCTCTGGATGGTGCTGCTCGGCGCCGGCGTCTCGGCCGTCAGCGCCGCCGCCCCCGGCCCCCAGCCCGCGGCCGACCGGCTCCTCTTCGAGACCGACATCGAGCCGATCCTCACCGTCCGCGGCTGCAACAGCGGCGGCTGCCACGGGAAGTCGGGGGGGCAAAACGGCTTTGCCCTGTCGCTCTTCGCCTTCGATCCCGCCTTCGATCATGCCTCGATCGTCTCCGCCGCCCGCGGCCGTCGCCTCAGCCCCGCCTCGCCGCTGGAAAGCCTCCTCATCCAAAAAGGGACAGGAGCTGTTCCCCATGGGGGCGGGAAGAAACTCGATCCCGACGGGGAAGACGTCCGCACGCTCGTCCGCTGGATCGAGCAGGGGACGCCGAAGGCGGGGCCCGACGACCCAACGCTCGAGCGGATCTCGCTCTCGCCCGCGCCGCGGCCCCTCGCCCCCGGCGAAAGTCTCGACCTGACCGTCACCGCCCACTACTCCGACGGTGCGACGCGCGACGTCACCGCCACGAGCGCCTGGCACGCCGGTGAGCCGGCCGTCCTCGATGCCGCCGACGGCCAGGTCCGCGCCGGAGCCTTTGCCGGCGAGGGGACGATCATGGCCCGCTACGTCGGCAGCATCGCCACCTGGAGCACAGGCGTCGTCCCGCCCGGGAGCATCGACGCCGCCGCGGTCGCTGCCCTCCCTCGCCCCACGCCGCTCGACGAGCCGGTGTGGCAGAAGCTCGCCACGATGAACATCCTCCCCAGCGAGCAGGCAGCGGAGAGCACGCTGCTGCGGCGCGCGAGCCTCGATCTCATCGGCCGCCTCCCCACGCCCGACGAGGCCCGCGCGTATCTTGCCGATCCCGATCCGGCGAAGCGCGAGAAGCTCGTGGCGGCGCTGTTGGACCGCTCGGAGTATGCCGACTTTCAGGCCAACAAGTGGGCCGATCTCCTCCGCCCCAATCCCTACCGCGTCGGCATCAAGGCGACCCTCTCCCTCGACACCTTCCTCCGCGACAGCTTCCGGGAGAATCTCCCCTACGACGAGTTTGTCCGCCGGCTGCTGACAGCGACGGGGAGCACCTGGCGCGACGGTGCCACGACGGTCTTTCGCGACCGCCGCTCCCCCGACGAGATCGTGACTCTCGTCAGCCAGCTCTTCCTGGGCGTGCGCCTCGAATGTGCGAAGTGCCACCAGCATCCCTTCGAGGTCTACGGCCAGAAGGATTTCTATTCCCTTGCTGCCTTCTTCAGCCGCGTCGCCTACCGCGGCACCGGTCTCTCCCCGCCGATCTCTGGCGGCGAGGAGATCGTCACCGTCGGCGAGTCGGGGGAGGTCCGTCATCCCCTCTCAGGCATGGTCCTTGCGCCAACGCCGCTGTTCGGCACCGCGCTCGAGATCCCTGCCGGCGACGATCCGCGCGTGGCGCTCGTCGACTGGCTCACCGCCCACGACAACCCCTTCTTCCACCGCGCCGCCGTCAACCGGATCTGGGGGGATCTGTTTGGCGTTGGCATTGTCGATCCGATCGACGACTTCCGGGCCACCAATTCCCCCACAAACCCGGCCCTCCTCGATGCCCTCGTCGCCGAGTTTCGCGCCGGGGGCAGCGACCAGAAAAAACTCCTCGCCACGATCATCCGCTCGGCGGTGTGGGATCGCTCGAGCCTTCCCAACGCCACCAACGCCGGCGACTTCCGCAACTTCTCCCGCCACTACCGGCAGCGGCTCCGCGCCGAGGTTCTCGCCGACGCCATCGACGACGTCACCGGCGTGCCGACCTCCTACGCCGGTCTTCCTGAAGAGTCGCGGGCCACCCAGCTCTGGACCCACCGCACGCCGGCGACGTTTCTCGACGTCTTCGGTCGCCCCGATCCCAATCAGGATCCCCCCTGCCAGCGCGATCCCGACGCCACGGTCGTGCAGGCGCTCCACCTCATGAATAGCACCGCGATCGAGGGGAAGATCGCCGCTGACTCAAGCCGGGCCGCGACGCTTGCGGCCTCCGAGCTCCCTCCGGAGCGCCTCGTCGAGGAGCTCTATCTCGCCTGCTACACCCGGTTTCCGACCTCGTCGGAGCGCGAGCCGCTGGTGGCGCTGTTCGCCCGTGAAGGACGATCTCGCCGGCAGGTGACCGAAGACATACTCTGGTCGCTGATCAATTCGCCCGAGTTCGTCTTCAAAGATTGATTGAAGGACTGATCGAAGGACTGATCGTCAGCCGCCGGTTTTCCTGCAGAGGTACGTTTCATGGCCAACCACGATTCCCGAGACACCAATCACCCCTGGTGGGCGCGGCCGATGAGCCGGCGCCGCGGGGTGCAGCTTGGCATTGGCGGCCTTGCCGGGGGGAGCTTTCTCGATCTCTTCCGCCTCGTCCGCGAAGCGCGGGCAGCCGATCCGGCCGGCCGTGCCCCCTCCAACTGCATCCTCATCTGGATGGACGGCGGGCCGACGCACTTTGAAACCTTCGATCCGAAGCCCGATGCTCCGGCCGAGATCCGTGGTGAGTTTTCGCCGATCTCGACGAGCGTGCCGGGGATCCAGTTCTCCGAGCACATGACGGAGTTGGCGAAGATCGCCGACAAGTTCGCTGTCATCCGTTCGGTGTGCCACAACCAGGGCAACCACGGCGCCGGCAACCATTACATGATGACCGGCGCGCCGCCGCGGATCCCGGTCGGCTGCGGAGCGTTTGTCAGCTTCCACCCCAGCATGGGCTCGGTCGCCTGGCACGAGCGGCAGGCGCCGCACGGCCTCCCCGGCTACTTCGCTCTCGCCGGCATGACCCGCTCCGGCGGCCCGAACTTCCTCGGCGCCAAGTACGCCCCGTTTGTCGTTAGCGACGATCCCAATTCTGCGAGCTTCCGGATCCGCGATCTCGCCGCGCCGCGCTCCGTCGAAGGGACACGCTTCGCCGAGCGCCGCGACCTCCGCGCCCTCACCGACCGCCTCCCTCGCTTTGACGATCCGGCCGCCGGCGACCCGGTCCGCGGCATCGACGAGCACTATGCCCGCGGTTACGACCTCGTCACCTCCCCCGCGGCCCAGGCCGCCTTCGACATCGGCGCCGAGCCCGACAGTGTTCGCGATGCCTACGGAAGAAACTCCTTCGGCCAGCAGGCGCTGCTGGCCCGCCGACTCGTCGAGTCGGGGGTGCCGTTCGTGACGATCAACGACGGCGGCTGGGACCACCACAGCGCGCTCTTCGACGCCCTCAAGACCAGGCTCCCCACCTGGGACAAAACCGTTGCCGCGCTGATCAACGACCTCGACGCCCGCGGGCTCCTCGAGACGACGATGGTGATCGCACTCGGCGAGTTTGGCCGCACGCCGAAGCTCTCCACGCTCCCCGGGCAGACAAAAGCGGGCCGCGATCACTGGGCAAGCGCCATGTCGATCCTCTTTGCCGGTGGCGGTGCCCCCGGTGGACAGGTGATCGGCGCCACCGACCGGCTCGGCCATTCGGCAAGCGAGCGCGTCCTCTCCCCCGAAAACTTCGTCTCCACCGTCTACACGAAGCTCGGCATCGATCCGTCAAAGAGCTTTCTGACCCCCGCCGGCCGGCCGACGTTCCTCGTCAGCGATCCGACGCCGATCCGCGAGCTGTTTTGACGTGGGAACGAGGATGGATCGCGTCGCGGCGAGGATCGGAACGATGTGGCGGCGCGTGAGACACATTCTTGCCGTCGCGGCATGCCTCGCGCCCATCGCGCTTGCCTCCGCCGCGTCGGCGGCGCCGCCAGAGGCAACGCGGCTCTTCCCCCCCGGCGCACAGCGTGGCGCGACCGTCACTGTCAAGGTGGCCGGCTCGTTCCCCGTCTGGCCGGCGGCAGCGTGGACGGAGCGGCCCGGCACGCTCTGGGAGCCGCAGCCGGAGTCGGGAACGTTTGCCGTGACGGTGGCGCCCGACGCGGCGCTCGGGGCCCATCTTGTCCGCTGCACAACCCCAGAGGGAGCCACAGCCCTGCGCCGGTTCGTCGTCGGCCATCTGCCGGAGATCGAGGAGACAGAGCCCAACGACAAGCCCGCGGCAGCGACCGCCATCGGCGAGCCGGTGGTCGTCGTCAACGGTGTGCTCGGCAAGGGGGGGGATGTCGATCTCTACCGGGTTGCCCTCGCGGCCGGCGAGACGCTCGTTGCCCAGGCCGATGCCAACCGGCTCCTCGGCACCACGGCCGATCTCACGCTCGACGTCGCCGACGCCCGCCACTCGCTCCTCGCTCGCAATCTCGACGCCGCCGGCCTCGACCCGCGCGTCGTCTTCACAGCGCCTGTCACGGGGGAGTATTTCGTCCGCGTCTACGGCTTCCCCGAGACCGCCGATGCGACGATCGGCCTCGCCGGTGGCGAAGCGTTCGTCTATCGGCTCACGCTCTCGAAGCGCGGCTTCCTCGTCGCCACGCTGCCTTCTGCTGTCTCTCTCGGGGCCGATACCCAGCTCGCACCGCTCGGGTGGAAACTGCCCACAGAGAACGCCCCGCTTCCCGTGCCCGGCGCAGCGCTCGCCCCGTCCGCCACCGGCGCCCGGCGCGCTGTCACGGTCGCGCTCGACGGAATCGGCGGCGGCGTGAGCCTGCCGGTCGTGGAGATGCCGGTGGTGGTCGTGCCGCAGGCGGAGGGCGCAAGTGTTCCGCCGCCAGTGCTCTTTTCAGGGTCGCTCACGGCCTCGAAGCAGCGCCTCGCGCACCGCTTCACTGCCACGAAAGACGTGGCATATTCGCTCCTCGTCGAGGGGATCGCGATCGGCACGGCCGTCGATCCGATCCTGTCGATCGAAGATGGCGAAGGAAAGCGGCTCGCGATCACCGACGAACCAGCGGGAACCCTCTCCTGGAAGGCGCCGGCCGATGGTGTCTATACGGCCGTCGTCCGCGACCGCCGCGGCCAATCGGGCCCGGCCCACGGCTACCGGCTCACGATCCGCCCCGATCTGCCGGCAGTGAAGGTCACGTGTGACGTCGATCGGGCGTCGGGCGAGCCGGGGAAGCCGGTCGAACTCGCGATCACGATCGGCCGGGAGCATGGCTTCAAGGAATCGCTCGACATCGTTGTTGTCGATCCGCCGGCGGGGGTCACCGCGGCGGCGGTCCAGTCGCCGCCAGAGGGAGATGCCGCGAAGAAGGTGACGCTCGTGATGACGGCGGCCGAGCCGTTCTCTGGGCCGATCCGCGTGGCGGCAAGGATCGCGGGCACCGCCGACGCCGCGCCACTCCCGGTTCGCTTCGGCCCCGAGGGGGTCGAGACCTTCTGGCTCGGCATCAAGGCGCCGTAGCGGCTTCGGCGCTGCCGGCGTTGCTAAGATGGTGCAACCCCAAGAGCCCTGTTGCCCCGGAGATCTGTCATGCGCCCATTTCCGTTCCGCGTCCTCGGCACGGCCCTGGTTTTCATGTCGGCCATGGGCCTAACCGTTCCGGCCGTTTCATCGGCCCGGGCCCAGGAGGCCGCCGCGCCAGCCAACGATGCCCCGGCGGCCGCCGTCGAAGCCACCGACGACGAGGCCGCCCGGTTCGCCTCGTTCACGAAGGCGATGACGAACGTGAAGCTTGTCGGCCGGTTCACGATCGCCGGCGACGACGACAAGAATCCGATCCGCGATGAGTACACGATCTCGTCGGTGGCGAAAGTCGGCGAAGCCGATCTGTGGATCGTGTCGGCCCGGATCCGCTACGGGAGCGTCGATCTGACGGTGCCAGTGCCAGTCGAGGTGAAGTGGGCAGGGAAGACGCCAGTGATCACGCTCGACAACGTCACGATCCCCGGCCTCGGCACCTTCTCCTCGCGCGTCGTCATCGACGGCCCCCTCTACGCCGGCACCTGGCAGCACGACGCCGTCGGCGGCCACATGTTCGGGAAGATCGTGCCGGTGGAAGCACCAGAAAAGGTGCCAGCCACCAAATCTGGCGAAGAGCGATAAGCGCCCGCTGCCCAGCTTGCCCACATTTGGTGGCTGGCACCTGACTCTTGGACGATTGTGGATTCGGGCAGTTGCTGATTTGCACACCGGCCGAATTTCTCGGGAGCGCCGATGACCAAGAATCCGATTCTCGATGAGATCCGCTCCGTCCGCGAATCGCTCCTAGCCGAGGCAGGGGGGACGCTCGATGCCCTCGTTGACCGCCTTCAAGCCGAAGAACGGCGATCACAACGCCCTCTTTGGACGCCTGTCGGAGACGACGCCCGAGCCGCCGCAGCCGCACAAGCACCTGCGCGAGACGACAGCGGAAAAGAAGGTGCGGGCACGGCGGGCTGATCGTTGTTGCTGGCCCGAAAACGGTGCCAGCCATCAAGGATGGCGCAAAATTGACGCTTGAGTGTTCGCCTGTATACTTCTCCAGCACGTTGCCGTGCTCTTTCCGTCGAGGGTGCCGTCGCCATGGTCACGATTCCGCTTGCCGCTCCGGCGCGCCATCTGATTTCCGTTGAGGCGTTTCATCGGATGGGCGAGACGGGCATCCTCGGGCCCGCAGACCGGGTGGAACTGATCGATGGGGAGATCATCGACATGTCGCCGATTGGAGCCCTGCACGCCGCGATCGTCGATCTGCTCGCCAGGCACTTTGGTCGGAGTGCACAAGCATCGGTCTTCATCCGCTGCCAAAATCCTCTCCGGCTCGACGGCCTCAGCGAGCCCGAGCCCGACATCGCGATCCTCA
>CAMARC010000080.1 GCA_945860405.1 Candidatus Kuenenia stuttgartensis | reverse complement strand
TAGGTCGTGCCGATCGTCCTCACCTTCTCGATCCCTCCGGCCTCGGCAGCCTCGTCGATCGCTGCCACGAGGTCGGTGAGGACGGCGAGCGCCCGGGACTCGCCGGCCGGCGTGCCGAGCCCCTCCATGCCGACGATCTCCGCGACGAGGACCGACACATCGGCGAACTCCCGCTGAGCCCGTTCGTCGCCATCGCGGCGTGACTCGACCGCGGAAGCGGGAAGGATGTTGTGGAGGAGTTCGTCGTTCTCCCGGACCTGCGTCTCGAGCTTTTCGGTCTGCTTGCGGATGCTCGCAGCCATACTATTGAAGACGCGACCGAGTTGGCCGAACTCGTCCTCCGAATGGATCGGGACGCTGACATCCGTGTCGCCCGCCCCGAGGCGTTCGGCGGCGGCCATGAGGGCCCGGAGCGGACGGGTGAGGAGATTCGAAAAGGCGAGGGCAAGGAGCGTCGAGGCCAGCGACAGGCCACTGGCCAGTCCGAACACCGTCCGACCGAACCGGGCTGTCGGCTCATGGGCCTCCGACTCGTCGACCGACGTCACGACTGCCCAGCGAAGGCTCTTGAGTTCGACAGGGCCGTAGGCGGCGACCACCGGTTTCCCTCGATAGCCTCTGGTCTTCATCACGCCGCTGCGGCCCCGCAGCGCCTCCTCGACACACGCGTTGTCGACCGGCAGGAGGCACATCCCCGTCTCGAGGGCCCGCATCCTCTCGAGTACCTCCCGCGCGACTCCCTCGTCGGCGAGCGTGCTCAGCAAGCCCTCGGTGTCCTCGACCATGAAGCGGGAGCGGCTGCGGAGCGTCCTGTCGGGGCCGACGAGATAGCACTCGCCGGTCTGTCCGAAACCGGCATCCGACCAGGTGTAATTTGCCGTGAGCACCTTGTTGAACGTCTCGATCGGAAACTGGAGGACGAGGATCCCGAGAAGCTCCGAGCCGTCGTAGATCGGGCTGCCGATGAAGGCCATCGGTTGGCCGAGGCTGGGGGCAAACTTCTCGAAGTCGGAGACCACGAAGTCGTCGCGCTCCTTGTGCCCCTGGAGGCTGCGGACGAGCGTGGCCAATTGCGTGGTCGCGTAGGGGCCGACCTCGAGGTTCGTGGCGAACTCGGCGGTCTTCGCGTAGCTGTACACGATGTCGAGCGAATCGGGATCGACGATGAGGAGATCCTCGAGACCGAAAATTCCGACGGTACGGGAAAACTCCTTGTGGAAGCGGGCGTGGATCCGCCCGTATTCGGAGGTGTCGCCCGGGGCGGCGTCGAGGGCATGCTTCCCTTCATACGGGGCCGGGTTGGCGGCGAGATAGTGGTATTGGAGGTAGCGCGCCGCCGCCGAGGCAGGGAGATACTGCTCGAGCACCGGCTGGCCACCGCGGCCCTCGTTGAGCTTCGGGAGGTAGTCAGTGGCGTAGAACGACGTCAGCGATTCCGACTCCGCAGGGGTGAGCGTCGCATCGGCGAGTTGCCCATAGGCGGCCGTGAAATCCCGCGCTGCGGCCGTCACCGTTTGGCTGTCCGACATCGCGATCACCTGATCGCGGAGGGCATCGAGCATCATCGAGACGTTGAGCGTCTTCGCCGAGCGGATCGCCGTCATTCGCTCCCGGAGCGACTGGTCGAGGGATTTCCGGCCGGAGTCGTAGCCGATCCAGGCGACGGTGCCGATCGACGCCAGACTCACCCCCAGAAGGAGGAGAATGACCTTCGATTGAATGCTCAGTCGGCCGAGGGCAGCCATGGGCTTCTCTCGTGGTCGCGGGGCGGGGCAGCATGGGAGCCTTGAAAAGATAGGACGGCTGGGCGGCCATTCAACCGACCTTGACGGTCAGGTTGACCGGAAGCGTCGTCGCCAGACCGGAGAATCCGCAGAACAGATGCCACCGGAAGCTCGTCTTCTTGAGGGGCGGTCCAGCGGGGTACTCTTGGACCACACACGAGGATTCCGCACCATGATGACGCCCCCTGGCGATGGCAGACGTTCCCCTCGGTCGGAGGTGTTGAGCCTGGTGGGCGGCCCTCTTGGCTCCGCCCCCTCGGGGCTCGTCTTCGTGACGCTCCTCTCCATCGCGCTGCCGACGCTCTCCCTCGATGCCGCCGCCCAGGTCCCGCCGGCCGCTCCGGCAGCGCAGGCTCCCCTTCCCACTCCGGGGGAGGTCGACACCGATGGCAGCCGGATCTACGTCTTCGTCGGCAAGACCGGCCTCGGCCACGACCATGGAATCGTCGGACGGCTCGTGTCGGGACGGGTGATCCTCGACGCCCCTCAGAACGCCGGCCAACTCGTCTTCGACATGCAGTCGTTCCTCGCCGACACCCCTGAGGCCCGCAAGGCCCTCGGCCTGGCCGGCGAGACCGACGCCTCTACGAGGAAGCAGACGACCGAGAACATGCTCGGCCCCGACGTCCTCGACGTGGCCCGCCATCCCACGGCGACGTTCGACATCGAGTCGGCGCTCCGTTCACGGCGCCAAGTCAACGGCGCGAAACCGACCGTCGATCTCGTCGGCACGTTCACGCTTCACGGAGTGACGCGGAAGGTGGTGATCCCGGCGGAGGTCGGTGCGGCGGGGAGGGTCCTCCGCCTCATCGGGTCGTTTCGCATCAAGCAGACCGACTTCGGCATGAAGCCCTACAAGAAGCTCGGTGGCGTCGTCGGCGTGGCGGACGAGCTGGTGATTCATGGCGACATCCGCATCGCCGCCACCCCAGTGGCGGGGCGGGCGGCCGAACTCACCACCCCGACGGCCCAGCCGCCGGCTGGTCGGCTTCCCGCCGAGCAGGCCGTGCCCGCCACGAGCAGCGGTGGGCGATGATCCGCTCGCCCGTCGGGGGGAGCGTCGTCGAGAAGCGGTCATCGATGCCCTCTCGCCACGTCGTTCGCTGTGGCGCTGTCTCTCGGTGACGAATATCGGGCGCATCAGACCCCTGTTCCCGGTTACTCTGGAGTGCCGCTGGGGCTCCTGCCCTGATGCCTTCGGCAGCCACCGTGCCGTTGTTTTCCCCCCGAGCTTGCCCGTGCCCTTCTGGTCGATCCCACGCGTCCGTGAGCCCGAACTGATGGACGACCCGGCGATCGCCGAGGCCGACCACCTCCGGGCCCTCGTCGCCCTCGGCAGGATCAACACCCTCTCCCTGACCGCCGCGCGACTCGCCGCGGGCGTCGTGGCCCTGGCCGGCGGCCAGGAAGACCGTGGAGCCGGGCTCGAGGTTGTCGATGTCGCCAGCGGCGGCGGCGACGTGACGATCGATCTTGCCCGGCGGCTGCGGGGGGCCTCGCGGTGGCGATCGGTGGCGATCACCGGCATCGACATCAGTCCGCGGGCCATCGAGCGCTCTCAGGATCTCGCCGCCCGCTTCGGCAGCCCGGCGACGTTCCTGCTCCGCGATGTCACGGCTCAGGGCTGCCCCTCCTGTGACGTGGCCGTGAGTTCGCTCTTCCTTCATCACCTCGACGACGACGACGCGCGCCAACTCCTCCGGGCTATGGCGTCGGCTGCCCGCCGCGGGATCGTCATCTCCGATCTGATTCGCAGCCCGGCAGGGCTGTTCCTTGCGTTTTTCGCCACGTTCTTCCTGACGGGATCGGGGGTTGCCAGGGTCGATGGGCCACGCTCCGTCCGTGCGGCCCGGACGCCGGCGGAATACCGGGCGCTGCTGGAGTCGGTCGGCCTCCGGGGCGCGACCGTGCGGCGCGTCTGGCCCGAGCGCGTCTCGATCGTGTGGCGCGCCGAGGGGGAGGATCGATGAACACGTCTCCCACCACCGTCCCGGGAACGATCACGCTGGGCGCCGCGCTCGGCCCCTGGGCATGCATCGTCGTCGGCGCCGGGCCGGCCGGGGCGGCCACGAGCCTGCGGCTGGCACGGGGAGGGTTGCGCGTCCTGCTCGTTGACCGAGGCGGCATGCCGCGCGGCAAGGTGTGCGGGTGTTGTCTGTCGTCGGTCGCGCTCGGAGAGCTCGCCCGGCTTGCCCTGCCCCTCGCGGCCGGCGTGCCGATTCCGCTCGCCACGCTCGCACTCTCCTCTGGCGGATGGACAGCCCGGGTCGCGGTGGGCGGCGGGGGCGTGCTGTCGCGAGAGACGCTCGACACGGCGATCGTCGAGGCAGCCGTGGCGGCCGGCGTCGATTGGCTTCCCGGGGTCGATGTCGTTTCCGTCACGACGCGCGACGGGAACGCCGTGAGCGTGACGCTGCGGAGCGTTGCCGACGGGGCCGTCGTGACGATCGGAGCCGATCGCTGCGTGCTGGCCACGGGGCTCGTCGATCGGGTCCGCGGGGACACGAACGTGGATGCGATTCAAGACCGCCGGGGCCCGGCCGCCGCCGGGAAGCGCTGCCTGATCGGCCTTGGTACGACGCTTCCCGCAGACTGTGTCGATCTCCCCCCCGGCGAGCTGCGGATGATGGTGGGGAAGCAAGGCTACTGCGGGATTGTCCGCCTCGAGGATGGCCGGATCGACGTGGCTGCGGCGATCGACCGCGCGGCGGTGCGGGGCGGCGGAGGTGCGGCTGGCGCGGTTCTGGCGGTGCTCGGCTCGACTCCGGAGGCGCTTTCCCCGCGGCTCGCCGACGCCCTCTACGCAGCCCGGTTTACCGCCACGCCCCCGCTCACGCGCCGCTTCCCGCCGTCCGCGGAGGGAGGGCTCATTCTCCGCGTGGGCGATGCGGCCGCGTATGTCGAGCCGTTCACCGGCGAGGGGATCGGCTGGGCCCTGGCCAGCGCCCGGATCGCGGCCGACACGATCCTTCAAGAAGCCGGCGGGGCTCGCGTCGGCGAGGTGTATGCCGGGGCGCATCATCGCCATTTCGTCGTTCCCCACGCGCGCTGCCGGCGCGTGACGTCGTGGCTGCGGAGCCCGGCGCTCGTCACGGCCGCAGTGGCTTCCGCCCGGATGGCGCCGGGCCTCGCTGCGCGGATCGTGCCGCTGTTCACCGGTGCCGGCGGCCGGGGAGGCCAACGATGAGCTTCGCGATCCTCGCCATCGCCACCGCTTCGCCCCCGCTCCGGATCACCCAGGACGATGCCGCCGCCATGGCCGCGTCGTTCGGGAACTTGCCGCCGGGCCGGGTGCGCTCCCTGGCGGCCATGTACCACCAGACCAGGATCCGCACGCGTGGGTCGGTGCTCCTCGAAGCGCCCGCCGCCGACGGCGCCTTGCAGCAATTTTTCCCCCCGGCCACCGGGCCGGACGACGAGGGGCCGACGACCTCGGCCCGGATGGATCGCTATGCGGAAGAAGCAGGGGGGCTCGCCGTCGCCGCGGCGCGCGAGGCTCTGGCCCTCTCCGGTGTTGATGCCGGAAAGATCACGCATCTGGTGACCTGTTCCTGCACGGGCTTTGCCAATCCGGGGGTCGATCTCCAACTCGTCGCCGATCTCGGGCTCTCCCCCTCCGTCGCCCGGACGCACGTCGGCTTCATGGGATGCCACGGCGCCTTCAACAGCTTGCGGGTGGCCGGGGCCTTTGCCGCCGATCCGCGGAGCGTGGTCCTCGTCGTCGCCGTCGAGCTCTGCAGCCTCCACTTCCAGTACGGCTGCCGCGGCGACCTCGTCGTCGCCAACGCGATCTTTGCCGATGGCGCAGCGGCGCTCGTGGCTGCTGCCGACGGTCCACGGCACGACGGATGGCGGGTGCGGCGACAGTGGTCGTCGATCCTCCCCGATTCGGGCGGTGACATGCGCTGGGAGATCGGCGATCACGGCTTCCGGATGACGCTCTCCCCACGCGTGGCCGGGCTGCTGGAGCGGGGGATCCGGGGCTTGGTGGAGGAGACGCTCGCCGCGGAGGGGCTCGGCATCGCCGACATCGGGGCCTGGGCTGTCCACCCCGGCGGACCGCGGATCCTCGACGCCATCGGCGTGGCGCTCGACCTTTCCCCCGACGCTCTCATGGCCTCTCAGGCGGTGCTTGCCGACCATGGCAACATGTCGAGCGCCACGATCCTCTTCATCCTCCGTGACCTGCTGGCCACGACCGACGCCGATCGCTGCTTCGCGATGGCGTTCGGCCCTGGGTTGACGGCGGAGTTCGCCCTCCTCGACCGTGCCACTCCCGCGCCGGCACCCTCCTCCGGGAACGAGCCATGAGCCACGAAAAACTCGACACCCACCTCCACCATTCGGCCGACCGTCACGCCCCTCTCCCCGTATGCGCTCGTGTCGGAGGTGCCGGTGGCGCTGGCCTGGTCGGTGGCGGTAACGCTCTTGGCTCTCCTCGTCTTCGGCTCCATCAAGGGGCGATTCACCACCAGCCACCCCTGGCGGAGCGCCTGGCAGACGGTGCTGGTCGGTGGGCTGGCGGCTTCGGCCGCGTTTCTCATCGCCAAGGCGATCGGCTGAGACAGGCCAAGCTCCGGGCCTTCAGTCCACCGGCGAGACGGTGCAGGTTTCCGGAGAGCCCGCCGCGGTATAGAGCGAGAGGGTGTCGGCGAAGGCCTGGGGAGTGGCCGTGCGGATCGAGAGCGGTCGCGGCGCGATCAGGCCGAGGAGCGTCGGCGCGTCGGCAACGCGGAGAATGTTGAGAAACGCGGGCGCGTCTGGGGCCATGTGGGTCGATGGGGGATGGTCGAGATCGACCGTGGCGACCAGCGGGGAGAAGATCGCCGCGTAGGCAGCGACGAGCCCTGCGGCGCCCGAGCCGGCCAGATCGATCGGCCGCGGGCTGCTGCCGTCGGGTTCGGCCGCGCGGATAACAGCCAGCGCCGCGAGCGTGTCGCGCACCTGCCCACCGGCGACACTGTCGCCGAGGAGCGCCATCGACCGCTCGACGTGGTTGGGGGGATTCCGCCGTGTCCACCGCCCGGCTCCGACGCCGCGCGGGTCGAGGTGCCAGAGGGCCTCGCCTTCTTCGGCCGTGGCGGGGATCTCCGTGTCGTCCCCGCGAACGAGAAGGCGATGGCGCGTCGCTGTGGCGAGGGCCGCGGCCGTGGGGGGAAACAGCTCGACAAACAGCCCCGGCTCGCTCTCGATGCGCCACGGGCCATGGGCGGGGCGTTCGACTGGCGAGATTGCCGGGAGATCAGCGAGATCACGGAACGTCTGCCGGCGGAGGGTGTCGAGCAACCGGCCGCGCCAAGCTTCGAAGCTACCCGGCCGCGGCGGCTCGGGGCGACCCAGCGGGACGAAGTGCGCGTCGATCGTGGTGTTGATCTGATTCATGGGGATATCGGCGTCGACTGGAAAAACGCGGAGGCGTTCCGGCGGGATCGGGTGGACGGGCGTGGCCCCGCGCTCGTCGACGAGGTCGATTTCGCCATCGTTGACCGGGCGGGGATCATCTTGGAGATAGGAGCCGAGAAAGCGATACGCGCCGGCGCGGATGTCAGCGCGGTAGGCGTGTCCACCGAGGCTGACCTGGGCGTCGAAGCGGTCACCGGCACCATGGAGTGCATAGACCCGCTCGAGGATCGCCGCCACGCGCTCGTTGGCGCTCATCGGGAAGATCGGGTCGGCGTCACTGTTGATGAACAGGAGCGGACGGGGGGCGACGAGCGCGGCGATCCGTGTCCAGGGCCATTGAAAGCTGTTCACGAGAAACATGCAGTCGCAGTGGCCATCGACACATCCGTCGGGAACATAGGCGGTGAGGTCGGCCATCCCGCTCACCGGCACCGCCACCTTCACCCGCTCGTCGGCGGCGGCTATCCAGAGCGTTGCCGCACCGCCGCCGCTGATCCCTGTGACGCCGATCCGGTTCGGATCGACGTCGGCGCGTTCGACAAGGAGGTCGATGGCGCGGATTCCGTTCCAGCATTCCACTCCGGCGGGGGTGTAGCCGCGGGATTGCCACCACCATCGCCCCTCACGGTAGGTGCCGTGGTGGGTGGCGGCGATCTCACCGAGTTGGAGGGTGTCGACGACGAGACAGACATAGCCGTGGCGGGCAAACCAGATGCCGTGGTCTTGGAAGGCGGTCTTGTTGCCATTGCGTCCGCGTCCGGAGTGGCCACAGCAATACACGATTCCCGGATATCCGCCTTCGGGCGGCGGCGCCGTGGGTCGCCACAGATTGGCCGTCACGATCAGGCCGGGGAGGCTCCGATAATGGAGCATCTCGACGGTGTAACCATCCCCCTCGAGGCGTCCGGTGACGGTCGTTCCGAGCAGCGTCCGGGCCGGCAGCGGATCGAGGCCGAGCATGGAGAGGTATTCGGCACGGAGCCGCTCCTGCCGTGTCGCGTCGGGGGTGAGGAGGTCGTCGCTGATCGTCCGCTCGATGCGCGTTGTCCGCGCGGCGAGCCAGCGGTCGATCATCGCATCTCCCGGCGCCGTGGCGTCGGTGGCGTTCAAGGGCTGGCCGAGGACGATCGCCGGCGCGAGGAGGAGCAAGAGGGGCACGAGACGCGCGACGATGGAAAGGACGGCGTCGCGCGTCGCAGGGAGCGAGACAGTGGATCGGAAGCCCCACGCGATCTCCTTGTCGTTGCCGGGCCGCGGATGTCGTCGACCACGTCTGATACCCGCGCCCGTAGCCAGCGTTGCCATGCGGTGTCTTCCTCGCGTGACGAAGGGAAGCGGCGCTCGAATCGATGCACCACCCGGAATTGGCCCCATGGTACGGTCCAGGGCCCCTGCGGATTGCGACCCTCCGTCGATCGGGATAGAATCGTCCTGTTTTGTTCGGGGGCCAGACGGCGAAACATGACTCTGCGTCTGAATCGCCCCAGACTGGGATCCGCGATGACTTCGTTCAACGACACGCGACACCTCTGGGCCCTCGGCGCCTTCCTGGCGGCCGTCGGGCTCGTCGGCATGGTCGTGCGACGAGAGCTTGTGCCCGACGACTTCGGGCGGACGGGGCCCTACCGGGCCTCGGCGCTCGACGACATCGCCGCCCGGCCGAGCCTGTTTCAGGCCGATGCCACCTGCCATGCCTGTCACGAGTCGGTGGAGCACGAGCGGGCCGGCACGTTGCACGAGGCGGTTCGCTGCGCGCACTGCCACGGTCACGCCGTCGAGCATGTGGCGACGGCGAGGAGGGCGGCAGAGGATCCGTCGATCATGCTCCCGCCGGCCGCGGAGTGGGATGGCGACTTCTTCACAAAAGTCGATCTCTACGTCACGAAGGATCGGGCCACGTGCCTGTCGTGCCACGCGGCGGTGGTGGGGATGCCGGCCGATTTCAAGAAGATCGACGTCGCCCTCCACCTCGAGGAGCAAGGGGCTTCCGAGCCGCTCGCCAAGGAAACCTGCTTCGAATGCCATGGTGGGCATGACACTGCCCCCTGATCAAACCGCGGCGGCGCCCCTAGGGCAAGGATTTGCACCATGAGCCTCTTCGAGCTACCGATCCTCCCGATGTCCGCAACCAGCGTCGCAGGCGGCTGCGCCTCGGGGGGCTGTGCGACCGGCGGGTGTGCCTCGGGCGGCTGCAGCACAGCCCGTCCCGATCAGGCGAGCGAGACTTCCCGCCGGGAGTTTCTCAAGACCGCCACCACGCTCACGCTCGGGGCGATGTCGTTGACGTTGCTGCCGGGAGCCATGGCCGGCGATGAATCGTCCTCTGCCACAACGCCCCCGGGCGGCAGCCACCCCCAAGCGAAGAAGCCGATGTACGGCTTCCTCATCGATACGACGAGGTGCACCGGCGCGGGGAAGTGTCTCACCGCTTGCCGCGTCGAGAACGGCGTGCCGGAGGGACAGGCGCGAACGTGGGTGGAACGCTACGTCCACTTCAAGGACGGCAGAGTCGAGGTCGACCTCGTCCCTGAGATCGGGTACGCGGCGTCGGGCGAGCCCCAACCGGAGGCCGAGGATGTCCTCCGCGCCTACTTCGTTCCCAAGCTCTGCAACCAGTGTGTCGATGCGCCGTGCAACCAAGTCTGCCCGGTGCATGCCTCGATCAAGAGTCCGGAGGGGATCGAGTTGGTCGACACCGATCGCTGCATCGGCTGCGGCTACTGCGTCCAGGCCTGCCCGTACGGCATTCGATACATGAACCACGAGACGAATGTCGCTGACAAATGCAATTGGTGTTACCACCGCGTGATGCGGAACGAACAGCCGGCCTGCGTCGAGGCATGTCCGACAGGCGCCCGCGTCTTCGGCCGGATCGATGATCCCGACAGCGAGATCTCGAAGCGACTGGCGACGCTGCCGACGAGCGTCCTCAAGCAGCACCTCG
The DNA here is from genome assembly GCA_945860405.1 of Candidatus Kuenenia stuttgartensis. Taxonomy (GTDB): domain Bacteria; phylum Planctomycetota; class Planctomycetia; order Pirellulales; family UBA1268; genus QWOP01. The sequence goes on along the minus strand of CAMARC010000080.1, from coordinate 3,090 downwards.
GCACGATCCCGCTCACCCGCTACGTCGGCCTCACCGATGAGGTGACCTGATGGAGTATCACGCCCTCCACGACGCGCCATTCATCTTTCCCAACGATGCCCATCCGGCGTGGAGCATCATGATCGTGATCTATCCCTACATCACCGGGATGGTGGCCGGGGCATTCGTCGTCTCGACGATGTACCACGTGTTCCACCGCGAAGGCCTGCGGCCGGTGGCCCGGCTGGCCGTGGTCACGTCGCTCTGCCTGGGGGCCTGTGCCACGCTCCCGCTCCTCCTCCATCTCCATCAGCCGCTGCGGGCGCTCAATGTTGTGGCGACGCCGAGCCCCAGCTCGGCGATGGCAGGCTTCGGCTTCATCTACTCCTTTTACATGCTCGTTCTCCTCATCGATGTCTGGCTCCTTTTCAGGCCGGCGATCGTGGAGCGGGCTCATTCCGCACCCGGCCCGTGGAAGAACGTCTACCGAGTGCTCGCCCTGGGAGTGCTGGAGATCACGCCGCGGGCGGCCGAGATCGATCGGAAGCTCATCCACGCCCTCTCTGTGATCGGAATCCCGGCCGCCTGCATCCTTCATGGCTATGTCGGATTCCTGTTTGGCGCGATCAAGGCGAATCCCTGGTGGTCGACCGCAATGATGCCGGTGATCTTCCTGACTTCGGCCGTCGTGTCGGGGATCGCGGTGCTAACGCTCCTCTATCTTTTTCTCTGCCGGAGCAGCCGGATGGAGCCCGAGGAAGAATGCATGCAGGCCCTGTCTCGGCTGCTGTGGATGTTCCTCGTCCTCGCGGTGGCGTTCGAGTTTGCCGACCTCCTCCACGTGGCCTATGAGCGGGAGGAGGAGTGGCACGTGATCCGCGAGCTGCTCGTCACAAAGTTGCGCTTCTCCTACCTGACACTGCAGGTGCTCATCGGCTCGCTTTTGCCGCTGCTCATCCTGCCGATTCCCGCCTTCACCCGCGTCGCGAGCGCCGGCTTTCGCCATGCCTGCACCGGCGTCGCCGCCGTCCTCGTCCTCGTGCAGGTGGCAGCGATGCGGTGGAACGTCGTCGTCGGCGGACAGCTGTTCTCGAAGAGCTTCCGGGGGTTCGTCGACTATCCAGTGACATGGCTCGGCCGCGAGGGGCTGCTCGCCGCGGCCGTGGTGCTGGCGATGCCGATGCTGCTCCTCTGGGGGGCGATGAAGCTCCTTCCCGTGTGGCCCCCGAATCCGGAATCCGACTCAGGAGTGAAGGCATGATGCTGACGATGTCGATGGCCGCCCGCGTGGCCAGCCGGGGCTTGTTCCTCCGTCCGCTGCTCGGGGCGATTCTCATGGCCGTCGCCTCTTCGGCGGGGGCCGCGCTTGCGGCGCCGACGGTGCCCGACACCGTGAGCTGGGAAGAGGGGATCGAGTATTCGACCTCCGAAGGGGAATCCCTCAAGCTCAATCTTGCCCGACCGAAGTCAGGCGAAGGACCGTTCCCGGCGGTGATCTGCATCCACGGGGGAGGGTTTCGCGCCGGGACGCGCGACGGCTACGATCAACTCTGCGTCCGCCTCGCCGAGCGTGGGTATGTGGCGGCGACGATCTCCTACCGGCTGGCGCCGAAGCACCGCTTCCCGGCCGCGGTCCACGATACGAAGGCCGCCGTGCGTTGGCTGCGGGCCCATGCGGCCGACTATTCAGTCGATCCCGAGCGGATCGGCGTCACGGGAGGCTCGGCCGGTGGCCACCTCGCCCAGTTTCTCGGAGTCACGGCCCACGTGCCACGCTTCGAAGGAGAGGGGGGAAACCCCGGCCAGTCGAGCGCCGTCGCCTGTGTCGTCAATGTCTACGGTCCGAGCGACTTCACGAAGTCGTACGGAAAGAGCGTCGATGCCCACGAAGTGTTGCCGCTGTGGTTCGGCGGGAATCTCGACACCCACCGCGATCTCCACATCCAGGGAAGTCCACTGGCCTGGGTGACCCCCGATGCCGCGCCGACGCTGTGCATCCACGGAACGGACGATGCCTACGTGGCCCACGAGCAGGCCGAGTGGCTCATCGACAAGCTCAAGGGGGCGACGGTCGAGGCCGAACTGCTCACGCTCGAAGGCGCTGGCCACGGCTTCAAGGGGGCCGACGCCGAAAAGGCCGATGCGGCGCTGTTCGAGTTTTTCGACCGTCGCCTCAAGCCGTAGCGGTGAGTCGCAACGGCCCCGTCGCAAGAGCCGACCGAATGGCGATCACGTCCCGCGGCGGAGGTGGGCGTCGAACCAGCTTCCGAACTGAATCAGGTCGAGGAGCATCGTTGGCCAGCCGTGGTCGCCGCCGCGGTGGACGACGACCTTGACGTCGTGTCCCAGGGTCTTGGCCCGCGCCTGGAATCGCTCCGATTGATCGAGGGGAACGAGCCGGTCGGCGTCGCCGTGATAGATGAGCGTCGGCGGAAGATGGTCGGCGAGGAGATGGAGCGGCGAGAGTTCTCGGCCTGTCTCCGGCCAGGTCGTCATGTCGACCGGGTCCTGCTCGAGGGCCTTGCGGAAGCTGAGCGGGGGGCCTCCGTTGTGGGGATTCTCCGTCGAGTTGCCGAGATCGAGGAAGTCGGTGACGGGATAGAAGATCGCCACCGCCTGCACGGCGCTACTGGCCCTGTCGATCTCGTCGGCGGCCGCCGCGTCGCCCGGGCCGCCGGTGGTGGCGATCATCAGGGAGAGGTGGCCGCCGGCGGAGCCGCCCGTGAGCCCGAGCCGGTCGGGGTCGATCGAAAAGTCGGCCGCGTGGCTGCGGATGAAGCGAATCGCCCGATGGGAGTCGGCGACGATCTCGGGAATCGTCGCCTCGGGCTGCGAGACGTGATAGACGGGGAAGATCGTGTAACCGCGGCGGAGAAGGGGGGCGAGAATAACGGAATTGAAGTCGCCGGGGCCACCGGATCGCCAGCCAGCGCTTGTGAAGTAGACGATCCCGAGGCCGTTGGGCTTGGCGGGGCGGACGACGTCGAAGGTCAGGTCTTTCCCCTTCCGAACGCCGTATACGACGCCCTTCTCGGCCTCGTAGGCAGGATGGTAGTAGACCCATCCGGCGGCGATCCCGATCCCGGCGATCGTGACGAGGGAGAGGAGCCC
>CAMARC010000079.1 GCA_945860405.1 Candidatus Kuenenia stuttgartensis | reverse complement strand
CGCTGCCTGTCGCTCGCCCGAGGGAAGTTCGTCCACCTCCTCCACCAGGACGACCACGTCCTCCCCGGGTTCTACGACCGCATCGGGCATGGCTTCCGTGCCGCCCCGGGGATCGGAATGGCGTTCTGTCGCAGCCGGATCGTCGACGGCAACGACCGCCTCATCAAGACCGCATCGCGGCAGCAGTGGACTGCCGGAGTGCTCGGCGGATGGCTGCCGAGGATCGCCGAGCGGCAACGGGTGCAGACGCCGGCAGCCGTGGTCGCCCGCAGCACCTACGAGCGGCTCGGGGGCTTTCGCACCGATCTGTGCCACGCGCTCGACTGGGAGATGTGGGTGCGGATCGCCGCCGCCACGCCAGTGTGGTACGACCCGCGCGTGCTCGCGGTCTACCGTCGGCACCGCGACAACGAATCCCACCGCCTCCTCAAGAGCGGTGCGGTGTGGCCCGACCTCCTCCAGGCGATCGAACTCAACAGCAGCCTCCTTCCGGCAGTCAATCGGGAACGGGTCAGGGAGCGGAGTGCCCGCTGGTATACCGGCTCGGCCCTGCGAACGGTCGAGAAGCAACTCGCACGCGGTGACCTCGACGCCGCCGGGCGGACACTCGACCATCTCCCGGAGATGCTCCGCCTCCTCCCTGGCGGCGGGGACCGCAGCGCCCCGCTCCGCCGCGTCGGCCGGCTTCAGGATCGACTGCGCACGGCCCGCCGACGGGCGGCCTGATTTTCCCTCTCCGTGCTGGCCACCGCCCACCGCGAGCACGCCTGCCATGCGCCGTGCGATCATCCTCGCGCACCACGATCCCGACGGGACTGTCGATCCGCATGTCGTCCACGCCCTCCGCGCCTACCGGGCGCTCGCGGTGCGGCTGGTGCTCGTGTCGACGTCGGTGGGCCGGCTCCCTGACAACCTCGCGGGAACCGTCGACACGTTCCTGCCACGCGAGAACGTCGGCTACGACTTCGGCAGCTGGCAGGCCGGCCTCCGCGCGCTCTCCCCATCGGGTGATTTCGACGCGCCGGGCTTCGACGAGGTGGTGTGTGTCAACGACAGCGTCTACGGGCCGCTGTTTGACGCCACGCCGATGTTCGCCGACCCCCGCGTCGCCGATGCCGACCTGTGGGGGATGGTGATCTCGCGGCAGCCCCCACGCCACGGCGGTGGACTGCCGCGGCCCCACCTTCAGTCCTGGTTTCTCGCCGCCCGACGAGCATTGCTCGCGTCGTCGTGCTGGAGCGATTTTTGGAACGGCGTCGTTCCGCAGCCGACGAAGGACGACGTCATCAGCCGCTACGAGGTCGGTCTGTCGGAGCTGGTCACGGCTGCCGGCTTCCGGATTGCGGCCCTCTACGATGCCGGCCGGGAAGCGCACCCTGGGTGGCGGGATGTTGCGGCCGACCTCTCCCCGCGGAGGCCGTGTGCCTCCTGGCGGCTCCTGCGGAGAGTCCGTCGCCCGTTCCACAATCCCGCCGAGCTCCTCCCCCGTCGACTGCTCGCCGCCGGAGTGCCCTTTGCCAAGGTTTCACTCCTCCGGGTCAACCACTACCGGCTCGCGCCGGAGTCGATCCGCGCGGCGATCCGGGCGGCGGCGGCGGGCTACGATCCGGGCCTCGTGGAACGCCACCTGTCGCGGATCACACGCCGGCACGCCTGACCCGGCACCAACGAAACCCCCGCGGCCGTGGCGGGAACGGCGCACGATTGGAAAGACCGGCGCGGTGTGCGATAGTGTCGGCTCGCCGGGCAGCGATCGCCCCCGGCCCCCTTGCGAAGGAAGACCGGCATGAAGATCCACGAATACCAGGCCAAGGAACTCCTCCGGGCCGCCGGCGTGCCGGTGCTGGCAGGCAAAGTGGCCCGCACCCCCGACGAGGCCGCCGCTGCGTTCACGGCCCTCGGCACGCCGATCTGCGCAGTCAAGGCCCAGATCCACGCCGGTGGCCGTGGCAAGGGGATGGTGAAGGGCTCGACGCAGCGCGGCGTGGAGCTGGCCAAGAGCGCCGACGACGCGGCGCGGATCGCCACAGGACTCCTCGATCAGACCCTCGTCACGATCCAGACCGGTGCCGAGGGGCAGGTCGTCCATCAGGTGTTCGTCGAGAGCGGCTGCGCGATCGAGCGCGAGCTTTATTGTGCGATTCTCGTCGACCGTCACGCCGGCTCCCCGGTCCTGATCGCCAGCACCGCCGGCGGCATGGACATCGAGGAGGTGGCGCACAAGACCCCGGAACTGATCATCACCGAGCCGTTCGACCCTGACCGCGGCCTCTCTGCCTGGCAGACGCGCGTCTTGTCGGCCCGCCTCGGGCTCCCGGCAGCGAGTTGGAGGGCCGCGGAGCAGTTCTTCAAGGCGCTCACGAAGGCCTTCGTGAACCTCGATGCCTCGCTCCTCGAGATCAATCCCCTCGTCCTCACCAAGGACGGCACCATGGTGGCGCTCGACGCGAAGATGACGTTCGACGACAACGCCCTGTTCCGCCATAAGGATATTGCCGCTCTCCGCGACGAGAGCGAGGAGGATCCGGCCGAGACGCGGGCGGCCGCCGCCGGGCTCTCCTACGTGAAGCTCAACGGCACGATCGGCTGCCTCGTCAATGGGGCCGGCCTCGCCATGAGCACGATGGACCTCGTCAAATACCACGGCGGCGAACCGGCCAACTTCCTCGATGTCGGCGGCGGCGCTGATGTCAAACAAGTCACCGAGGCGTTCCGGATCATCCTCTCCGACAAGAACGTCAAGGCGATCCTCGTCAACATCTTCGGTGGCATCATGCGTTGCACGACGATCGCCACCGCCCTCATCGAGGCCTCGAAGACCGTCGGCTTCACCGTCCCCCTCGTCGTCCGCCTCGAGGGGACCGAGGTCGAGGAAGGAAAGAAGATCCTCGCCAACAGCGGCACGACGATCATCACCGCCGACGGCCTCACCGACGCCGCCAAGAAGGTTGTTGCCGCTTCCAAGGGGCTGAAGGCCTGATCCTCCCGTCGCCCGCCGCTCGTTGCTCCGTTCCAAGCCGAAATCCACCACTCCTTTCAACGCCCCCCGGCCATCACACCACCATGAGCATCCTCGTCAACCGTGACACCCGCGTCATCTGCCAGGGCATCACCGGCAAGGTGGGGGAATTCCACACCCGCGGTTGCCTCGATTACGGGACGCGGATGGTCGGCGGCGTAACGCCCGGCAAGGGGGGGGAGACGGTCGCTGATCTGCCCGTCTTCGACACCGTGGCCGAAGCGGTCGCCGCCACCGGAGCGAATGCCACGATGATCTTCGTGCCGCCGGCGTTCGCCGCCGACGCGATTCTCGAGGCGGTCGGGGCGGAGATCCCGCTGGTGATCGCGATCACCGAGGGAATCCCGGTGATCGACATGGCGCGCGTCATGCCGGTGGTCCGGGCCTCGAAGAGCCGGCTCATCGGTCCCAACTGCCCCGGCGTGATCACTCCGGGGCAGTGCAAGATCGGCATCATGCCAGGCTACATCCACACGCCGGGCCATGTCGGCGTGATGAGCCGCTCCGGCACCCTCACCTACGAGGCGGTGTGGCAACTGACCCAACTCGGCCACGGCCAAAGCACCTGCGTCGGCCTTGGCGGCGATCCGCTCGTCGGCTCGAGCTTCATCGACATCCTCGCCCTTTTCGAGGCCGATCCCGACACCCATTCGATCCTCATGATGGGCGAGATCGGTGGCTCGGCCGAGGAGGAGGCGGCGGAGTTCGTGAAGCACCACGTCACGAAGCCGGTGGCCGCCTTCATCGCCGGCCAGACCGCCCCGCCGGGGAAGCGGATGGGCCATGCCGGCGCAATCATCTCCGGCGGCAAGGGAACGGCCGAGGCCAAGCTCGCAGCCCTTGAAAGTGCTGGCATCGAGGTTGCCGCGAGCCCGGCCGACATGGGGGCCGCGATGGTTCGGGCAATCGAGCACAAGCACAAGAACAAGAACAAGAAGAAGTAATGGACGTCGATCTCTTCATCCCCTGCTTCGTCGACCAGATGAACCCGCGGGTGGGGATGGCCGTGGCCACGGTCCTCGAACGCCTCGGCCATTCCGTCAACTTCCGCCCCGCCCAAACCTGCTGTGGCCAGCCGAGCTTCAACTCCGGCTACTGGGACGAGGCCCGAACGGTGGCCATCCGGGCGCTCGATGTCTTCGAGGGGGCAGGCGCTGTCGTTGGCCCGAGCGGCTCCTGCGTGGCGATGATGCGTGTCTTCTATCCGGAGCTCCTTGCCGGCACGCCGCACGAGCAGCGTGCGCTCGATCTCGCCTCGCGGACGTTCGAGTTCGGAGAGTTCCTCGTCGACCGCCTCGGCGTCACCGATGTCGGGGCCCGCTTCCCCCACCGCGTGACTTATCACGACGGCTGCCACGGCCTCCGTGAGCTGCGGATCAAAGCAGCCCCGCGGCAGCTCCTCGCGGCCGTCGGTGGCCTCGAGCTGGTGGAGTGCGACGAGCCGGAGAGCTGCTGTGGCTTCGGGGGGCTGTTCAGCGTGAAGTTCCCGATGATCTCCACCGCGATGGCGGAGGTGAAGGCGGGGTCGCTGGCCAGGACAGAGTGCGACTGGATCGTGTCGAGCGATCCGAGCTGCCAGCTCCAGATCGACGGCTGGCTCTCCCGCCAAGGGAAGAAGCCCCGCACGATCCATCTGGCCGAAGTGCTCGCCTCAACCTGAGCTCGGCTCCGATCCGGCACCAATCCGATCCGATCATGAAGCTGGGGACTGGCGCCGCGATCCCAGCAGCGCCTCCCGGGCGAATCCGGCCGCATTCGCCCCCTGCCAGATCCCGAAGGCCGCGAGGATCGCGAGGGTCCGCCCGGCGACGCGTGGATCGCCGCGCAACTTCCGCAGCCGCGGCAGGATCGAGGCGTGGAAGCCGATGTCCTGAACGACTCCGCTCGAGCCGCGCTGGAGTCTGCGGCGATGGTGGAGGTAGGCCCCCCGGCCGTAGCGGTAGTGGAGTTCGACGAACCGCCGCAGGGTCTGCGCGTGGCGGTGCTCGATCCGCGCTGCAGGCTCCCAGACGAGCGGCCATCCGGCCATCTTCCACCGATCGCAGAAGTCGCGGTCTTCGGCTCCGGCGCGGGGGAAGGAGACATCGAAGCCACCGAGCGCCTCGAAGCGCTCGCGCGTGCAGAGAACGTTGTTGCTGGTCAGGAACGTCGCCCGGGAGGGGTCGGCGTTGAAGTGGTCGTAGACGAGGTCGACGATCAGTTGACTCGCGCTGGCGAACAGCTCCTTGTCGAGCCCGTTGATCGTCGTCCCCCCGACCATCGCCCCGGGGGTGAGGGCCTCGCGGCGGAGGAGGGCTCCGAGCCAGTCGGGCTCAGGCAGGCAATCGTCATCGGTGAAGGCGATGAATCGGCCCCGGGCGACGGCGACACCGCGGTTGCGGGCCCGGGCTGGCCCGGCGTTGGCCTGCCGCTCGATGCGAAGATCGAGCCGGCCGTGAAACGCCTCGGCGATCGCGTCGAGCGGCTCCGGACTCCCGTCATCGACGACCACCACCTCCCAGGGCGCCTGGCAGCGCTGCGCCGCCAGAGCCGTCAGGCAGGCGGCGAGCTGCCTCGGCCGGGCGTAGGTGGGGATGACGACGGTGATGAGCGGAAGCGTCAACGGAGAACCTGGCACAGCTGGATCGACTTGCTCCCCGGTCTCACACCCGCGGGGCTCGCATACTGCCACGTGCCGAAGCGGCACCATGGTCAAGCGACGGTGCGATCGCCGCGGCACCGCAGGCCCGGAGCCTGCCGCTCAGTATCACAGGCCGTCGAGCCCCGGGGCTCCCACCGCTCGTGGGTGCGAAGAGCCGCTCGTCCTATTTCTTCGGCGCCGGCTTGAAGGGATTGGCAGGCCCGGGGGGCGGTTTCGGCGTCTCGTTGGCACGCCCCGGCACCTCGACGGGAGGAGTCGGAGGGGGAGGTGTCGGCTCAGGGGTCGGGACGGGCGGCTGACCAGCCGGCACACCGGGCTGCTGCGGCGCGGTGGGCACGAGGGCCGCAGGCTGGCCGGGCTGCTTCGGGACGCCGGGGGGCGTCCCCGCGCCAGGGGTGGGTCCGGCGGGGAACGGTTGGCCCGGCGGGACTGGCTGCCCGGGCTGCCCCGGCAGAACGGTCCCACCAGGGAGCGTTGGCACTCCAGGTGGCACCGACGCACCAGGTGGCACCGACGCACCAGGTGGCACCGACGCACCAGGTGGCACCGACGCACCCGGTGGCACCGACGCACCCGGTGTGACCGGCACCTGTGGGGGCACCGGCGTGCCTGGTATGCCGGCCGGAATCGGCTGTCCGGGCACGCCAACCGCAGGATCGGTCGCGGTGGGACGGGCCACCGGAAGGGTCACGCCAGGCCCGAGTCCTCCCGGCGGCGGATAGGGAAGCCCCTCCACCGGTCCGAGTTTCCCGTTTCGCTGCAGGCGCTGCACATCCAGCTTCGTGACCGTCCGCACCGTCACCCAGGGCCCGAGGGCGTACCGTTCGCGGAGCCCGATGTCGCGGGTCTGGTTGGTGTTGATGTCGTTGCTCCGCAGGCACCAGGTGAAGGCGCCGTTGTCGTCGGCGTCGAGATACTTTTCCCCCTCGTCCCACTGCTGGTTCCAGTTGACGTCGGCGTAGACCTCGCTCCACTGCGGCAGCTCGATCTTTTCGATCACCGGCTGCGACGGATCGACCGGCGCCGGCAGGGCCTTGGCAGGATCTTCCTTCTCGGCCCGGAAGCCCGGCTCCCCGTCCATCATGATGCCCCGCTGCTCGCTCGACATCGACGGGGCGCAGTGGCCGACCAGATCGATGATCCCCTGGCCGAGATCCCAGCCGAGCTTCGTGTGGTCGAAGGCCATCGAATCGGGGAGCGGTGCCATGGCGAGGATCACCTGAAGCGTGCCGGCGACGACGAGCCCGGCCAGCGCGCCGACGATGCCCCCGCCGGCCAGATCGACCAGCGGCGGATAGTTCGTCGCCCCCTCCTGGATCGCCCCTCCGACCGCCAGCCGAATGACGATTGCCACGAGTGCCACGCTCGTCACGAAGGCGATCGTCTGCCGCCAGATCATCGCAAACTCGTTGGTCATTCCGGCCCACATCAGCAGGCCGTCGACATGATCGGTGATCGCGAACGCCGCCACGACCGAGGCGAGGGCCTGAAGGCCCCAGACGGTGGCCAGGAACAGCCCGTAGCGCGAGCCGAGCCAGGCGATCAGGGCCACGATCAGGATGGTGATCAGCCCCGCAGACTGTTGGAGGATCGAATCGGCAAACAGCATAGGTATTCCCGTCACTTTGCCACCCGCTGCATCTCGCTGACGCTCGTGACCCCGGCGAGCACCTTGCCGACGCCCGCCTCGAGGAGCGTCTTCATGCCCCCCTTGCGAGCCGCCTGGCGGATCGTCTGCATCGAGGGGCGGCCGACGAGGAGTTCGCGGATCGAGTTGTCGAAGATCATCAGCTCGTGGAGGCCTGTCCGCCCGCGGAAGCCGGTGCCATGGCAGGCCGGGCATCCCTTCTCCTGATAGATCGTCACGTCTTTCCCGACCGCGATGCCCCACTTCTGCTTGAGATCGTCGGAGAGCTGGACGGCCTGCTTGCACTTCGGGCAGAGAACGCGAACGAGCCGCTGGGCAAGGACTGCGGAGACGGCCGACTGGATGAGCGTCGCCTCGACACCGATGTCGAGGAGCCGGGTGATCGTGGTGGGGGCGTCGTTGGCGTGGAGCGTCGTGAACACGAAATGGCCCGTCATCGCCGCCTGCATGGCGATCTCCGCCGTCTCCTTGTCGCGCACCTCACCGACGAGGATCACGTCGGGATCCTGTCGGAGCGTCGAGCGGAGAATCTTGGCGAAGGTCAGCTCGGCGGCAACGTTGACCGCGGTCTGTGAGATCCCCTCGAGCCGGTATTCGATCGGGTCCTCGATCGTGATGATGTTCTTGGAATTGACGTCGATCTCCGACAGCGCTGAGTAAAGCGTCGTCGTCTTTCCCGATCCGGTCGGCCCGCAGACGATGAGCATGCCGTGCGGTTGCTGGATGATCTCGCGGAGTTGGGCGACGACCGAATCCTTCATGCCGATCGAGCCGAGCCCCCCCTTCACGATCCCGCCATCCGCGTCGAGGAGCCGCAGCGCCATCTTCTCGCCGAAGTTCGTCGGGGCCGAGGCGGCCCGGACGTCGAAACGCCGGTCTTCCATGAGGACGGTGAACGTTCCATCCTGTGGGCGACGCTTCTCGGCGATGTCCATGTCGCCGAGCACCTTCATCGCCGAGAGGACCGCCTTGCCCTCGTCGGCGGGAAAGGCCGCGATGTTCTGAAGGATGCCGTCGATGCGGCAGCGGACGACATACTCGTCGTTGTTCTTCGGCTCGCAGTGGATGTCGGTGGCCCGGAGGTCGACCGCCTTGAGGAACATCTCCTGCACCGTCTTCACCGCCTGGGAAGTCTCGCGGTCGAGGGCTCCGCTCTTGCCGTCGACGGTGGTGCCGTCCTTTTTCAGGAGGACGATCCGCGGCGCCGGGCCGGTCCTCGTCAGGCCGCCCGAAGCCGCCACCGGGAAAGCCCGGTCGAATTGCCGCTCGAGCCCGAGTCGGACAGCGAGCTTCCGACCTGTCCGCCGGGCGAAGGTGGCCGAGAGGATCTTGTCGGTCGGCTTGGCCTTCGAATCGCGCAGCGCCACATACCCGAGCGTGATGGCGGGGATGAGGAGGGCGAAGAGCACCAGCGGCCCGAGCCCGGCCTGCCAGGTGGCGACAAAGAAGAGGACGCCGACGGCCGCGAAGAGGAGATTCCAGGGAAGCGGGCTGCCAAACACCTTCCGGGCATCCCGGTCGACCCACATGCAGATCGCCGCCCAGAGCGCCGCGAGGCCAACCCACAGGCCCCCCGTCCAGAGGAGTTGCTCGCCGAATGATGGAGGTACGACCACGCCTCACCCGCCTCTGGAGATCGCCCGGCACGCCAGGCACGGAGGCCGCGAGCCGGAGACATGCTGCCACCGGATCGATCGCGCCCCCGCTACAGCCCGGCAAAGGCCGCGCTACCGAGACCCCTGTTTTAGCCTCTTGGGGGGGTAAAATCCACGCATCGCCCCCGGACTGCGACGCTTTTCCCTCCTGCCGGCACTGCGGCCGGACGGCTATCATCGATCTGGTCTCCCAGCCGCCACGCCTCCGCTGCACCCGCTATGCCCCCCCATCCCTCACCAACCGCGACGCCCCGCCCCGACCATTCCGTCGATTCCGCCGGCGGGACGGAAGCCTCGGCGCATGGGGCCAAGAAGCGATTCCTCCACGACGCCCGCGAGTATGTCCGTGACACCGACCACCGCGCGTTCCTCCGCCGTGCCTTGGCCGGCTATTACACGACGCGCGACGGCCAGAAGGCCCGCTACCGCGACTGGGAGCACGCCCGCGACGCCGCCAACCTCGCCAAGTGGAACGCCGTCAACCGGCTCGACGAGATGCTCGTCCGCTTTGCCGACCGCTTCGAGGCCGGCGGCGGCAAAGTCCACTGGGCCCGCGACGCGGCCGAGGCGCGCACGATCATCCTCGAGATCGTCCGCGCGGCCGGAGCGAAGGCGATCATCAAGAGCAAGTGCATGACGACCGAGGAGATCCACTTGAACGACGCCCTCGAGGCCGAGGGCTACGGCGTGGTAGAAAGTGACCTCGGGGAGTTCATCCAGCAGCTCCGCGGCGAGCCCCCGTTCCATTTCGTCTTCCCCTGCATGCACGTCCGCCGTGGCGAGATCAGCAAACTCTTCGAGGAGCATCTCGGCAGTGCGCCGACAGAAAGCCCCGAGGAGCTGACGATGATTGCCCGGCGCTACATGCGCCGGCTCTACGTCGAGGCCGACGTGGGAATTACCGGCGCGAATTTCCTCGTCGCCGAGACAGGCCAGATCTCGATCACCGAAAACGAAGGCAATGCCCGGCTCACCGCGGCGCTGCCGCGCGTCCATGTGGCGCTGGCGGGAATCGAGAAATGCGTCGAGCGGCTCGATGATCTCGCCGTCCTCCTCCCAATGCTCGCCACCGCCGGCACCGGCCAGCCGCTCACCTGCTACAACACCCTCTACGGAGGACCGCGGGCCGAGGATGAGTGTGACGGCCCGCGGGAGATGCACGTCGTCCTCCTCGACAACGGCCGCGCCGCGATCCTCGCCGATCCCGAGCAGCGCGACAGCCTCCAATGCATCCGCTGTGGAGCCTGCCTCAACGTTTGCCCGATCTTCAAGAACGTCGGCGGCTTCACCTACGGCACCACTTACCAGGGGCCGATCGGCTCGGTGATCACCCCCCATCTCCGCGGACTCGGCGACTGGAATCATCTTTCCCAGGCCAGTTCCCTGTGCGGCGCCTGCACCGACGCCTGTCCGGTGCGGATCGACATCCACCACCATCTCCTCCACAACCGGCGCAACGCCGTCCGGGCCGTGCCGAACCGCCTCGAGCGGATGGGACACCGGATGTTCGCCGCCGTCGCCGCGCGGCCGCAGCTGTTTGCCGCCGGTGGGGCAGTCTTCCGCCGTTCGCTCTGGCTCCTGAAGAAACTCCGTCTGCCGCTGCTGCGTGATTGGATCGCGAGCCGCGATCTGCCGGGGGCTCCAGCGCGGAGCTTCCGCGACCAGTGGCGCCACCGTGCCTCCCCGGCAGTGGCCCGGGGCCGTACGGACGCCGACGGGAGGCTCCAATGAACGCCCGCGACGCGATTCTCGCCCGCGTCCGAGAGGCGCTCACCGTGCCCGGCCCCGGGCCCCATCAGCGGGCCGGGGAGATGTCTGGCCACGGGGCGGCCCCGCACCCGCAGCCCCTGCCGCTCGGCAACTTGCCGGTGCTCGCGCTCGAGGCCGCGCGTCCCTGGCTCCCCGACGGCGGCGCCACCCCGGCAGAGCGGCTGGCCCTGCTTGCCGACAATCTCGGCAAGCTCAAGGCCGTGTTCCACCGTGTGCCGACGATCCATGCCGCACAGGATCTCCTCTTTTCGATCGCCCGCGAGCGCGACTGGAAGCGCGTCGCCTGGCACGCTCATCCGCTCGTCGAGCCGATCCTCTCAGGCATTCCCTGTGCGACCCACCGCGTCGACGGCGCCGCCGCAATGACAGCCGATCCCGCCACCTACTCGAGCCTCCGCAAGGACGCCCTCGAGGCCTGCGACGCTGGCATCACGGGCTGCGACGCGCTCATTGCCCAGACCGGCTCGGTCCTCGTCTCGAGCGCCACGTGTGGGGGCCGGTCACTGTCGGTGCTGCCGCCGGTGCATGTCGTTGTCGCCACGCCCGAGCAGATCGTGGCGACCCTCGCCGACGCCTTCGACGCCCTCCGCGAGCGGCACGGCGAGGCGCTGCCGAGCATGCTCTCCTTCATCACCGGCCCGAGTCGCACCGGCGACATCGAGCGGATCCTCGTCCTCGGCGCCCACGGGCCGAAGGAACTGTTTGTGATCCTCGTCGGGTGATGGCCACGGGGGGATGCGGGCCCGGGGCCTGATTTCTCCCTTGAACACCAGCCCAGGCACGGGTACTTTCCAGTTGAGCTTGGGGTCCGAAGGATTTTCTTTCCAAGTGCGAACCGTCCCGCCACACCACGCGTAGAATCAGCTGGACGTCGCGGCGCCGTGAGGTGGCCGCGACGCCCACTCGAGACAGGAGATGGTTGGCGGCCGCGTCTTTTCCAGGGCGCGGCCGCAGCAAGGAGAAGGTGGAGTCCGATGACCCCGCGACGATCCAACCCGGGCTTGTGGCTCTCCTTCGGGATGAGTCTGCGCTCGGTCGGTCGGTCGCAGGGAAGCCGGCTCCATCGTCGTGCCGGGCTGAATCGTGGTGCCCTGCGGCCTCTGGCTGCGGGCCCACGCTCTCGGCTCGCCCTCGCTGCGGCCTTGGTCGTCGCCTCCCTCCTGTCCCCGGGTGCCAGCGGTGCCTGCGCCGGGTGTTGTGACGACGGTTCCCCGACCGTCGCTGCGCCCCTGGCTGCGGGCATCGCCCCCGTTCACAAGGCGGCTGTGGTCAACGTGGCGCCTCACCGCTGCTGCCGTCGGCCGGACGCTGACGCGGCAGCCGCTGCCGAGTCATGCTGCTCGAGCGCCGACCCTAGCATGGACCTTGCTTCGGAAAGCTGCGAGGCAACATCCGCTCAAGACGACCCCTGCCGCTGCAACCTTGTCCCCCGCGACGAGGCGCCTGCCGTTCCGGTCCGCACCGAGCCTGACGTCCGTGCTGGCGCGGTGGTTTTCGATCATGGCTTCCACGCGGCGGCGATCGACGTCGGCCGGATGCCTGTCGCCATCGACGGGGCGCCGTTGCCGGTCCATGCCCGCCCGCTGCGGGTGCTCTACGGGGTATGGCGGAACTGAAGCCGGATCCGGAGTCTCCATGCCCTGCATGGCCCTCCGTGGTCTTCCCGGTTTTCTTTTCTTCCACGTTCATTCCCAAGGAGTTTTCTCATGTCCACGTTCCTCGTCTGGGCCGCCATGGCCCTTTCTCCCCTGGCTGGTGGTCAGACCGCGTCGTGCGGTGCCTGCGATGCCTGTGCCTGCTGCGGTTGCTGCGAGAGCGGCGCCTGCACGTGCAGCGAGTGCCGCTGCTCCTGTTGTGAGGCCGGTGCCTCCCAGGCAGAGGGCTGCTGCACCGTGAGCGCTGCGGCCGATGGTGCACCTCAGGGCCAGCAGGCCGGTAGCTGCGGCAGCGCTTGCTGCAAGTAAGACGGGCTGCTGATACTTCCGGCAATTCCCGACCGGGCTGACGGCGGTTCCCCGCCCCTCCCGGCATGAGCCTCCGGCCGGGCGTCGCATCTGCGGCGCCCGGCCGGGCCTGTTTTAAGCCGGGCCGGCCCCGGCAGCCATCGGTGACTGGCGGGCCTGATACACTCCCGGCGAGATCCGGGGGGAACTTGGCGACGGATGCTCCGCCGCATCCGCCACGAAAGTCACACGCGCTTCTGCGCCACGGGAGACGATAGCCATGACTGTTTCAAGGATCTTCACGGCGGGTCTGGCACGGCTCTCCGCGCTGCTTCTGATTGTGTGCGTCGTCGCTCCCGCGGCTCCGGCCCAGGAAGGGGCGGACGTAACCCAAGCCGAAGAAGCCGCCATCGAAGCGGCCATCAAAGACCTCGCCACGCAGTGGTCGACCGCCTATCTAAAGCACGATCCCTCGATCCTCGAGCGGATCTGGGCCGCCGACTTCGTCTATGTCGAGCCATCGGGCCACCGATTCACCAAAGCCGAGGGGATCGCAAACCTGAA
>CAMARC010000078.1 GCA_945860405.1 Candidatus Kuenenia stuttgartensis | reverse complement strand
TCGGGTTGAATCAAGTTTGCCGGTCGTAACGGTCGATCATCCTCACACGGTGGGGAAGAGGCGACCGGCGCCAACCCGCTGCGAGGTTGACATTAGTGCTTGTCAGTTCTAGGCTTCTGACGATTTCCAACGGGGTGGGAACCTGCCTTGGCTCTTCCGGGCCATGGGGGAACTTGCATCGGACGGAGCGTCGGAGCCGTGACCAAGAAAGACATCGTCCGGACGATCGCCGAACAGATCGATCTTCCCCAGCTTCGCACGAAGGACCTCGTCCAGCGGACATTCGATGCCCTCATCGAAGCGCTGGTCAAAGAGGGCCGGATTGAGCTGAGAAACTTCGGGGTGTTCGAGATCAAGCGACGGGAAGCGCGGATGGCCCGCAACCCGCGGACGGGAGAGAAAGTTCCTGTCCAGGCAAAGAACGTGTTGACGTTCAAGCCTGGGAAGGAGATGGAGGCGAGGGTCAGAGTGGTGGATCTCGAGGCGATCGAGCGGAAGAAGGAGGAAGGTTCGCGGAATGCCGCCAAGGCACCGCGGACAGTTCCTCCCCCGACCGACGCCCCGGAAGCCCCTTCGGCCTGAACCAATTCGATCGAGGGGCGACACCCGCTCGGACAGGATGTCCGCGGGGGAATCGCCGGGAAGGCTGTCGGTCAACCGGCGGCCCCCTTCCCGGAGTCGGAGTCACGGAGTCAGGGAGGACGAACGATGCGGAAGATCTGCTGGATGGTTTTCGCGGCCATGGCGCTCTCGACGAGCACAGGCTGCCTCATTCCCATCTACTCCGGCGACCCGCTGCGTCGCGCTCAGCAACTCATCTTCACCTCGGAAGATCTGCGGGCGATCACCGACGAATGGGAGCGGATCTGGTTTCTCGACCAGCCGTCCCACATGACGCTCTACCGCACCCACGGCGGCGTCCTCTGACCGGCCTGGCAGGCTGTGGATAAACTGCCCGCCACTGGTCGCGGCGGCCGTGGACCCTGGAAACCCTCGGTGTTTCCTGAGGGCGACCGCGTGGAAAAAGGTCATGGAAAGGTCGTGGGAGACTCTTTCCACGGACAGATCAAATCTTGATCTTGGCCGCCTGAAGCTTGATCGACTCAATCGGCACGATCTCCCCGCGGTTGCACCCGGGGCAGGCCTCCGCTGCCTCCGCCCACGCCTGCGGTGTGCGGAGATTGGAGTCCCAAAACGGCCAGGTCTTGCATTGCCGGGGCCGCTCCTCGTACGCGGTGCACTTCCGCGTCTTCTCATCGAGGAGAACGCAGTCTCCGCCTGGCCGCTCCTTGAGCGACCGCCTCACCCCGACCTGCTTCACATACCGCTTCTCAAACAGGGCTGGCGTGAGGTCGACGCGGGCCGCCATGGCGTCGATCTCCGCCTGGTTGACCCATACATAGCCTTCGGAGCCGGAGCAGCAGTCGCCGCACTGCGTGCAGGAGAAGCGCAAGCCCTCGGCATACCAGACGTCCTTGCTCACTCCTGCCATGGGGGCACCTGCGTGGGGATCGGGAAAGGATCGGACGGGTCGGTGTCGGGCAGGCCGAGGATCGCGGCGACCGCCGCGACGACGGCCCGAACATCGTCAGGCGTGTTGAAGGGACCGAAGCCGAGGCGGACACTCCCGCCGACGGCCGTGCCGAGGTGGCGGTGGATGAGCGCCGCGCAGTGCAGGCCGGCCCGGGCCTGAACGCCAGCGATCTGCTCGAGGAGCGTCGCGACATCGGCGGGATCATAGCCCTCCACCGTGAAACCGACAATCGGCGGCCCCTTCCCGCCGCCACACCCCAGAAGGCGCACCCCGGGGAGCGGCGCCAAAGCGGCCCGACAGGCGGAGGCGAGCCGGTGCCCGTGGGCCGCCAGAGCCGCGATCCCCTGCCGCTCCACCCAGCCGATCCCAGCCGACAATCCGGCCAGCGCCGCGAGGTCGGGCGTGCCGGCTTCGAGGCGGTCGACCAGTCGCTGGGGCATCCGCAGGTCATCACTTGCCGAGCCGGTTCCCCCTTGAACGAGCGGCCGCGGCTCGATCCCTTCGCGGGCGAAAAGCATCGCCCCCCCTTCAGGCCCTTGGAGCCACTTGTGCCCCGCGGCGACGACGACATCCGGGGCCGACGCGCCGTGAGGAAGGGGGACGACCCCGGCGGTCTGCGAGGCATCGAGGAGGCTCAAGCCCCCCCGTTCCCGGGCGATACAAGCCAGCGCCACCGCGTCCTGGAGCGTTCCGGTGACATTCGACGCATGACTGAAGACGAGCATCCGCGTTGCCGGTCGCCAGGCTCTGGCGACGTCGTCCGGATCGACCGCTCCCATGGCATCGCAGGGCACGACATCGAACTCGATCACCCCGCTGTCGGCGAGCCATTGGAGCGGGCGGAGCGTGGCGTTGTGATCGGCCGCCGTCGCGAGGACATGCCATCCCGGCTCGACGAGACCATGGATCGCGACATTGAGGCCGAGGGTGGCGCCCGACACGAGCGCGACGCGTTGCGGATCGTCGGCACCGACGATCCGGGCCGCGGCGGCCCGGGCCGCCGTGCGGATGGCATCGGCGCGGCGAGCATCGGCATGGATCCCACGGCCCGCCGCGGCGCCCACCTCCCGGAGGGCGTGGAGAACGCCGTCGATCACCGGTGCCGGCTTCGGCCACGACGTCGCCGGGTGATCGAGATACCGCCGTGGAGGCGCCGGAGGGATCACTTCAGCCGCCGATCTGATACATGGCTCGAATCGGCCGCTCGAAGCCCGGCTCCCCGATGCCATGGGCGGCCCGTTTGGCGGCCGTGCAGTCGAGGATGAGGCGTGCGAGTCGGGCGTCGAGGTCGTCCACTCCCGAACGGAGCAAGGCTCGAGCGTCCCACTCGGAGGTCGAGAACAGACAGTTGCGAAACTGGCCGTCGGCCGTGAGACGGAGCCGGTCGCAGCGATCGCAGAATGGGTGCGAGACAGGATCGATAAACCCGACCAGGCTCCCGTCGTCGTAGCGCCAGTCGACCGCCGGTTGACCGGGATCGGCGCTGGGGGCCGGCTCGAGGGGACCAAACTCCCCCTCGAGGATCTGCCGCACCTCATGGCCGGCAAGAACCTGCGCACCCGACCAGGCCGATTCAGCATCCAGCGGCATGAACTCGATAAAGCGGAGATGGAAGCCCGCGCGGCGACAGTAGCGGGCGAGGGGAACCACCTGAGACTCCGTGATCCCGCGGATCGACACCGCGTTCACGCGGATCCCGATGAATCCCGCCGCGCTGGCCGCCTCGAGCCCGGCAAGAACTTGATCGAGACCGTCGGCCCGGGCGATCCGCCGGAAGGCCTCGTCGTCGAGCGCATCGAGACTGACGTTGAGGCGGTGGAGCCCGGCCTCGCGCAGCGGCCCGGCGAGCGACGGGAGAAGGAGGCCATTGGTCGTGAGCGCCACCTCCTCGATCCCGGGCACGGCGACGAGCCTGGCGATGAGATCGGGAAGCCCGCGGCGGAGCAACGGCTCGCCGCCGGTGACTCGGACGGAACGGACACCGAGGCCGGCGGCCACCGCCACGACGCGGACGAACTCATCGAACGTGAGCAGGTCCTCACGCGGCTTGAACGTCGCGTCGAGGGGCATGCAGTAGGTGCAGCGGAGCGTGCAGCGGTCGGTGACGCTCACGCGCAGGTCGGTGTGGATCCTGCCGAAGCCGTCGACGAGCCGATCGACAGGAAGGGGCATGAGAGGCGCAGGGGCGCGGGGCACGGAGCCGGTGTCGTTCATCTCTCCTCCCCGACGCCAGAGCGCATGTCACCGGGGTGGAGCCAGTTGCGCACGCCGGCGCCGTCCTCCTCGCACTTCCAGATCGGCACCTCCGCCTTCAGCCGTTCGAGGAGCCACTCGGCAGCGGCGAAGGCTTCCTTGCGATGGGGAGCGCTTGCGGCAATGGCGATACTCGCCTCCCCCACGGCGACCCTCCCGAGCCGATGAACGATCACGCAGCCGCAAAGCGCGAATCGAGTCATCGCCGCGGAGCGCAGGTCCTCGAGCATCGCCAGGGCGAGTGGCTCATGGGCCTCGTAGTCGAGGCCGAGCGTCGTCACACCGTCGGTGACGCCGCGCGTCGATCCCAGAAAGAGGACGTTACCGCCGGCATCGGCCGCCGACACCGCCGCCAGCACGGCTGCGCCGTCGATCGGGCCATGAACGAGCCGGCAGGGACCGGCTCCGGCGGCAAGAGCCGACGCGACAGTGGGATTGCCTTCCGACGACCCGGGAGAGAGCGGCGCGGACATCGTCAACCTCCGCTCACCGGTGGGATCAACGCCACATCGGTGCCGGCGGCAATGCTCCGATCGTCGGCTGCATAACGGCCGGCCACGGCGACGGCGCTGCGCGTCAGGAGCGGCCCGATCGCCGGGCGGGCTGCGAGGATTTCCCGCCGCAGGTCAGCGACCGTCCCGCCATTCCAGTCGATCTCCAGATGACGCGATCCGACGATCTCTGCCATCCCGGCAAAGAGCGTGACGACGAGCCGCTGGCCGGCCGGGGGCGGGGGGAGCCGATCGAAGGGGGTGGGATCGCTGGGCATGGAGGGCTTGTCGGTTTGGACCATCCCGTAACGGGGCTCGAGACGAAAACTCAGCTCGTCGTCAACCGTCCGCTCCCGGCGGTGAGGAGGGGATCGAGCCCGGCCGGGCCGGGGAGGAGCCGCCAGGCCTTGGCGAGGAGCTTCACCGGATGGACCGTCGGCTTTGTCGTTCCCTGTTCCATTTGTAGCCGGCAGGCGCTGCACTCGGTAGAGCCGACATCGACCCCCCCGCCACGCATCGCCGACACCAATCCCAGCCCGATCCGCAGGCTGGAACGGTGATGGTCGTGGTGGAGTCCCCAGGTGCCCCCCATGCCGGAGCATCCGCGGTCGGCGGCGTCGAGGCTGAGGCCGGGAATGAGGCGGAGAAGGTGCTCGCTGGCACTCATCTGCCCGGGCACACGGAGGTGGCAGGGGGTGTGATGGAGCACGCGGGCGGGGAGCGGGTCGAAGTCGAGCTTGAGCTTTCCTTCGCGATGGAGTTCCCAGAGGTACGTGGTGGCGTCGCAGGTCGCCTCGACCACCCGCGCCATGTCGTCGTCCTCGACGAGGAGCGGATAGTCGTGGGTGATCGCCGTCACCGCAGCAGGCTCGGTGCAGACGATCCGGTAGCCGAGTCGCACCGCCTCCGCCAGCACGCGCATGTTGGCGGCCGCCACCTTCCGCGCGGCGGCGAGATCCCCCGCAGCCACCAGCGGCATGCCGGAGGCGAGTTGGCGGGGATCGATCGAGACCCCGACGCCGTGGCGCTCGAGAACGGCCACGAGCGCCTCGACGAGGAGCGGATCGTGACGCCGGGCGTAGGTGTCGAGGAACAACAGGACGCGCGGACCGCCGCGGCGAGACGGACGGGTCAGCCCCCGTCGGGCTGCCCAGCGCATCGTCCGGTTGCCGGTGAAGCGCGGGAGCTTCCGCCCCTGCGCAACGCCAACGGTCTTCTCGAGGATCCAGCGTGCCCGTGGGTCGGCGATGGCGGCATTGGCCAGCGGAGCCACCAGCCCCCCCCACCGCGACAGACTGTCGACGCGCGACAGCAGCCATGCGGAGAGCCCGAGGCTGTTCTCGGCAACGTGCGCCCCCTTGAGCTGCATCACGAGCGCCGGCACGTCGACGCCGGCGGAGCACTCGAGGCGGCACTGGTGGCAGTTGAAGCAGGTGTCGGCGATGGCACGGACCTCGTCGCCGGCGAGCGCCTTCGGATCGAGCCGGCCGGCGAGGAACGCGCCGAACAGATTGGCCTTCGCCCGCGGCGACGCCTCCTCGGAGGGATCCGCGCGGTATCGCGGGCACATCCGGCTCCCCGCGGCCTGCGTCCGGCAAGCGCCGCATCCGTTACAGGCATCGACCTCCCCCGCCGCGCCGGGCTCCGTCCAAAGGAGCACCGGGAGCGCCCGCGCCGCCGCCGACAAGGGGGCGGGCACCTGGAAATCGCCCGGGGAGAGGACGGGAGCGCGGAACGGGAATCCGACCTCCCCGGGCGCGCGGACGATCTTGCCGGGGTTCAACAGCCCGGCCGGGTCGAAGACGCGCTTGATCTGCGCGAACACCTCGGCCAGCTCGGGGTAATAGCGATCGAAAAAACCGGTCCGCGACAGCCCCAGCCCCTGCTCCCCGCCGATCGTGCCACCGACCGCGACGACCTCGTCGTAGACCGCCTCCGCGAGGCGCACAAGCGCCGCTCGATCGGCCAGATTCGCCGGATCGGCATACGGGCGGACATGGAGTTGGCCGTGGCCGGCATGCCCGAAGATCATCGCCGTCGCGGCACAGCGCTTGAGGGCTCCCTGAAGACGGCCGAGGAAATCGGGAAGTGCCTCCGGTGGGACGACGATGTCCTCGATGAATGGCACGGGGCGCGAGACTCCGCGAACGCCATGGAGCGTGGAGACGAGGTGACGCGAGAGATCCCAGAACATCGCCGCGTCGCCGGCATCCTCGGCGCGGCGGATGTCGAGGCACAGCCGCTTCACCCCCTGGAGGCGCCGGATCGCGTCGTCGAGCCGGGCATTGGCGGCAGTGATGTCGGTGTCGCTGAACTCGATGAGGAGCCCGGCATCGGCCACCGGCGGGATGAGGAGGTCGAAGTCGACGCGCGATCCCCGGGCCAGCGCCAGGTGACGCTTGTCGAACAAGTCGCACGCGCTGGGCCCCAGCGACGAGATCCTCAGAGCCGCCTGCCCAGCCTTCTCGAGCGAGTCGAAGAGCACCAGCGCCACGGCGACGGCCGCGTCGACCGGCACCGTCCGGAGCGTGGCCTCGGTGACGATGCCGAGGGTCCCTGCCGCGCCGCACATCAGCCGCGGCAGATCGACAAGGCCGTCGTGGCGAAGGTCGTCGAGGCGGTAGCCGCCGTGCGAGAGCCGGTTCGCAGGCTGGCCGGCAGCGATCACCGCCGCCGATTCAGCGAGCACGACGTCGACGCCGACAGCGAGGGCCGCCACACGGGCGGCCGGATCGACCGGACCGCCGGCCACGCCGGCTCCGGAGATGACGGGCAGGAGTCGGGGGGGCGTGGGCTCGAGTTCGACGACCGTCCCGTCGGCGAGCACGGCCTGCACCGCCGCAACCCGTCCCCGCACCGCGCCATGGCGGAGGAACCGGCTGCCGGAGGTGTTGCGGCCGATCATCCCCCCGATCGTCGTCACCGCCGCCGCGGCCGGGTCGGGGCCGAACGTGCGGCCGAGGCGCTGGAGATGCTCCTCGAGCTGGAGGCCAACGACCCCCGGCTGGACACGCACGGTGTCGCCGCTGGTGGCGACGATCCGGCGGAGGAATCGCGAGCAATCGATCACCACACCGGGGCCGAGGGAATCGCCGGTGAGGCTCGACCCGGCCCCGCGGGGGTGGACGGCCACGCCGCGTTCGGCGGCCCATCGCACGGTGGCCGCCACGTCATCGACGCTCCGCGGCCGGACGACGGCCAGCGGCCAGACCTCGAACAGGCTGCCATCGGTGGCGTAGAGGGCACGCGAGGCGTCGTCGCAGAGAACTTCTCCCGCCACGACCCCACGCAGGTCTTCCGCGATTCGCTGCTGTTCCTGATCCATGGAGTGTCTTTCCCGAGCGTGTGCCGCCCTTGCGTTCCCGGAATCAACCGCCGGCCGGGGGACGCGCCGCCAGTTCGTGCAGCCGGGCCAGCTGCTGGCGATGGCGCTCGTGGGTCTCGAGATCGAAGGGGGCGAAGCCGTCGGCACCGGGCCCGCGGTAACGTGCCCCGCAGCGGTAGCAGGCGACGCAGTCGGGGACGAGAAGATAGAGCAGCAGATCGATCAGCGCCGTCGCGAACAGGATCGCAAACGTCGCCAACAGCTCCCGCATCCCCCAGGTGACACAACTGGCGAGGAGCCCGACGACGACGATCCCCACGCCGAGCCGTTGGGGGAAATCCTTGCGGATGAACAGATCGGCGCTCGGGCAGACGAGGCACCGCGCTAACCGCGGTGGCGAGTCGCTCGCGAAACCGTCGGCTGGCACCTCGAGGGCGGTGCCGCAGTGCGGGCAGGCGAGGACCGAGAGCGTCTCGATGCCCGCCAGGCGCACCGGCGCCGAACAGGTCGGGCAGTCGTATCCGATCTGCATGATGGGGAATCCGCGGGTGGTCGGGGCTTCGGAGGGGAGCGCAGGCGGGGCTCGATCGGGGGTGTCAGCCCGCCGCGAGGAGTTGGGCCGCCAACTCCCCGACGATCGCTGCCAGGCACGCCACGTAGAGGATACCTGTGGCGCTCTGGGTGTTGGGGATGTCGAGCGTTTTGCGGCTCATCCACAGGAGAACGGGGAGGCCGACAAGCCCCGCCAACCAGCGCAGCGCCCACAGCGACGAGGCGGTGGCGGAGTGGATGGCGGGGGCGACGGCCGAGGAATCGCTGAGGAGCCGGGCCCCACCGGCCGCGACGATCGCCAGCAGGAGCTGCGGCAACCAGGCCAGCAGCGCCACGTCGATCATCCGTCGGAGGGCATCGACGCGCATCCCGGGGGCGTTGAGATACCAGTGGCCAAGGAGCATGGCGTGGACGGTGAGGCCGACGATCGCTCCGGAAAGGAGGTGGCGGATGACGGTGAGCGGGGCCGCTGCGACCTCCGCCCCACCCCCTGGGACCACCGTCGCGGCCACCGCCACGGCCACCGCAAGGAGCGCGGCGGCGAGGGCGCAAGCGCCGACTCCCGCGCGGATCCGGTGGGCGAGCCACAGCACCGTCCCGATCCAGGCAACGACCGCCGCCGCCGCCGGCAGGATCCACAGCGAGCCCGGCACGGCGCCGTGGGCGAGGAGGGCGGCAAACGTCCCCAGCCCCATGACGACGAGGAGATTGACCCGAAAGAACCCCGGCGGCACGAGGGCGGAAGGGGTGAGGACGAGACCGAGCGCTATCCCGAAGCCGAAGCGGCAGAGAAAATCGACCAGCATCGTCATGGAGCGGGCCTGGCGATCAGGAGGAGCGGCGACCGTAGATCAGCGACAGCACCTCGGCCCGGCTGGAGACGTTGGAGCGGAACAGCCCCTTCATCGCCGACGTGACGCATTCGCTCCCCGGCTTGCGGATGCCGCGGATCGTCATGCAGGTGTGGACCGCCTCGACGACGACCGCCACCCCCTTCGCCCCCAGTTCCTCGACGAGCAGATCGGCGACGGTCTCGGTGAGCCGCTCCTGAACCTGCGGCCGCCGCGACACCACCTCGACGATCCGCCCCAGCTTGCTCAAGCCGAGGACGCGGCCATCGGGGATGTAGCCGATGTGGGCCTTCCCCATGAACGGGAGGAGATGGTGTTCACAGACACTGTGGAAGGCGATGTCGCGGACGAGCACCACCTCGTCGTACTTCTCCGTGAATGCCGTCTTGAGGTGGACGCGCGGATCCTGATGGAGCCCCGAGAACAGCTCGGCATACATCCGCGCGACGCGGGCCGGGGTGTCGAGGAGCCCTTCGCGGTCGGGGTTCTCACCGACGGCGAAGAGGATCTCGCGCACGGCCCGCTCGATCCGGGCATGGTCGACAGGCCCTCCGTTGCCGGCGCGGAATCGGGCCAGTTCGGGGTCGTCAGAACCGCAAGCGGGGACATCGCCGGGGGGGATCGTGGTCATGGGTGAAGTGTACCACTCCCTTCCGGGGCTGCGGCGGAGGTCCCGCGGAGCGGCGTTTCCCGTCCGTCGGGGTCAATTGCGGCTGAATGGCGGTGGAAACGGGCGCTGGCCGCGGGAGGTCCGGGCGGCGAGGGCCTTGACGAGCATTCGGGTGCGGCGCAGGACGTCGGGCTCGGCGAGCATCCGCAGCTTCCAGTCGGGGTCGACATCGAGGGAGTAGGCGACGATGTCCGAAAGCATCCCCAGCGACACCTTCGCCCCGATGAGCTGGTCGAGCTGCTCTTGGGCATCGGGGATCTGCGGCAGCGTCCGGCGGAAGGCGGCGAGGAGGTCGGCTTGGAGCGTGACGGCCGCCTCGTCGGGGAGCGCAGGCTCGAGATCCTCGACGATCGCCCCCTCGAACACCCGGAACGGGCGCATCGGGGGAAGCTCGGCGCCGAGCTTGAGCCGGCGGACGCCGAGAAGGAGAACGTTGTAGGTGCCCTGGGGGGTGCGCTGGTGGGTGGCGACCCGGCAGAGGCAGCCCATCGGCGCCACCGTCGGCCGCGCCGGGGCATCCTCGTCGGGCCCCTCGTAGGGCAGGAGCGTTCCCATCGTGATCAGCCGATCGGTGGCCAGCGCCTCTTCGAGGAGCGCCCGGTAGCGCGGCTCGAAGATGTGGATCGCCTGCATGACGTGCGGAAACATCACGAGGTTGGGCAACGGGAAGACCCGCGCCAGCCCCTGGAAATGCTCCGGCTCGAAGGCGAGGGGTTCGTCGGACATCGGCGCTTCAGGTGGGGGACGGATCGAGGTGGATTTCGGGGAGAAGCTCGGGATCGAGGGGAATGTCGGCCGTCGCCGCAGGGTTCGCCACCACGTCAGCCAGGCAGCGATCGAAGTCGCGGAGGAACGTCACCAGATCGAGGCCGAGGTAGCTGGGGAGATAGGGCTCGAGGTAGCCATGGACGCTGCCGTGGAGCTTGCGGGCGCCACGGAGATTGCCATTGCCGAAATGATAGAGTGCCACCGCGGCCTGAATGAGCCCCTGGTAGAACTTCCTCGCTTCCCCGCGATACTCGGTCCAGAGCTCCTCCCAGACCTCATGGCTCTCGAAGTAGTCGCAGGCATTGAAATGGCGAATCCCCTCGAGATAGAGCGGATCGTAGGGTGTTTCGGAAGCCATGGACGGTTTACGCCGGCGGCGGGATCGGGGGGGATGACGGGTGGGCAACGCGGACGGCGGCCGGGGACCTCATGAATCCTAGCACTCCAGACCCCCAACGGGAGCGGGCCGAACCGGTTCCGACGCCGCCCCGGGCTCTCCGGAAGAGTCGGAAGGCCCGGGTCGGGCCAGCTACGACGCCGCCCCGGGCTCAGCGAATGAGCCGGAAGGCCCGGGTCGGGCCAGCTACGACGCCGCCCCGGGCTCTCCAGAAGAGCCGGAAGGCCCGGGTCGGGCATGGAGAATCCGTGGCCGAGCGGCTCTCAGCGCTCTACCCCGCCTCCCGCTGTTCGCTCGACTTCCGCTCGCCGCTCGAGCTCCTTTTGGCGACCATCCTTTCGGCCCAGTGCACCGATCGCCGGGTGAACCTCGTAACCCCGGAACTGTTCCGGCGCTGGCCGACCGCCGCCCGCTTGGCAGCCGCGCGGCAGGAGGAGGTCGAGGAGGTGATCCGCAGCACCGGATTCTTCCGGGCGAAAGCGAAGAACCTCCTCGGCTGCTGTCAGGGGCTCGTCGAGCGGCATGGCGGCGAGGTCCCCGTCACGCTCGCGGAGCTTGTCACGCTGCCGGGCGTCGGCCGGAAGACCGCCAACGTCGTCCTCGGTGTCGGGTTTGGCCGCGCCGAGGGGATCGTCGTCGACACCCACGTCGGGCGGATCTGCCGGCGCCTCGACCTCACGCGCCGCGCCGACGCGGTCGGCGCCGAGCGCGACCTCGTCGCGGTCGTCCCGCGTGGCCAATGGATCGTCTTCAGCCATCAGCTCATCGATCACGGCCGCGCCGTTTGCCTCGCCCGGCGGCCCCGCTGCGCGGGCTGCGGACTGGCCGACCTCTGCCCGCAGCGCGGGGTGCCGGCTGCGGCCGGCCGCCAGGTCGCCCGCCGCAGAACGCCGGCAGGGCATGGGAAGGAGCCCTCCGGAGGGGTACACTCCGTGGGTGTTCGGAGGCAGACCGGTCGGAAGCCGCGCGGGAACGTTCCATGATCCTCTCTGGCCACGAGATCCGCCGGCAACTCGGCCACAATATCCGCATCGACCCGTTCGATGATTCGAAGCTCAACCCCAACAGCTACAACCTCTCCCTCCACGACGAACTCCTCGTCTACGAAGAGGTGGTGCTCGACATGCGGAAGAGCAACCGCGTGGAGCGGGTGAAGATCCCCGAGGACGGGCTCGTCCTCACGCCCAACCAGCTCTACCTCGGCCGCACCATCGAGCGGACCGAGACCCACAACCTCGTGCCGATGATCGAGGGGCGCAGTTCGATCGGCCGGCTCGGGCTCTTCGTCCATGTCACGGCCGGCTTCGGCGACGTCGGTTTCTGTGGCTACTGGACCCTCGAGATGTTCGCCGTCCAGCCGGTGAAGATCTATCCGGGCGTGCAGATCTGCCAGCTCTTCTTCCACCAGATCCACGGCGACATCACCGAATACTCGAGCGACAAATACCAACACAACCGCGACATCCAGCCGAGCATGCTGTTCCGGGAACTGAGCCCTGAGGCCGACGGCGCCCAGCAGCTCCATCTCGAGTTCGGCGCGGAGCGGGTCGGGGCGGCCGCAGGGACGCTGCCGCCGGCCCCAGCGGTGTCCCGTCCCCCCCAGAGGTAATCCCGATGCTCTCGAAGATCCTGGCCTGGTCGGCGCTGGCCCTCACGATCCTCTTCGCCGGCGTGTCGCTGGCGGGTGTGTTTGGCGGCAGTGCCCTCGGCGGCCTCGGGCCCACGCTGATCCTCGCCGGGGCTGCGCTCGCCGGGATCGCCGCCCTGCTGGCGATGGTGGTCCTCGTCCTCGGGGCGTTCCAGTCCTGAGGCTGCCGGGCCTGGGCTGACCTCCGCAGCCCGTTCACGTATTCTTGCGGTTCGCGCGGCATGGCCCTTCCTGCCCCCCTGTCCATCCATGAAAGGTTTCTGGCGTGCTTCGAAGTCACACCTGCGGTGAGTTGCGAGCGGACGATCTCGGTCGGGTAGTGACGCTGTGCGGGTGGATCGACCGCGTCCGCGACCACAAGGGGGTGATCTTCCTCGACCTCCGCGACCGCTGGGGACGGACGCAGGTCGTGATCGGCCCCGAGAGCCCGGCCGCCACGCTCGCCGCCGCCCGCGCCGTCCGCCCGGAATGGGTCGTGCTCGTCCGCGGCACCGTCGGCGCCCGCCCCGAAGGAACGACGAACCCCAAGCTCATCACCGGGGCGATCGAGGTCGTCTGCCGCGATCTCGAGGTCCTCAATGAGGCCGAGACGCCGGTCTTCCAGCCGGGGGCCACGGAGCTCCCCGGCGAAGAAGTCCGGCTCACCAACCGCTGGCTCGACCTGCGGCGGCCGGCGATGCAGCAGAATCTCTTCCTCCGGCATCGGATCGTGAAGATCATGCGCGACCATTTCGATGCCCTCGGCTTCATCGACGTCGAGACGCCGATGCTCGGCCGGAGCACGCCGGAAGG
>CAMARC010000077.1 GCA_945860405.1 Candidatus Kuenenia stuttgartensis | reverse complement strand
AGCACGAGGCCGTCCTTCCGCCAGCAGATGACATGGCCGGCGCTGGTGATCGAGACGCTCGCGGAGTAGCCGCCACGCTCGATCGAGCGCGTGGCATGGATCTCGAACAACTCCGGGTGCAGGACGCGCCCGTAGAGCTGCAAGACGAGATCGGTGACTTTGGGACGGGCCGACAGCACGCGGGCGACTCTCCTCTGAACGGTCCGCGGAAGTGTCCGCGGAAAAGCCGTCGTCGACTTCTCCCCTCCGGTTCACCGCACGCGAAGTCCGGGGCTGCAAGTATAAAAATCCCCGCCGCGGTCACCAACCCGATCCCCCCGATCGGCCGCCCGAGGGGAAATGTCGCCGTGAGCGGACCCCGAAAAATCGCCTTGCAATTTTCCCGCGGATCGTCAGGGGAGGAGGCCGACGAGCATGTCGTAGGCAGCATGGGTGCCCGCCGCGATCCCGAATCCGCGGACGACGAAGAGCAGGGCGAAGAACAGCCCGGCCATGGTGCGGAAGGTGAAGCTGTAAAGCTCGAAGCTGTCGCCCAACGGCCCGACGTAGTGGGCGGCGCTGAACAGGAGGCTCGTGATCACGGCCGACCAGAGAACCGACGACGACGGCGGCGTCCCGATCCGCTCAAGCCCCCAGGCGACGGCCGGGAGCATGAGAAGGCGGAACAGCACCTCCTC
Organism: Candidatus Kuenenia stuttgartensis; assembly: GCA_945860405.1. Taxonomy (GTDB): domain Bacteria; phylum Planctomycetota; class Planctomycetia; order Pirellulales; family UBA1268; genus QWOP01. The sequence continues at coordinate 12,802 of CAMARC010000077.1, read as the reverse complement.
GTAGAGCCCTGCCCCACAGAACCCGATGAATCGCGCGAAGATCCCCTCCAAGCCGGGCCCGAGCTGGAGCGGCCAGAGCCGGTTTTGCAGGCGCGCGAGCCCCACGAGCACGACGGCGAGGAGGAGGCACTCCGCCACCATGCCGACGAGCACCCAGGGCTTGAAGCACCAGCGGTCGTGTTCGATGTGCTGCCAGGCGAGCAATCCGAGGATCGTGAGCACCGGAAGGAGGAAATACTCGCCAAAACCGATCGCATCGAGGATGTGCCGAAGCCAGACGTCGGCTCCGTTCCGCGGGGAACTCCGCCCCAGGAACAGCACGCCCCCTTCGTAGGCAAGCACGAGCGGGAGGATGAAGACGAGGCTCGTCAGCGGCATCCGCGACAGAGCCCAGTAGCTGTCGGCCGCAGCCGATGCGCCGCCGGAGTGGCCGTCGCCGTCGGGCGTTCCGGGCGGCGGCGGCAGGGGAGACTCGGCGCCGCGGAGATCGGCGTCGACCTCGTGCAGCAAGCTGTCGAGCTCCTCGTCGAATGAGGCCGTCTCGCGCCGGTCACGATCCCCGCGATCATCGTGTGAAGCCATCGAGATCACCCCGAACCATGGCGACGCACCGGTCGACGTCCCTCGAGCCGACGTGCGGCGCGTCATCCTGACAGCCCGCATGAATCGCCCGCCGATCCTGCAGGTCCGACAGTTGTGTCCGCCCGGGCGCTGCCTGACAAGGGCGGTGCTCGCCCCCGGCCCCACGCGTCGCGACGATGCTGGCACTGCTGTCAACCCTCGTCATCGCAGCGCCGAGACGCTCCCGCGCCGAACACACCCCACGGTTTTCCGCGTGTGGCGCGGCGATCAAGCTTCCTGCTTGACAACCAAGCGCATCCCCACAGAATGGCGCCGCAGCGTCGATTTGACGGTCGCTGGTTCGCCTCGCAGCGGATCGTTGACGGTGGAAATCGAGATGGCCCATGGTTGGTCGCAATGCCTCGCGGAGGAATGACTCCGCCGCAGGGCATTGTGATTGATCCGCCGAAGGATCGGCATTGGTCCGTGGTTTCGTTCCCGAACTCTCGCGTCTCCCTTGATGGGATCGCAAACTGCGTCGGGGATAGCATCACGCGACTTTGAGAACTGGGCCCGCACCAGACAGCAGCGTGGTGGCAACCGGAGCGATGTCCGGATCGCCGTGCGACGGGAAAGAGAGCTTGGGGGGCGACGACACGAGGGAGCGAATGTCGACGACCTTGGTCGTGGCCTGGATGTCCCCCCCACCTTTCCCGTCTCACCATCCCGGAGAGGGGATGGTTACCGGCTGGCGTCGGCCAGGCTGAGAAGATGCCGGCCTGACAGGCCGGGGGTCGTGCCGTTCGTGGCCCGAACCGGCAGACTGTCGGCCCCGAGCCGCTTCGGCCGGGCCTCCAGTTGGCTTCGGCGGGAAGGAGATCCCGACGGCAGCGCTTGCCGGCGGGACCACGCGCGGGGAACAATCTCCTCGGACGGCCCGTGACGCCATCACCCGAAACAATCCCCGCACGCCGCGCGGGGCAACCGCCCGCCGGACCTGCAGGGAGTGCGACATGGCTTGCTGCCTGATCGGATGTGGTTCCAATCAGGGGGCCCGGCGCGAGCAACTCGATCGTGCCATCGAACTCCTCGGCGTCATGCCGGGGATCACGATGCGGGCGGTGAGCCGTCACCGCGAAACCAGGCCGATCGGCGGCCCTCCCGACCAGGACCCGTTCCTCAACGGGGCCTGCCTGATCGACACGGAACTCTGGCCCCACGAACTCCTCGGCGTGCTCTCGGCCGTCGAGAACACTCTCCACCGCGATCGGACGGAGCGCTGGGGCCCGCGCACGCTCGATCTCGATATCCTTCTTTATGACCAACTCGTCCTCGACAACGAGGTCGTCGATGGCTCGGCCCTCACGATCCCCCATCCGCGGATGACGACGCGCCGGTTCGTCCTCGAGCCCGCCGTGGAGATCGCCCCGGGCCTCCTTCACCCGCTCTCTCGCTGCAGCCTCAGCGATCTTCTCGACAACATCTCGCAGGCCCACCTCCATGTCGCCATCGTCGGCGCACCCGGGTCGGGGGCCGCCGCGGTAGCAGGGGCCGTCGCCGACGCGACGCTCGCGAGGCTCGTCCAGGCGCCGGCAGTGCTCCCCTGGCGAAAGCGCGCCGGTCTGCCGGACGGTGGCAACCCTGACGCTGCCTGGAGCGCCGCGCTTTCCGCCTGCGCCCGTCCGCTGGAGATATCCACGTGGCCGGACGATCCCCACGGCACGGTCGCTGACTACTGGCTCGGCTCGCACCTGGTGGCCGCCGAGGACACGCTCTCCCCCATGGCCCTGGGGCGGTACACGGCCGAGCATACGGCAGTGACGGCCAAGACGGTGACGCCCCATGTCGCGATCCTGCTGCGGGCCTCACCGGAGACGCTTGCCGAGAGGGCCGCCGCGCAGGACATTCCTGTCGCCGATCTCGTCCGGCTCCAGGATCGGCTCCTCGCCCGGCTGCGCTGCGGGAAGCAGGCCGGCGACCGCGTCCCCCACGCCGTGGTCGTCGTCGCTGCCGACGACCTCAGCCGCGCCATCGACGAGGCGATCGCGGCGGTGGAGGCAGCCGGATGAGCGGGCCACCGGGACACTTACCGATCGTCGTGGCCGAACCGGGCCCCATGCGCGACACCATCCTCGCTGCCCGCCGGGCTGGCCGCCGGATCGGTTTCGTGCCGACGATGGGCGCGCTCCACGCCGGGCACGCCAGCCTCGTCGAGCAGGCCGCTGCGGAGTGCGACGACGTCGTCGTCTCGATCTTCGTCAACCCGACGCAATTCGGCCCCCGGGAGGACCTCGCCCGCTATCCGCGGACGCTTCCAGCCGACCTGGCGCTCGTGGGGGCCAAGGGCGCGACGTGGGTGTTTGTGCCCGAGGCTTCAACCGCCTACCCGGCCGGGCATGCCACGAGCGTCGTGGTCGCGGCTCCCGCGGCCGACTTCGAGGGAGCCATCCGTCCGGGGCACTTCGCCGGCGTGGCGACGGTCGTCTGCTGGCTGTTCAACGTCGTCCCGGCCGATGTCGCCTACTTCGGCGCGAAGGACTGGCAGCAGACCGTCGTCGTGCGGCGGATGGTTGCCGATCTCGCCATTCCGATCGCCATCGAGGTCTGCCCGACCATCCGCGAGCCCGATGGACTGGCGATGAGCTCGCGCAACGCCTACCTCTCCCCGGAGGATCGCCGCCGGGCCGTAGCGCTGCACGAGGGGCTCACGTCGGCAGTCGAGCGCTGGCAGGCGGGCGATGCTGTGGCCGAGGTCGAGGAGGCGATCCGCGCGGCGCTGCGCTCCCGAGACATTCCCGTTGACTACGCGCAGGTGGTCGATCCCGACTCCCTCCTCCCTCCCCGGCCGGGAGCGGCCGCCGTGGCGATCGTTGCCGGCCGTGTCGGCACCACCCGCCTCCTCGACAACGTTTTCCTGCCGGCGCGTCGCTGAACTGTCGGTGGAAAGAGTCCTCCAAAAACGATCCGGCTGCCGGGCAGCCGCCCCGACCGGGATCCCTTCGCCGTGCATTCGACGCTCTTCCACATCCCTACGCGCCTCTGGGAATGGCCGTTGTTCGGCCAGGGCCTGCTGTTGGCGCTGTGGGCCGTGGCCGGTGGCATCGGGCTCCTCGTCGCCTGGCGACGGAGCGGCGCCCGCGAGGCCCTGCTCGGTCTTGGGTTTCCGCTGGCGCTCGCCGGCGCGATGATCCTCTGGCTGCTTCCGGCGCTCGACGACGGCGTTGGCGTGCCGGTGCGCGGCTATGGCGTGATGCTTCTCCTGGCGGCAGCGGCGGGGACATGGCTCTCGATCCAGCGCGGCCGCCATGCCGGCTACGACGCTGACACGATCCTCGCCCTCGGGCTCGAGGTCTTTCTGTGGGGCATCGTCGGGGCACGGCTGTTCCATGTCCTCGAATACCACGACCAGTTCTTTCCACCGGGGCGGAGTCTTCTCTCGGGGCTCCCGGGCGTGCTCAATGTCGCCGCGGGAGGGCTGACCGTCTTCGGGTCCATTCCCACCGCCGCAATCGCGGCGTGGCGGTTCGCCGTCAGGCGGGGCCTGTCCCTGCCGCGACTGGCCGACTGCATCGCCCCGGGCCTGCTCCTCGGACTGGCGATCGGCCGGATCGGCTGCTTCCTCAACGGCTGCTGCTACGGCGGCCCCTGCGATCTTCCCTGGGCCGTGCGGTTCCCTCCCGACAGCCCCCCCTGGCTCGATCAGGCGGCCCGGGGACTGATTCCGGCGGCACTCGCAGGCCCGCGACCATGGAGCCTCCCCATCCACCCCGCCCAGCTTTACGCAACGATCGACGCCGCGATCCTCGCCTGGCTGGCGGTCGCCTACACGCCGCTGGCCAAGCGTGACGGGGCCGTCTTCGCGCTCACGCTCACCCTCCACCCGATCTCACGATTCCTCTTGGAGATGATCCGCATCGACGAGGCCCCCGCCCTCGGCACGCCGTTCTCGATCTCGCAGGTCGTGTCGATCATCCTCCTCGCCCTGGCCGCCGGGCTGTGGTGGTGGATCAGCCGCCAACCGCCGCGACGACCGTGGAACGGCACCCCCGACGGCTCGGGGCCCACGGCTGCCGGGGGGAATTTTGACGAGCGCCATCCCCGGATGCAGACTCCTCCCAACCGCCGCTGACCTCCGCCTCCCCCAGGTCTCCCCATGCCCAAGCGCCCCACCTCACCGGGAACCCCTCCCCCTGCCGCGCGCTTTTCGGGCCAGCCCCGGGCCTCGACACCGAGCGTCGACGAGGCTGCCGTGGACCAGGAATGGGCGCGGATCGAGTCGGATCGCGTCGCCGAGGACGTGGCCGAAGCCCGGGAGGATCTCGGCGCCCCCGCTCCCCCCCATCCCTCCGCCCGGCTGTGGGGAGGCTTTGCCGCCGCGCTCCTCGCCGGGGTCGTCTTTGCCGCGGTGGTAAACATCGCCCTCGCTACCCGCCGCCCCCCCCCGGCGCCGAGCCCCGAACCAGTCGGCTTCCGCCCGCCATCCCCGAACGAACTCGGCCCCGGCTTCGGCGCCGAGGGGGCCGACGGGGAAGAAGCGGAGGAGCAGCCGGCGGAGACCGTCAGACCCTGACTACCCGTGGAAAAAGTCATCCATGACCTGTTTCCACTTGGAAAACCTCCGGTTTTCTCGAGTGCTACGCACTCGCGACCGCCTCGTGCGGTCGGGCCGGCACTTTATCCACAGCCTGCTCACGCCTCGGCCTTCGCCATGACCCCCGACAATTTCCCTCCCACCTCGGGCCACCCGAAGCGCCCGCTTCCCCCCCGCAGCGTGACGGTGCGCTGTCGGCTCGAGGGTCCGCTCGTCGTCGAGATCTCCCCCGACAGCGTGGCGCTCGGCATCGGCCTGCGGGTCACCGATCACAAGGGCCAGGAATACCCCCTCCCCGACGACGGCCGGCCTGTGGCCCTGTGCCGCTGCGGCCACTCCGACCGGAAGCCCTTCTGCGACGGAAGCCACAAGGCCCTCTCGTCGACCGAGCGCACGCAGGCCACGGACGCCCCCCATCCCTGATCCTCCCGGCCGCACGGCCGCCGGCGAAATCCGTCGGACTGACTACAACCCCCTATTAAGAGGGGATTTCTTTCCCTCTTTCGCCCAATTTCCTCCTGGCGGGGAGGGCAGGCTGTACCGGCTGGGGAAACCCTGCACACGACGGAAGTTCTTCGCTCAGAATCACTTGCGCGCTGTCGATTGGATCAGAACGCTGCTTCGGCAGAGGCGAGCGATATGGACTGGCTGGCCTTTGCCCTGTACGGTTGCGTGTTCGGACACCGCTTCCTGAGCTTCAGCCTGTCCCTCGGCCCCGGGTAACCACGGCGAGATGACGCACTCCCGCAACAACTTCTACCAGCGGTACAGCGTAGCGATCATGGCGGTCCTGCTGTTCCTGCTGCCACTGGTGTTGGTGGGGGCGATCAAGGCGAAGGGGAACAACCGCAACGACGTCAAGGGCTGGCTGCCGCTGGAATACCCGGAGACCCAGGTCTACCGGTTTTTCCGTCGCAACTTCGCCGGCGAGGAGTTCATCCTCGTCTCGTGGGACGGCTGCACGATGGCCGATCCCCGGCTGGAGTTGCTGGCGAAGAAACTCCTCCCCCCGCCAGAGGAAGCCTCCCGGATCGACCGGCCGCTCTACTACAAGTCGGCCCAGACAGGCCCCAGGGCCGTCGATCTGATGATGGCCGAACCGCTCAACCTCGACCGCGAGGAGGCGATCGAGCGTCTCACTGGAGCGATCATCGGTGCGCCGCCGAAGTCGGCCACGGGCGAAGCGCTCCCAGACGACACCGATCTGCGTCAGACCTGCCTCGTCCTCACCCTCTCCGACACCGCCCGCGCCAATCTCCACGGCGCCATCGACACCATCCAGGAAGTGGCGACGAAGGAATGCGGCATTCCGGCTGCATCGCTCCACATGGGTGGCCCTCCGGTCGACAACGTCTCGATCGACAAGGCCGGGCAGACGAGCGTCACGATCCTGTTCGGGCTTTCGCTCGTCGTTGGATTCTTCGTCAGCTGGTGGAGCCTGAAGAGCAAACTGCTCGTCGGGCTCGTGCTCGCCTCCGGCGTGTACAGCATGTTCGCGAGCCTGGCGGTGGTCTGGTACTCCGGCTACCCCGTTGACGCGATCCTCCTCACCATGCCGTCGCTGGTGTACGTCGCCACCACCAGCGGGGCGATCCATCTGGCCAATTATTACCGCGACCAGATCGCCGAAACCGGCATCCAAGAGGGGGCCGCCGGACGCTCGGTGCATCACGCCCTCCTGCCACTGTCGCTGGCCACCGGTACGACCGCCATCGGCCTGGCGACGCTGGCGGTGAGCGAGCTTGTGCCGATTCGGATGTTCGGCATCTTCTCGGCGATCGGCGTCGTGCTGAGCTTCCTGATCCTCGTCTTCTTCATGCCTGCGGCCCTCGAGCTTTTCCCACCCAAGCTCGTCGGCAATTCGACCGGAGACGGCGAAGGAACCGATCTGAGCTCGATGGAGAACAGCCGCTGGTGGCGTGCCGGCGAGTGGGTCACCCGCAATAACGGCCTCGTGGCCACCGCCTGCCTCCTGGTGATGGCTGGTGTCGGCTACGGGATGACGAAGGTGGAGAGCAGTGTGCAGCTAATGAGGCTGTTCTCCCCCAAGGCCCGAATCCGCGAGGACTACCGCTGGCTCGAGACCCATCTCGGCCCGCTGGTGCCGATGGAGATCCTCGTCCGCATCGATCAAAAGACCTGCCCGCTCAACTTTCTCGAACGGATGGAACTCGTCGGCGAGATCCAGTCGGAGATCGGCTTGCTCGGCGAGGTGGGGAGCTCGCTCTCCACGGTGACTTTCGGCCGGAGCCTCGACACGGGCGACGGTGGCGAGGGGATCGGCGGAGCGGCAGCCCGGGCCTTTGGCCTCGGTGCCCGCACGAAGCGCAACGTCCTCAACAGGAGGCTCCTCGCCCACCGCGAGGATTTCCTCGCCGGCGACTACCTCCGCGACGCCGTCCTCGACGATGGCCGTGAGCAGGAGCTGTGGCGGATCAGCGCCCGCGTCAGTGCCGTCAAGGAAGTCGACTACGCCGATTTCAAAGCTGATCTCCAGACGAAGATCGACCCGATCCTCGCCCGCTTGGTCGAGAAGGGAGTCGACGGCGTTACGGTCGACTACACGGGGCTCGTGCCGCTGGTCTACAAGGCGCAGCACTCGCTCCTCGACGGCCTGAAGATCGGCTTCATCTGGGACTTCGCGATCATCGTCGCGGTGATGATCCTCCTCTGTCGGGCAGCGTCGGCGGGCCTCGTTCTCCTTCTCCCCGCCGCCTTCCCCGCGGTGATGGTGTTCGGAGCGATGGGCTGGGGCAACCACCTCCTCAAAGCCTATGCCGACGGCCATCTCCTCATCGACATCGGCACCGTGATGGCGCCGAGCGTGGCGCTCGGTGTGACCGTCGACGACGTCGTCCACTTCATGCTCTGGTTCCGCCGCGGGATCGCCGACGGGCTCGACCGCAAGCAGGCGACGATGCTCGCTTACAAGGGCTGTGCCCGGGCGATGTACCAGAGCTGGGGCGTGATCGGCATCGGCCTATCGGTGTTCTCGCTCTCGCCGTTCGGCCCGACGCAGCGGTTCGGCTACATGATGCTCGCGATGCTGACGATCGCCCTGGTCGGCAACCTCGTCCTCATGCCCGCCCTCCTCTCCGGCCCCTTGGGCGCCGTGTTCAGCTGGAGCGTGTTGCGGATCGAACGCAACAAAGCCCGTCGCAACGGCCGAACCACCGTGAAGGAAGATTCGGGGAGCGACGAACTTCCGCCCCCCCATGTCCTCCCCGGGCAATCGAAGCAGGTCGTGCATGCCTGAAGGCAGGCGCCGCCCCGGTAGGAAGCCGGGATCGGGCCCACGGCACGATGCCAAAGACAACCGCCGTCCGCACGACTCCCGCCCCGAGGGCCGCCGTCGCGACGACGGCCCCGCCGCGGAGCCGCCTCCGCCGCCGACGGCCCGCCGCGTCGACGAGCCCGGCCTCCCCACGGCGACGGTGCTGGTGAAGGCGAAGCGGGCCCGACCGTTCTTCGGCCGTCATCCCTGGGTGCTCGACACCGCCATCGAACGGGTCGAGGGGACGCCGGCCGACGGCGATGTTGTCGACCTAGCTACGCATGAAGGGCGGTTCATCGCCCGGGGAATCTGGAACGCCTCGAGCCGGCTCCGCGTCAGGCTCTACGCCTTCGACTCAGGCGTGCCGCTCGACGCCCCCTTCTGGCGAGCGAGGATTCAGGCTGCCGTTGCCCTGCGGCGGACGCTCGGGCTCGACGATCGGGCTGGCGCCGCGCGGCTGATCAACAGCGAAGGGGACGACCTCTCCGGCTTGATCGTCGATCGCTACGGCGACCATCTCGCCGTGCAGGTGACGAGCTTGGCGATGGCGGGCCGGATCGACGCGATCTGCGACGCCCTCGAGGAGGCCGTCAACCCGGCTGGGATCCTCCTCCGCGGCGCCGATCGGGGCCTTTCGAAGCTCGAGGGGCTCCATCTCCCCGACCGGGTCATCCGCGGCACCGCGCCGGACGGGCCGGTGTTCATCCGCGAGGGCAACCTCTCCTGGGGCGTCGATCTCACCGAGGGGCAAAAGACCGGCTTCTACCTCGACCAGCGTGAAAACCGTCGCGCCGCCGCGCTCCTTGCCCGCGACCGCCGCGTCCTCGATCTCTTCTGCTACTCCGGCGGCTTCGCCGTCACCTGCGCTGTCACTGGCGCCGCCAGGAGCGTGCTCGCCGTCGACGGCAGCGCCAAGGCGACGGCTCTTGCCCGAGCCAACGCCGACTTCAACGGCGCTGCGAACGTCACGGTGGAGACAGCCGACGCGTTCGCGCGAATCGACAGCCTGGCCGCTGCGGGCGAGAAGTTCGGGATGGTGATCCTCGATCCGCCGAAGTTTGCCCGCAGCCGCGGCGCCATCGAAGAGGCCCTCCGCGCCTACCACCGCATCAACCGTGTCGCGGTCGATCTCCTCGAGCCGGGGGGGATCCTCGTCACCTGTTCCTGCTCCGGGAGCGTCTCGCGCGACGACTTCCTCGAGATGCTCTCCGTCGTAGCCCAGCGGAGCGGCCGCCAGATCGCCATGCTCGAGTGCCGCGGCGCCGCCCCCGATCACCCCGTGAGCGCCAGCTGCCTCGAGGGGGAATACCTCAAGTGCGTCATCGCCCGCGTGGCCTGACGCTGAGGCTTCACGCGAACCACGAGCGTCCGGCTCGGTCGCTTTGCGGGCACCCGGCCCTGAACCATCCCAGGGACATCGCGAGGGGTCGCCCGTGCTCCGAGAGCCGGCCTCGCCGGTCAGCGCAGGATAGGAGGGCGAAAGCGCAAGCGGCGCGGAGAGAGCCGAGGCCATGGATGGCCTTTGGGTAGTCCGGCGACGGGGCACGGGCGACCCCGATGCTCAAGCGTGGCTTGGACCCGGGCCTCCGGCCCTGAGCCTTGCTCTTACAGCTTCCGCAGCTGCGTGTACTCGGGAGCTTCACGCGAACCACGAGCGTCCGGCTCGTGTTCGCTTGGCGGGCGTCCGCCCGCTGACACGACACCCGGGCCTCCGGCCCTGAGCCTTGCTCTTACAGCTTCCGAAGCTGCGTGTACTCGTCGATTGTCACCGTGGTGAGTTCGCCGTCATCGCGGGAGAGGATGAGGACGTCGCTGAAGACCTTGTCGTCGGCATTGCGGCGGAAGTGGAGGCCGTGGCGACGACGCTCGCGCCGCAACACCTTTCCCACCGTCGTCGTGCTCCAAGCGGCGCTCGAGCCGATCTGGACACCATGGATCACCTCGACCCGGTCCCCCGGAGCGAGCTGATCATAGAGCGTCCGCGACTGGCGTTCTTCGGGGGTCATATCGGCTCTCCCGGTTCTTTTGGCGACACACCTACGACGACTCGAGACTCGATTCATACGGCACGGTCCGTGCCGACCCGGGGAACCCTGGGCGTTCCCTCGGGTCGCGGACGAGAAAGTCCTCAGACTTCCTTCGCCTCGATCCACTTCATCATCTTGCGGAGATTGCGGCCGGTCTCGGTGAGCTTGTGCTCGCGCTCGCGGCGGCGGGTGCTCTTGAACATCGCCGCTCCGCCACGGTTCTCGAGGATCCAGTCGCGGGCAAACTCGCCCGAGCGGATCTCCTCGAGGATCTTCTTCATCTCCGCGCGGGTCTCGTCGGTGATGATCCGCTTGCCGCGGGTGTAGTCACCATACTCGGCGGTGTTCGAGATGCTGTAACGCATGTACTCGAGGCCGCCCTGATAGAGGAGGTCGACGATGAGCTTCATCTCGTGGAGGCACTCGAAGTAGGCCATCTCCGGCTGGTAGCCAGCGTCGACGAGCGTGTCGAAGCCCGCCTTGATGAGCTCCGAGACGCCGCCGCAGAGGACGACCTGCTCGCCGAAGAGGTCGGTCTCGGTCTCCTCCGCAATCGTCGTCTCGATGACGCCGCCACGGGTGCCGCCGATCCCCTTGGCGTACGCGAGGCCGAGCTTCTTGGTCTCAGGCGAAGCCCCGGCACCGAGCGCGATGAGGCAGGGAACGCCGCCCCCCTTCACGTACTCGCTGCGAACGAGATGCCCCGGGCCCTTCGGGGCGACGAGCATCACGTCATGGCCGACAGGGGGCTCGATCTGCCCGAAGTGGAAGTTGAAACCGTGGCTGGCCATCAGCACGGCACCCTTCTTGAGATTCGGCTTGATTGACGCTTTGTAGACGTCGGCGGCGAGTTCGTCGGGGAGGAGGATGTTGATCAGGTCGGCCTGCTTGACCGCATCCTCGACGCTCATCGGCTCGAAGCCGTGCTTCTTGGCGAGGTCGTAGTTCGGCCCGCCCGGCCGCTGGGCGACGACGACCTTGAGCCCGCTGTCACGGAGGTTTTGGGCCTGCGCGTGACCCTGGCTGCCGTAGCCGATGATGGCGATGGTCTTGCCATCGAGGGCCTTGAGATCAGCGTCGGCGTCGTAATAGATCGTGGCGGGCAAGGGATCACTCCTCGGGATCAGGCTTAGGGGGCGAGAATGGGACGGGGTATGAACGGAGAACCGAATGGGACGGCGGGGCAACAGGCCCGAACGCCCCCAAAAAGTGAATGAGGCGGCGAATCAGGCGAGCGATTCACGAACCGACGCATCGTCTGCGGGGCGGGCACCGTCGGCCGCCTCGGTGAGCTCACGGGTCGGCGGGCTCCCCCGCACCATCGCGATCCGGCCGGTGCGGACGAGCTCGAGGATCCCAAGCGGCCGCATCAGCTCGATGAAGCCCTCGATCTTCTTTTCGGTCCCGGAGATTTCGACGACGACGCTGTCGGCCGCGACGTCGACCACCCTTCCACGGAACACCTCGGCAAGCTCCTTGACCTCCGTCCGGGTCGATCCGGCAGTCGCGGCAACCTTGATGAGCATCAAGTCGCGCTCGACATAATTCCGCGAGCTGATGTCATCGACGCGGACAACGGTGACGATCTTCTCGAGCTGTCGCCGGACCTGATCGAGGACACGGTCATCACCGCGGAGGACAAACGTCATCCGGGAAAACCGCCGATCCTCGGTTTCACCGACGGCGAGGCTGTCGATGTTGTACCCCCGGGAGGCGAGCATGCCCGAGACGTGGGCCAACACGCCAGGAACGTTCTGGACGGTGGCCGAAAGGACGTGACGCATGGGGAGACCGGAGGGATGAAAGGAAGGAAGGAAAGGTTGGCGGTGCCGAAAAGGGGCGTGTGGAGCGAAAGACGGGGCTGTTTCGGGGGGATACGGCGGTCGCGAAAGGGAGGATCGGCACGGAATCCGTCTGAAATAACCGGCGATTCCTTTCAAAAACCAGGGAATCCGACAGAAAAACCGTCGGCTAGACCGGGGTTTCCCCGGCCCTGGGATTGGATCGTCACCGGGGCCTTGGTTTCGCAAAATGGCGAAAACAGGCCGAAAACGGCATCCGCAGACTTGCACAAGTGTAGTTTGGCCCGCCGGGACGATTCAAGCGGTGAGCGTGGCGATGCCCCTTCACGGCCGGTCCTGGCAGGTGAGCGTTGACATGGACCGGAAAATACGAATAGTTTGCGGGACTGCTCCCGCGATCGCGGAGGTCCGTCGAGGCTCCGTCCGCCTGCACCCTTTCTCCCCACCCCACGAGTGATGAGCGTGTCGAACGTCCTGGCCCAGGAACTGATCGAAGCCGGCGTGCACTTTGGCCATCGTGCCAGCCGCTGGAACCCGAAGATGCGGC
>CAMARC010000076.1 GCA_945860405.1 Candidatus Kuenenia stuttgartensis | reverse complement strand
TGAACTTGTTCGTGGCGCCGTCGCGCATCGGGAACAGTTTTTTACGATCGACGAGGCGATTGACTTCGTCGACGGAAACGCCGAGGAGCCGGGCTGCTTCCTCGGGCGACATGAACTTGCCGGCCATGGCTGCCTTGACGGGTGCGGGGAACGGGGGATCTCTCCAACGTCAGTGTCGACGAATCCCGCGTTGAAGTCCACGATCCCGTCCGCGCCGGGCGCCTCCGGAATGGCCGGCAGAGCCGGTCACGGTCGAGTTTGCCCAGCCGGGACACCTTCCGCGCCGACCTCGAGCATCTTCTTGAGGGTGGCCGGGCGCGGCTCCTGGGCGTTGTACTCCGGCACGAGGAGATCCCAGGCGATGTTCCGCGTGCTCCGCAGGGTGAGGGAGCCGGTCGCGCCCTCAACGTGGTAGACGGCGGCGTTCTTCGTCTGTGGATCGATGACGACAAGCAACTGGCGGCCGTCGTCGAGCGAGTTGGCGCTGATCCACAGCGGCGCCGTCCCATCCCCCACCGCGCCGGCGACCGCGGGCCGCGTCCCCCGCTGCTGGGCGGCGAGGATTCCCCCTCCGGCGAGCGTGACCGCGACCCCGAGGAGGAGCGGGAGGAGCGGGAGGAGCGACGGTTTCCCCAGGAGCGTGGCGAGGGGTGGACGCTGGCTGGGCATCGGGGATGGCTCCATCGAAGGTGGTCTCGGTCCGGGGGCACGTGGGTGCGGGGACACGTCGGGGCTCCGGTGGCGGGAGGGTAGGCCGTCGGGGGAGTCAGAGGCAATGGCTCCCGGCTGCCAACACCGGGTTCGCCATCTGCCGCAGGTTGCCCGGTCGCATTCGTCCAGCTGCCATTTCCCCCGCCGCGGTCTTTCGATTCAATCGGTCAGGCAGACCCTACCGATGGAAAGGGTCGTATCGGTGGCGCGGAATACAGGCGCAGTCGCTCCGGACAGCCTTGGTCAGCCTGCTTGGGAGGTGCATCGGGTGTCGTACTTGAAGTCTTTCACCACGAGTCTCATTCGCTCGCCGCTCCTCTGGGGCGGAGCGCTCGCCTTCTGCTTCTTCGCCCTCATTCATGGCGGTGTGATCAAGCATGCCGGCACGATCCGCTATCTCGCCGGCCACTGGGTCGAATACGTCGAGACGGTGATGTTCACCGTCGGTCTCTCGGCGCTCGCGCTCAAGTGGCTCGATGTTCGCCGTCAGGCCGCTCACGTCGATGAGCCGCTCCTCGACTCGATCCCCACCGGCGGCCAACAGCCCGACGAGGCGACCGGGCTCCAGGCGAAGCTTCCTGAGACCGAAGACGACGGATACCTCATTCGCCGGCTCCGCGAGGCGCTCGATCTCGTCGTCCGCACCGGCTCGGCCGAGGGCCTCGAGGACCATCTCAAATACCTCTCCGATCTCGATGCCGCGCGGGCGGGGCAGAGCTACGGCTTGGTGCGGTTCGTGATCTGGGCGATCCCGATCATGGGCTTTCTCGGCACCGTCATCGGGATCACTGAGGCGATCGCCAATCTCTCGCCCACGCAGCTGGAAAACATCTCGGGCGTCGTCGCCGGGCTCGGTGTGGCGTTCGACACCACGGCCACGGCCCTGGCGCTGTCGATGGTGCTGATGCTGATCCAGTTCTTCGTCGACCGGGCCGAGCAGCGGCTCCTCACGCGCGTCGATTCGACGGCCTGGATCGGCTTGGCGGGTCGCTTCCAGTCCGTTGCGGCCGACGACGGCACGGCGGTGGCGCTGGCGAAGCTCTCGGAGGCCGTGTCGCGCAGCTCCGAGAAGCTCCTCCAGGCCCAGGAGCATTCCTGGCGGGCGCTCGAGGAGGCGGCTTCCGGCAGCCTCTCCCGCGCCGTGGCGGCCAGCGGCCAGGAGCTCCGCTCGGCGCTCTCCGATTCGCTCGGCTCGAGCCTCTCGCAATGGAGCGAGTCGCTCGTGCGTGCCCAGGCCCATGTCACGAGCCAGCGGGAAGATCGTTGGGCCAAGGCTGCCGAGGCCCTGACCACGGCCATGGAGGGCTTCGAACGCCACCAGCAGGCGCTCGCCGACCAGACCGAGCTTCTCGAGCGGGTTGTCGATGCCACCCGCGACGTTACCGATCTGGAACGCTCCCTCGAGAACAACCTCTCCGCGCTCACCGCCACGGGCCGGTTCGACGAGACGCTCGCGACCCTCTCCGCCGCCGTCCAGCTCCTCGCGGGTAGGGCCGCTGACGGGGCCGCCGAGCCGCGCCGCGTCGAGCTCCACGCTCTCCCGCGTTCGAGAAGGGCCGCATGAGCCGTCGCACCCCCGCCGCCGCGCCGACGATCTCGCTGTTCCCCTTCCTGGCCGTGCTGCTGTGCACGATGGGCGCACTTCTCGTGCTCCTGGTGCTCTTCAGCCGCTCCGCCTCGCAGGCCGGGATCCGTGAGGCCGAGGCAGCCATCGAAGAGCTCGAGCTCGCCCGGGAGAATGCCCGCTGGCGGCGCGATCAGCTCGATGGCGTCCGGCAGAAGACCAACGACGATCTCTCCCGGGCCCGGATGGTGCTTGCGGGGATCGAGGAGAACACACGCGAGCTCGAGGATGAGCTCGCCCGCCTTGTCGGCATCGTCGAGGCGCTTGAAAGCGAGGCGAAGGTCGCCGATGCCTCCGACCTCACCGCGCTCGAAGTCAAGCTCACCAATGCCCGCGAGTCGGTTGACAAGGCCCGCGCCGATCAGGCAACCCGGCCGGCCGCCTACGCCGTCGTGCCGTACATCGGCAAGCATGGCACCCACCGCCGCCCGCTCTACATCGAATGCTGCGTCGATGGTGTCTTCCTCCAGCCGGAGGGGATCCGGCTCACGCCAGGGGATTTTGACGGCCCGCCGGGGCCGGGCAATCCTCTTGCCAGCGCCCTCCGCGCGGCCCGCGAGCAGATGGCGCGCACCGTTCCCAATCCTGGCGATCCCGCGTCGCAGCCGTATCCGCTCCTCCTCGTTCGTCCCTCCGGCGTGATGGCCTACTACGCGGCCCGCGAAGCCATCTCATCGTGGGGGAACGAGTTCGGCTACCAGCTCATCGAGGACGACTGGACGATCGCCTATCCTCCGCCCGACGTCGCAATCGCCGAAGCGGAGAACCGGGCGATCGAAGAATCGCGTCGCCGGCTGCAGTGGCTCGCCGAGACGCATCCGCAGCGCCCCGCCAAGCCACAGCGGCAGTACCGTGCCGCTCCGACCCGCGGCGGCGTGGTTGAGAACGGCGGCCCGAGCGTCCTCGGCGACCAGTCGCAGTTTGAATGGAAGGATCAGCCCGCCGGCGGGGCACCGACGCCCGGTGGCAGTCGCGGGGGCCAATCCTTCAATGGCGGCGGGCCGGGTGTGGCTGCGGGCGCTGCCGGCAATGCTCGCGATTCTTCGGGTCTGGCAGGCGCCGGATCGGGCGACGGCTCAGGCTCCGGTGGAGGCGGTGGTGGTCAGGAAGCCGGTGGCACCGGGGGCGACGGCGTCGCTGCGGGGCGGCCGTTCCTGTCGGCAGCGGGCACTCCTGACGATCCGGCTGGCGATGCGATCCTCGCCTCAGGCCGGGGCATGGGGGGCGGGGCTGGCGGCGGCGCCGGGAGCCCTGGGGGCACCGTCCAAGGCGATGGCGGCGGGATGGCAGGAAATGGACCAGAAGGGACGCCAGGCACAGCCGGGGGCGCCTTCGGGAATGCGGGGCTCGCCGGCCAGCCTGGTCAGACGGGCACCGCGAACGCCGCTAGCACAGGAGAGCCCGGTGGTGAAGCTGGTGGCGCTGGTGGGAGCAGGTATGGTGCCGCGGGCTCGACGTTTGCCGGCGGGGCTGCCGGCAGTGCTGCCGGAGGCGCCGCTGGTGGAGCGGCCAATGGTGCGGCAAGCGGCGCGACGGCGGGCGGCGCCGGATCGGGCAACGTTGGCCTCGGTGGCTCAGCGAGTGGAGCCAGTGGTGGAGCCGGTGGCGATGTCTCGATGCCCGGCATGCTCAGCGTCGGCGGCGGCGGAGCCGGTGGCGGCGGCAGTGGGTCGCTGGCCAACAGCCGCGGGGCCAACTGGGCGAGTCTTGCCACCAACGACAGTCCTGTGCCCCTCACCCGGCCGATCCGCGTCGAGTGTGGGCTCAACGAGTTCCGGATCCTCGACGACGCCGGCCGGCGGATCCAGACGCGCGTCCCGATTGATGGCGACACCGCCTCGGCCATCGATCCGTTCGTCGGCGCGCTCCACACGAAGGTGAAGGGCTGGGGACTCGCCGGCGACCGGATGTACTGGCGACCGGAGCTCGTCCTTTCGGCAACCAGCGACGGCCAGTCGCGCCGTGACGATCTCGAACGGCTCCTCGCCGACAGCGGCATCGATGTCCGCCCGCGCGACGCGAAGGAAGAGCGGGTCGAGCCACTCCCGCCGGTCCAGCGTGCGTCGTACAACCTGCCCCTCAAGTGATCGCCGGGCCGCCGTCGTTCCGACCAGTTTCAAGAGTTCCCTGCCGTCGCGAGACCCACCGTCATGGCCCGTCCCAAGCCGGAAGAACTCTCGTCTGCCGGTCAGGATTCGTTCCTCGACGTCGTGACGAACATCGTCGGGATCCTCATCATCCTCGTGATGGTGATCGGAGGCCGCGTCGGCCAGATAGGCCTCGAGGCCGTCCCGAAGGCGAGCGCCAAGGCGGAGGAGCTCGAGCGTGAGCTCGGTCAGCTCGAGATCGAGCTGGCCACCGCGGAGAACGGGATTTCGGAGCTGGCCGCCCATGGACGCTCGATCCAGGCCGCCGCTGCCGGCGCCGCCGAGGCGCGGATCCATCTGGCGACAGCCGTCTCGGCGGCGAAGCTCGAGGTGGAGCTCCGCAAGCAGGATGTCGACGGCGTCCGGGTGCGGGCGGCGGAGTCGATGGCGCGGCGGAAGCAGCTCGAGGTCGAGATCGAGAAATGCTCGCTCGAGCTCGAGGGGCTCGCCCATCTCCCGGCGACGACAAAGGAGGTCCTCGCCTATCCGACGCCGATCGGGCGGACGGTCACCGGCGACGAGCTCCACTTCCGGCTCGATGCCGGTCGGATCGCCTACATCCCGCTCACGGAGCTGTTCGAGATGGCGAAGGCGCAGACGCAGCGCAAGGGGGCGGGGATCGCCAATCTTCAAAACCGGATCGAGACGGTCGGTCCGATCCAGGGCTTCTCACTCGACTACGTCATCGAGGCCCGCGTCGACCAAGCCCGCGGGCAGGTGCTGATTCGCTCGCGCGAGTGGGTCGTTCGGCCGATGCAGGAGTTCCTCGGGGAGACGCCGGAAGAGGCGCTGCGGCCCGGCTCGAAGTTCCAGCGCGTGATGGCCAACATCACGCCGGAGACGGCGGTGACGCTGTGGTGTTACCCCGACAGCTTCGAGGCCTTCCGCACCGTCCGCGAGGAGCTTCACCGCCGCGGCCTCCCCACCGCCGGGCGCCCGCTCCCCGAAGGGGCGCCCATCGGCGGCTCCGCCGACGGCAGCAAGTCGGTCGTGCAGTAGGCACGCAGGGCCCCGTCATTCCGTGGCGGCGCGGATGCCGGCTTCGGTGGCGGCGCAGAGAGCGTCGAGCTCGTCGAGGGTGATCGACAGCGGCGGCCAGATGACGACGACGTCGCCGAGCGGCCGGAGGATCGCGCCGTGCTGCCGTGCGGCAAGGCAGGCCTTCATCCCCCGCTGCTCCTGCCAGGGGTAGGCGCGCCGCGACGCTTTGTCGGCCACCAGATCGATGCCGCCGACAAGCCCGCACTGCCGCACGGCGCCGACGGCGCCGAGCTTTGCGATCCGCTCGAGATGGATTTTGAGCCTGGCGATCTTCGGCGGCAGTGATTCGAGGACGGCCTCGTCGCGGAACAGGTCGAGCGAGGCGAGCCCGACGGCGGCCGCCAGCGGATTGCCGCCGTAGGTGTGACCATGGAAGAACGACCGTCGCTGGGCGTAGGTGCCGAGGAACGCCTTCCACACCTCGGCCGTGGTGAGCGTCGCCGCCATCGGCAGATAGCCGGCCGTGAGCCCCTTGGCGAGACAGAGGAAGTCGGGCACGACCCCTTCCTGTTCGCAGGCGAACATCGTGCCGGTGCGGCCGAAGCCGACGGCGACCTCGTCGAGGATCAGGAGCACGCCATGCTTTTTCGTCAGCTCGCGGACGCCGCGCAGATACCCCTCGGGGTGGATCCAGATCCCCGCCGCCGCCTGCATCACCGGCTCCATCACCATCGCCGCGACGTTTCCGGCATGCTCGACAAGCACCCGCTCGAGGAGCGCAAGCGACTCGCCGAGGGTCGGCGCCGGCCGGCCGGACGACGGGCAGACGCCACCGGGGCTGGGGAGCCGGATCGGCTCGAACGTCAGCGGCGCGAAAACAGAGGTGAAGCGGTCGACCCCGCCGACGGCCACGGCGCCGAGGGTGTCGCCGTGATAGGCCTCGCCGATCGCCACGAACTTCGTCCGCCCCTCGCGCGGCGGGTCGGCCTGGAGCCAATATTGGAAGGCCATCTTCAGGGCCGCTTCAATGGCGCTCGAGCCGTCGCCGGTGAAAAACACCTTGTCGAGGCCAGGCGGCGCCACCTCGACGAGCCGCTGGGCAAACTCGATCGTGGTCGGGTTGGAGAGGCCGAGGTTTGTCGTGTGGGCCACTCTGCCGGCCTGGGAAAGCAGCGCCGCATCGAGCCGCGGATGGCCGTGGCCGTGGACGTTGCACCACATGCTCGCCGAGCCGTCGAGATAGCGGCGGCCGTCACTGTCGATGAGCGTGCAGCCCTCGCCTGACTCAATGAGGAGCGGCTCATACTCCTGCATCTGCGTGAACGCATGCCAGACATGCTCGCGGTCCCACGCGGCCAGGGAGGCGGCGCAAGAGTCCGGCCCCGACGGACGGAGGTCAGTCGGGGCCGGAGCAGCACGGGAGCGGGGAACGTCGCGCACGTCGTCACGCATGAAGGGCGTCAGGCCGGGGAGGCAGCAAGATCCGGCTCATCGGCAGCCTCAGAGGCAGGGGCGGTTGCCATCGCCCCCACGAACCGGTCCTTGACGTCGTTGAAGTTGCGCATCGACGCGAGGTGGAGGTAGACGAGCTCGAGTTCGTCGGTCTTCGCAAGCGACTCGAGCTTGTCACCGTCGAGGGCCCGGAGACGCTCCCGCGAGACGCCGAGGAAGCCGCGGAGGGGCACCTGCTCGCCGCCGGGGAGGGAGACGATCGCCTCCATCGGCTCGAGGAGCCCGAGTTCCTTCAAGTGGCTGCCGAAGACGCGCGTCCGCTCGAACTGCGTCTGGTATTCCTTGAGGAAGTCGAGCACCCTCCCGGCGTAGGCCGTCGGCTTGCCGTCGGCGTCGAAGAGCCGCTCGCCACGGCCGTCGGTGTTGAAGCCGGGGTGGGTGTCGTCGATGCACAGCGTGAGCGTCTTCTGATCGGGGCTCGCGGAGAAGACGAACGGATAGCGGCGGACGAAGGCCGGCACGTACTTCGCCTGCCAGCGGGCGTCGGCGGAGACGTAGAGATTCTGGTGCGAGCGGACGCCGAGCACTGCCACAGGCATGACGTCATCACCGGAGGCGGTGAAGACGATCGCGTATTCGGAGGCGGCGGCGAGAATCTCGATCGCCGTCAGCGGCACCGCGTTGATGCCGGAGGCGAAGGCGTAGTCGGGGACCGGCTCGAAAGAGAGATCGCGGTGGGCCGCGGAGCTCAAGGGCACGGCCGACTCGTAGATCAGCAACTGCTTCGCCATGACAAGGTTCCTCGGAAGAGAATGCCGGGTGGGACGCGCGGCACGGCGGCCGCGTCCGTCAGAGTCTACGTTGCCACCACCTTCGGGGGTGGTGACGTGGGGATGGGCTCTGATACGGCTGTGGCGCTCAATCGGTTCGGTCGGGGGGCCTGGGGGGCGATGCTCACATCCGGCGGATGAGGTCGAGGCACATCGCCCGCACCTTCCCCGGATTGACGTTCGGGTTTTTCTTCTTCGCCTGGCCGATGAGCCCAGCAGCGGCCTGCTCCTTCCCCCCCTTCACGTCGGCGACGACGCGCGGGTTCTCGGCGAGGAGCTCGCGGCACAGCGAGATCAGTTCGTCGTCGTCGACCGCGGCGATCCCCATCGAGGCGACGACATCGTCGACCGTGCGGCCGCTGGCGAGGACCTCGGCGAAGATCTCCCGGGCCCGGCTGGTGTCGAAATCTCCCTTCGCCACCCGGCCGATGATGTCGGCAACGGTGGCGGGGCGGACGGGGAAGGCATCGATCGAGCCGCCGCGCTCGTTGAGCGTCCGCAGCACGTCCTGCTGCATCCAGTTGCTCGCCACCTTCCCCTCGCCGACTCGCTCTGCGAGATCCTGAAAGTAGGCGACGAGCTCATGCCCCTGATTGACGAGGACATCGGCGTCGTAGGGGGGGATCTTCCAGGTGGCCGCGAGCTTCTCACGGAGCACCGACGGCGGATCGCCCATCGCGTCGCGCGTGGCGGCGAGCCATTCGTCCGACACCGTCACCGGCACGAGGTCGGGCTCGGGGAAGTAGCGGTAGTCGCTCGATTCCTCCTTGTGCCGCTGGGCCCGGGTGACGCCGGCCGGATCGTCCCAGCCGCGGGTCTGCTTCGGGGTCTTCCCCATCTCGGCCTTCGTCGCCTGCCATTCCTCGTACTGGCGGGCGACTTCATAGACCAGCGCCCGCTCGACGGAGCGGAAGCTGTTCATGTTCTTGATTTCGACGATCGGCGTCTTGGCGATCCGGCCGCCGTCGCAGGGGATGTGGAGGTTGACGTTGGCGTCGACCCGCAGGCTCCCCTCCTGCATGTTGCAGTCGCTGACGCCGAGATAAACGAGCAACAGCTTGAGTTCGTTGAGCCAGGCGCGGGCCTCCTGCGGCGACCGCAGGTCGGGCTCGGTGACGATCTCGCACAGCGGCGTGCCTGCCCTATTCAAATCGATCCGCGTGTCGCCGGTGCCGGCCGCCTCGTCGTGCATGCTCTTCCCGGCATCTTCCTCGAGGTGGACGCGGGTGATCCGGACATTCCTCGAGAGGGCTCCCTTCGGATCGACCACCTCGAGGGCGCCTTCCGACGAGAAGGGGAGGTCGAACTGCGAGATCTGATAGCCCTTGGGGAGATCGGGGTAGAAGTAGTTCTTCCGATCCCACTTCGTGAACGGTGCGATCTTGCAGCCGAGGGCCAATGCCGCCCGGACGGCAAGCTCGAAGGCCGTTCGATTCATCACCGGGAGCGACCCGGGAAGCCCGAGGCAGGTCGGGCAGACGTGCGTGTTCGGCGGGGCACCGAACGTGGTAGAGCAGCCGCAGAAGAGCTTCGTCCGCGTCTGCAGTTGGACGTGGACCTCGAGGCCGATGACAGTGGTGAAGGGCGCGGCGGCAGTCGGTGTGGCGGTCACGGGGGCGCTCGTGAGGGACTTCGGGAGGAGGGCTTGGCCGACGTCGGGAACGCCGGGGGATCGGCGTGGCGACGGGTGTGTCAGCGGGGCCGGGCGGCGATGGCGGGGCGGCGGCGGTGCCAGTCGGTGAGGTGCTGGTAGCGGTCGGTGGCCCGGAGGAGGAGCGGCTCTGCGAGGGCCGGGGCCTGGAGCTGGAAGCCGATCGGCAGGCCTCCCTTGGTGAATCCGCAGGGGAACGAGATCCCCCCGACGCCGGCGAGGTTCGTGCAGACGGTGTAGAGATCGACGAGGTACATCGCCAGCGGGTCGCCGCTCTTCTCGCCGAGCTTGAAGGCCGCCGTCGCCGACACTGGCCCACCGATCAGATCGACCTTCTCGAAGGCGTCGAGATAATCTTGGCGGATGAGGCGGCGGACCTTCAGTGCCTTGGCGTAGTAGGCGTCGTAGTAGCCGGCGGAGAGGGCATAGGTGCCAAGCATGATCCGGCGCTTCACCTCCGGACCGAAGCCCTCGGCCCGGCTGCGGCAGTACATCTCGACAAGCGCCGACTCGAATCCGCCACCTGAGGCCGGAGCGCCCCCGGGCTCGGCCCGGTGGCCCCCGGGCTCGGCCCGATGTCCATAGTGAGCTCCGTCGTAGCGAGCCAGATTGCTCGACGCCTCGCAGGGGGCGACGAGGTAGTAGGTGGCGACGCCGGCATCGGCGTGCGGCATGTCGATGTCGATGATTGTCGCCCCGGCTGCCCGGAAGGCGGCAAACGCCTCCTCGACGGCATGGGCCACCTCCGGGTCGAGACCGGCCCCGAAGTGCGCCGGCACCCGGCCGATCCGCACGCCTTCCAGCGGTCGCTCGAGATCGGTGCCGTAGGCAGGGACGGGGAGGTCGAGCGAGGTGGCGTCGCCGGGATCGTGGCCGGCGATCGTCTCGAGAAGGAGGGCACAGTCGGCGGCGGAACGGGCCATCGGGCCGATCTGATCGAGGCTCGACGCGAAGGCCACGAGGCCCCGCCGGCTCACCCGGCCGTAGGTCGGCTTCAGGCCGGTGATCCCGCACAGGCCCGCCGGCTGCCGGATCGAGCCGCCGGTGTCGGAGCCGATCGCCACCGGTGCCATGTCGGCCGCCACGCAGGCCGCTGATCCGCCGCTGGAGCCGCCCGGTGCTCGGGTGAGATCCCAGGGGTTGTGGACCGGCCCGAAGGCGGAGTTCTCGTTTGATCCCCCCATGGCAAACTCGTCCATGTTCGTCTTGCCGACGATGACGGCGTCGGCGGCGCGGAGCCGCGCCACCACCTCGGCGTCGTACGGGGGACGGAAGCCGGCGAGCATCTTTGAAGCGCAGGTCGTCGGCAGGTCGGACGTGCACAGGGCGTCCTTGACTGCCACCGGGAGACCGGCGAGGGGGCCGAGCGGCTTGCCTGCCTTCCGCTTGGCGTCGAT
Source organism: Candidatus Kuenenia stuttgartensis (assembly GCA_945860405.1). Taxonomy (GTDB): domain Bacteria; phylum Planctomycetota; class Planctomycetia; order Pirellulales; family UBA1268; genus QWOP01. Next base: position 2,826 of record CAMARC010000076.1, on the reverse strand, counting down.
CGCGGCGGCGGTGCGGAGAGCCCCTTCCCTGTCGACTGCGAGGAAGGCGTTGATCTGGCCGTCGAGCCGTTCGATCCGTTCGAGGAAGACCTCGGTGGCCCGCAGGGCCGTCAGGTCGCCCTGGCGGACGGCGGTGACGAGGTCGACGGCAGACATGTCGGAGGGTTGCATGGCGGGTGCGCGGCTCAGGGAGGCGGGGGAGCCCGAGGCTCGGGGGGAGTCTGCGGGGATCACGGAATCAGCCGATCAACCGGGGCGTCAGGAAATGAGCCGGGCCGTCAGGCGGCGCCGGTGTCTCCGAGGACTGCCGGGACGAGGAAACACTCGCCGTCGTGGCGGGGCGCCGACTGCAGCGCCTCCGCGGTGGTCAGGGAGGGCTTGGGGACATCCGCACGGAAGACGTTTTGCGTGTCGAGCGGATGGGCAAGCGGCGATACGTCTGCGGTATCGATCTTCTCGAGTTGGCTGACGAAGCCGACGATCGACGATAGCTCGCGGGTCATCGTGTCGAGGTCGGAGTCGGAGAGGGCCAAGCGGGCGAGGAGCCCGACCTTGGCGACGTCGTTGCGGGAGAGGGACATCGTCGACCTCGCAGATGGGGAATGGCAAACCTCAGCCGACCGGCCGGGCACCAAAGCTACCATGCCGCCCCGCCGGGGCTGATGGTGTCGACTCCAGGCCGTCGCGGAACCATGAACTCGGTTCCCGGTCTGCATCGCCACGGGCCCGATCCTCGCTGACGGAGTCCTCGAGGCCGATGGCCACCGAGCGTGACGGTCAGCGAGGCGGTCACCGAGGAACGGTCAAGCGGTCAGGGACGAGCGCGGGGGCCGGACGGCACCACTTCCGGCGTGGTGGGCTTGGCCTTCTCGACGCTCGGCAGGCGGAAGGGTTGCTGGCGCACGAGCTTCGTCACCTTGCCCCCCTTGATGCACTGCGTGCAAACGAGGAGCGTCTTGGCGGTGCCGCGGCCCACGGTCACCCGGAGACGCTGAAGATTCGGCTTGAACTTCCTCCGCGAGATGCCGGTCACCTTGGTGCCGACGCCGCCGAGGTACTTGGCCTTACCGCGCAGGGTGACGGTGTTGCCCATCGAGAAACCCTTGCCGCAGACCTGACAGGAACGTGCCACGGTACTTTTCTTTCATCGCGTGAACGGAAAACAGAGGCCCGCCACTGACCGGCGATGCCCAGGGAAGCCCTTGAGAATAGCCATTCGGCCCGATCCCGCAAGACGAACGGTGCCCCGCCACGTCCGGCAGGCCAATTCCGGCAGAATCCGAGAGTTTCGGGGGATCGGTGTCTGGAGTGAGAGGGCTGGGGACACCCAGCGTTCTCTCCCTCACCGAAGCTCACCCGGCGTCCGGACGGCTGCAGCGGAGGATGGCGAGGGCGGCCTCGTGGACGAGGCCGTTGGTGGCGAGCCCTTCGCCGGAATCGATCCGCTCCCGCCCCTGCCAGTCGGTGAACCGGCCGCCGGCCTCGCGGATCACCGTCTCCACGGCGGCGGCGTCCCAGGCATTCATGAGGGGATCGACCATCAGGTCGGCCCGGCCGGTAGCGACGAGGAGGTAGCCGTACCCGTCGCCCCAGGTCCGGGAGACGAGGCAGGCCTCCTCGAGGCCGTCGCGGGCCGCTCGGCCCCGTTCCGGGCCCCCCATGGCCGTGGGACGGTCATCGAACGACGTGAAGGCACTCGAGCAGACGAGCGCTTCGCCGAGCGAGCTGCGCTTTGAAACGCGGGCCGGTGTCGGGGCCGCGCTGCCACGAACATGCCAGGCGCCGCCCCCGACGGCCGCGTAGACCGTCTCATCGAGAGCCGGGACGGCGATCACGCCGAGGATTCCCTCGTCTCCTCGACGGCAGCCGACGAGCGTGGCCCACAGCGGCACGCCGCGGATGAAGCTCTTCGTGCCGTCGATCGGATCGACGACCCACTCGAAGCCCGACGTTCCGGCCGTGCTCCCCGTCTCCTCGCCGAGGAAGCCGTCGTCGGGGAAGGCCCCGAGGAGTTCCCTCCGCAGGATTCCCTCGGCGGCAATGTCTGCCTCGGTCACGGGCGACCGGTCCGACTTTGTCATCACCGTCAGGGCCGGATCTTGGAAGAAGCGGAGCGTCTCCGCCGCGACGGCCCGGACGGCCTCGAGCGCCCGGGCGAGACGGTCGGCGGTAGCGCCAGGATTCACGGGAGCGGCTCCGGTCATGGTGGTCTTTGAGTCAATCGTGGTCGGGAGGCTCGTCCGGGGCCGCGGAGGCGGAAGGGGACCGCCAAGTAACCAGGAGGAGCACGCTCGCGCCGATGACGAGCCAGGTGTCGGCGAGGTTGAAGATCGGCCAGTCGATGACGCCGTCGAGCTTGAAGTGGATCCAGTCACGGACGGCGAGAACGGGGGTGCCGAGCCGCTCCGGCGGGGCGTGCCAGCGGAGGGCGGGGATGCCGAGACGGTCCCAGAGATTGCCGATGATGCCGCCGGTGATCAGGGCCAGTGCCGTCAGCAGCCAGCGATCGTCGCGGGTTTCCCGCCGCGACACCATCCAGAGGATGCCGGCGATCGCCGCGCACGACACGGCGGCAAACACCATCCCCATCCCCTGCCCCATGCCAAACAGAGCCCCTTCGTTGAGATTGGTCTCGAAGGTGAGCATCCCCGGGACGAGAACGATCGGGGCCTGCTCCCCCGGCATGCCGAGGCGGGCAAAGAGGACGGCCTTGGAGACCAGATCGATCACCGCCGCCACGAGGGCGAGCCCCAGATACCATCCCCATCCGCTGGTTCCCCCGGCGGCACCGCCCCGCGCGGAGGGGGCGGGGGCAGGGGGAGAGAT
>CAMARC010000075.1 GCA_945860405.1 Candidatus Kuenenia stuttgartensis | reverse complement strand
GCCGTAGATCCAGCCGGTCAGCCGCCGGAAGGGAATATCGAGATAAAAGCCGTTGTTCGCATGCACGTAAAAGACCTGCACCCAGCCCAGATGCGAAAAGCTCTGAATGAAGTTTTGCACGATGAAAATCACGACAAAACACGCCATCGCCACGACATTCACCGCCAGGTCGAGGGATGATCGCTCCAGGGGCTGTCGCGACATCGTGGCGGCCAGAAGGTGGTCGATCAGCTCGAAGCTCGCGAAGTAGGCGAACGCCACGACAACCGCCGCCGCAATCCCGAGTCCGGACAGGTTCCAGACGCGCGTGGCGAAGCAGGTGGAGAGCAGATTGGTGAGGGCCAACAGCAGCACGAAGCCGAGGACGATCCCACCCGGTTTTTCGGTGATCTTGATCCCAAAGCAGGCGAGGGCCAGCCCAAGGATCAGCACTGCCCCGCCGACGGCGAGGAGGTCGGTGACGAGCACCGCTCGACCACCTCGAGCATGTGCCTGGGTCAGTTGGGTGCGAGCCGCTTGTTCCAGCACGCTTCCCGAGCTGAGAAAGGCATGGGCCTTGTAGAGGGAGTGCGCGACGATGTGGAGCAAAGCCGCGGAAAAGCCGCCGAGCCCGCACTGGAGCATCATGAATCCCATCTGGGCAATCGTCGAAAACGCCAGCGAACGCTTCACGCTGGTCTGCGATGGCATGACGACGCCACCGAGAAGCGCGGTGATCGCGCCGACGATCGCCAGCATGCTCAGACAGGCGGGCGAGAGCACCACCAGCGGGCTGAGCCGGATGACGAGAAACCCTCCGGCATTGATGATGCCAGCATGCATCAGGGCGGAAACCGGTGTGGGCGCCTCCATCGTATCGGGCAGCCAACTGTGAAACGGAAACTGGGCCGACTTGGTCATCGCCACGAGGACAAACAGGCCTCCGATGACCGCGACCAGCGTCGAATTCGCTTCCGATTGTTCCCGGAGGGCCACGGCCTTGGCGAAGATGTCGGTGTAGTCGAAGCTGCCGAGGACGACATACGTCACCACCAAGGCGGCGATCAGAACGACATTGCCGAGCAGACTGATGACGAGTCTTTTTCGTGCTGCCCAGATGGCCCAGGGCCGATGGCGGTGGTGGCAGAGCAGATGATGGAGGCCAAGGTCTGCGAGCATCCAGGCGGTGGCGAAGAGGAGCAGATTCCGGGAGGTGACCAGCAGGAGCACCGCGCCGAGCGTGAAGAGCATCCAGCGCAGGAATCGCCCCTGCTCGGGATCACCGTCGAGATAGCGGACCGCATACCGGCAGATGACCGCACCGATAAAGCTGATCAGCAGCAGCATGATCGCTGCGAGGTCGTCAAAGTAGACACCGAAGTTGACGGCGGGCAGGCCGGGCACAACCGCCAGCCGAACGTCGATCGGCCCTCTGAAGGCCAGCCCCACAGCCACAACAACAGCGAGCACCGCCGCCGCCACGCTCATGGTTTTGGCCAGCCGTCGCATGAAATCGAGGTGCTCGTTCGCCCACTCCCGTGGGATCAGGCCAGCGGCCAGCAGCATGAGTGCGGGAGCGGTGATCGTCCAGGCAAACAGGCTGTCCATCTGTGGGAATCCATTGAAAACGAGTCCGACACGTCCGCGGCAGGAGCAAGATACCTGCGGGTGAAAAATATTGCCATTCTCCGGCCGTGCCGAAGACCTGCCAGAGCGACGCCAGATTCAGGCCACCGATGGCAAAACACGGTCGCTGTGCCGGAAGGCTCAGCAGTGCCCCTCGACACCCATCCCGACCGCAACGATTGTTCCGGCGGCGCCCGTGTGACTGGGCCACCACGCGGGTCGGGAGGGGCCCGGTTCGATACCTACCGGGGGGGCGAACGTCCGGACCGAGGCCCCTCCTCCGGGTCGAAGAAGGGTCGAAGAGGACACGAGGGACGGGACATGGGCGTCAACCGCATCGTCATGCAAAACGGGGTCGTGTGGTGGCTGCCGCCGCTGCGATCCAAAGACGAGGCCGACCGTGCGACGCCGCGCCCCCCGCGGCGCGCCCGGAAGAACAGCCCGCGGCAGGCTCCTCCTCAAGCGCCGCGGGATGCCGCCGCGACGCCCCCGGCGGGATTCGTCCCCCTCTCCTCACTGGGGATTCCCGGCATCGACTCGATCATGCTCAGCCATGCCGACTTCTACCGCGACGCCTACGATTCCGCAGTCCGCGACCGGAAGGATGGGGATGCTGGCCCACCGCGGAACGCCGATCCTCTTCCCGATCCGATTCCCGGCCCCGACGATGGCCCTGGCTCCAGCGGTGACGAGGGGCGCGCGGAATGGTAGGGTTTGATCGGATCGGGTGTGACCCCCGGCCGTTCTCCCTCCGCGGGGCCCCTTCCGATGATCGACAATCCGCTTGAAGCCCCCTCGCAGCGCGATCGTTTCGTCGACTACTACGCCCTTCCTCGGGCCCCCTGGGATATCGGGCGGCCGCAGGATGCCTTCATCGCAGCGGCCCCGCGGATCACCGGACGGGTTCTTGACGCCGGATGCGGCAGCGGTGATCTCGCCCTCTGGCTGGCGTCGCGCGGCCACGCGGTGACGGGGATCGACTTCCTCGAGGCGCCTCTCGTGGTCGCCCGACGCAAGGGGGCCGAATTGGGCCTAGCGGTGAACTTCCTCCAGATGGATGCCCTCTCGATCGGCGCGATCCCCGAACGTTTCGACGCCGTCACTGACTGCGGGATGTTCCACTCTTTCGATGACGAGCGCCGGACCGCCTACGTGGCGGCCCTCGGTCAACTCCTCGAACCGGGCGCGAGGGTCTTCATCCTCTGCATGTCGACCGACGAACCGGGGACGCAGGGGCCCCGTCGGGTGGCCGACGAGGAACTCCGGGCAACGTTTTCCGACGGCTGGGAGATCGAGTCGATCGAGCCGGCCCGCTTCGAGGTGGTGCCGGGGATTCCCGGGGCGGAGTTCGGCCACGGGGGGGCGAAGGCGAGGTTTGTCACCATCCGTCGACTCGCCAACGCGTAGCCGTCTGCCTCGACAATCACCCGGCCCTGCCGCCCCACCGACCGGCATCGACGGCGTCGAGGCTCCTTGCGTACGATTCTTCGAAGCGTGACCCCGCGGGCTCCCCGTGCCCGACGCGGCGTCGCCGCCATCCGAACGAGGAGATTCGACATGCGATTGCGAGCTTCGTGGCGGTGGATTGCCGCCATGGCCATGGCGAGCGCCGGCCCGTTTGCCGGCTCGGTCGGGGCGGTTGTCATCGACCGGGTCAACGCAGGGTCGGGCAACATGTCTGCCCCGGCCGATGACCCCGGCTGGAATAACGTCGGCGCAATCGGAATCGGCGGCGGGGTCTATCTCGGCTACGGCTGGGTGTTGACGGCCAACCACATCGGCAGCGGAAGTGGCATCAATCTCGGTGGCGTGACCTACACCATGGCTCCCGGCACCGGCCACCGGCTCACGAATGCCGGTGCCGCCGGGAAAACGGCCACCACCGATCTCTACATGTTCCAGCTCCAGGGAGCCCTGCCGAATCTGCCGGCCATCCGCATCGCCAGCATCGCTCCGGCCAACGGTGACACCGTGACGATGATCGGTCGGGGCAGCCTTCAGCCGGCAAACCTGACTTTTTGGAACGTCAATACTTCGGCGGGGCCGTTGGGTCCGTGGGTCTGGACGGAGACGGACGAAGCTCTCGCCAACGAGGCAGGCTATAAGACAACCGGTTCACAGGCGATGCGGTGGGGCACGAACGTCATCGATGACCGTGGCTGGTTCAACGTCGGCGGGGTGAGCGTCCTCGGCCTGAGAACGACGTTCGATCCGGGCGTGTCGAGCAACGAGGCCCAGGTCGTCGTCGGTGATTCGGGCGGAGCCATGTTTGTGAAACAAGCCGGGGCTTGGAACCTTGCCGGGATCATCATTGCCCAGGGAGTGTTTCCCGATCAGCCGGGGGGGACAAGTACGGCGGCGTACTTCGGCACCTCGTACTTCGCCGATCTCTCCTACTATCGGCCGCAGATCGTGGCCCTGGCGGTGCCGGAACCGGCAGCCATGACGCAGCTCCTCGCTGCCGGTGGCATCGGCCTCGGTGTCTGGTGGTGCCGGCGCCGTCGCGCGGGCTGAGTCCCGGGGAGCCTAGTCCATGCGGCTGTTTCCCTCCGACCGATACCGGTTGCCGCTCCCGGAGGGGCACCGCTTTCCGGTGGAGAAATACCGGGCGTTGCGGAAGCGGTTGGAGGCCGAGGCGGCCGCCGGGCAGGCGCTTGAGTTCATCGAGCCGCACGCTGCCACCGACGAGGAGATCCTCCGTGTCCACAAGCGCGCCTATGTCGGCAGGGTGATGGCGGGCACGCTCACGCCGGCGGAGGTACGGCGGATCGGTTTTCCCTGGAGTGAGCAGCTCGTCGCCCGCTCGCTGCGGAGCACAGGCGCCGCGGTCGATGCCGCAGCGGCGGCGATCGAGGATGGCATCGCCGCCAGTCTCGCCGGAGGCACCCATCATGCGGGGAGCGACTGGGGGGAAGGCTACTGCGTCTTCAACGACACCGCGGTGGCGGCTCGCGAGATGCAGGCCCGCGGCATGGTCGAGCGGGTGGTGATCCTCGATCTCGACGTCCATCAGGGGAACGGCACGGCCGAGATCTTCGCGGCCGATCCCTCGGTGTTCACCGTGTCGGTCCACGGCGCCCGCAACTTCCCCCTCCGCAAGCATCCGGGCGACTTCGACATCGGCCTCGAGGATGGTGCCGACGATTCGACCTACCTCGCGGCAGTCGATGCGGCAGTCGATGCGGCACTCGACGGGGCCCTCGGGGGGGCGGGGGCCGATCTCCTCCTCTACATCGCCGGGGCCGATCCCTATGCAGGGGATCGACTCGGGAGGCTCTCCGTCAGCCGTGCCGGGCTGCTCGAGCGCGACCGCCGGGTGCTCGCGGCGGCCCGGTCCGTCGGGCTGCCTGTTGGAATCGTCTGTGGTGGGGGCTACTGCGCCGACATCGGGGCGATCGTCGAGATTCACGCCGGGACGATGCTCCTCGCGGCCGACCTGCTCGCGGCCGAGGGGAAATAAGCGAATCTGGTCGTTGTTGGCCACTGTTGGGGGGCTCGTGGCTTGCCGGTCAGGGAGTCAGGCCGTAGGCTTTTGGGGAGGCTTGGGGCTGGTTTTCGGGGGAGTTTCTTCCAGCGGGGGCGTTTTTCGGCGTATCGACTCCTCTCTCCGAGGTGCCAAAGGCTTCTCGAGGGGGGGGGCTTAATGGGGTTTCAGTCAGACGCGCTCGTTCTCCGATGACCAAATCTGCTCCTCATCTCTTTCCGGCGTATTGAATTATTTGTCCTCTCAAGCTGGAGAATCGTCATGAGTGCCCGAATCGAAACAGCCCCCCAACCTGTCGCCAACCGGCGCCAGGCGCGGGGCTTTACGTTGGTCGAGCTGCTGGTGGTGATCGCCATCATCGGCACGCTCGTCGGCCTCCTCCTCCCGGCGGTGCAGTCCGCCCGTGAGGCGTCGCGCCGTTCCAAGTGCAGCAACAACCTCAAGCAGGTCGGTCTCGCAGTCCACAACCACCACGACTCCAAGCAGTTTCTCCCCACCGGCGGCTGGTGGTGGGGGGCATGGTCGTTCAACAACGGCACGCCGGCCAGCGGCGTCAAGCAGTACGCCGGCTGGGGATACCAGATCCTCCCCTATCTCGAGAACGAGGCCCTCTGGCTCGGGAATGGCGCCAAGGATGTCGACGGCAATGGCTCGCTCGCCGACTGGGAGCGCTTCTACATGGCCCGTGCTACGCCGGTCGGGCAATATTTCTGCGCCAGCCGTCGCTCTGCCTCCGACGGCGTGAAGTCATCGGGGGAATGGTATGGCTCTCCGTTCCCCGGCGGCCGGGCACCGTTCGCCCAGACCGATTACGCTGCGAATAGCCTCGACACCGGTGACAACTGGCTCGGTGGCGAAGGGGCTCCGTGGCACCCCGAGGGGGACGGCCCGATCTTCCGCGTCGACGGCGATCAGCCGAACCTCGATCTCCGCAAGGTCTCGACGTTCGCCAACATCCGTGACGGGGCGACGAATGTCGTCCTCATCGGCGAGAAGGCCCTCGACAGCGACAACTGCAAGGGGAACATGTGCGGCGACGACAACGAGGGATACACCGCTGGATGGGACCACGACACGATGCGACACACCGGCTTTGTTCCCCAGACCGACGGTGATCGGTCGGGAACCTGGAATGGCGACGGCCGCTTCGGTGCCGCTCATCCGACGGTCGTCAACATCGTCCTCTGTGACGGCTCGGTGCGGGGGATCAACTACAACATCAATGAGACGATCTGGCGGCGGATGGGCCACCGGGACGACGGAAAGATGGTGGAATACTGATGGCGAGTTTCTCGACCAACGTGACGCTTTCGCGGCGAACAGCCCTGGTGCCGCTCTGCTTGCTGCTCGTCGGCTCCATCGCCCTCACCGGCTGTGGACGGAAGAGCTACAAGACCGAGCCGGAGTTCAAGATCAGCGGGAAGATCCTCCGGGGAGGCAATCCGCTCCCTCTCGACCCGGTGATGGCCGCCGCCAAGGCTGCGAGTGTGAACGTCAAGTTTGTCCGCACCGACGGCAGCGATGGGGCTAACTTGTCCGAATCGGCCTTTGCCGACGAAACGGGGGCGTTCACCATCAAGCTGCCGAAGGGGAAGTACCGGGTCTCGGTCGTTCACATGAACGGCCGACAACCGGGCGACAACCTCCAAGGCAAGTTTAGTGATCGCAAGTCGAAGATCGAGCAGGAGGTAACGGGCGACACCAGCGACCTCGTCATCGAACTCGACAGCCACAAGTAACCGCCGCTGTCCGCAGCACGGTTCGGAACAGTACGACGGCCCGGTCGGCAAACGCCGACCGGGCCGTTCGCTTTTATTCCTCGTCCTTGTCCCCGTCCTCGTCGGAGGCGAACACGAAGGCCGCCCGGCGCGGGGCCGGCATCGGGGAATCGGCTCCGCGGACGCTCCGCCAAACGATCTCGTTGAGGAGCAGGTCGTCAGCCGCATCTTCGACGGAGAAATCCATGGCAAGCGACGCCTCCGCGCCCCAGGCTGTCGCCACGTTCCGCTCGTCGAGGGAGACTTCCGCCGGACGGCAGCGGTAGGGCTCGAGGACCGGGGCCTTCGCGAACGCCCCGACCATCGGCAAGGCCGCCGCGTCGAACTGCGACATCGGGTCGAGGCCGAGGATCAATTCCATCGTGCGGAGCATCGAACTGGTCGAGTAGAGGCTCGAATCGACAGCGCCATGCTTCGTCCACGGGCTGATCACGAAGGCGATCGTGCGGTGGGCATCGACGTGATCGGGGCCGTTTTGGGCGTCGTCCTCGACGACAAAGATCGCGGTCGTCGGCCAGAACTTCGACCGACTCACCCCCTCGACGATCCGTCCGAGGGCGAGATCGTTCTCGGCCATGAAGGCCGTCGGCGTCAGCTTGCCGGGGCTCGAGCCGCTGGTGTGATCGTTGGGGAGGCGGACGATCTGGAGCCTCGGCATCTCCCCCTCCTGTTCGAAGTGGGCAAGCTCCGCCAGGAAGCGATCGGCCCGCTTCAGGTCGGAGTAGTCTTGGTCGAAGCTGCGGTAGAGCGGATCAAAGCGTCCTTCGAGAGCCTTGACCTTCGGCGTGCAGGGTTCGTCGGGCGTCTTGCCGTTGGCGACCCATTCCCCATAGCTGCGAAAGCTCACGCCCGCGGCGATCGCCCGGTCCCAGAGGTAGCCGCCGGCGGGGCGGGCAGCGGCGTCGAAGCTCCCCTCGGCTGGATAGGAAAACTTCTTCCGGCGGTTGTGGCCGTAGGAGAGGGGCCACTGTCGCTCGACAAAGTCGGAGGCATAGGCCCCCATGCTCCACTCGTGGCCGTCGGCACTGACTTCGCTCTCGACGTAGAAGTTGTCGAGGAGGACGAACTGCCGGGCGAGGGCATGATGGTTCGGCGTGACACGCTCGGGGAACAGGCAGAGCGTCGGGTCGCCGTGTCCCTCCGGCATGTCGCCGAGAACCTGATCGTAGGTGCGGTTTTCCTTGACGATATAGATCACGTGGGTGATGGGGCTGGTGGCTCCGGGGAGGAGCGGGAGGGGGTGGCCGTCGAGTTCCTCCGCCGAGAAGAGCTCGTCCGCATCAGGCGGCTGGCAGGCGAAGGCCCGCTCCGTCCAAGCGGCGAGTTGGGCCGTCAGCTTCTCCCCCTCTTCGGGAAGCTCAATGAACGACACCGTCCCGTCGAACAGCCCGCCGATGTAGTCGGGGGTGGGGGCCTCGGGATTGAATCCCGGCCGGGGGCCGTTGCGGTTGGAATCGGAGATGATCCCCTTGCCATTGGCGACGAGGAGCCGGCGGCCGTCGGCGGAAAGGCGGACGCAGGTGGGATACCAGCCGACGGGGATGAAGCCGAGGCTGCGGGCGGCTCCCGGCTCCTCGACCTCCCACACCGTCACGGCGTTGATGTTGGCGTTGGAGACGAAGAGCATCTCACCGTCGGCGGAGATGGCCAGCGAGTTCGGCGTGTTGCCGGGGGGGGCGTCGGGGGTGAGGGTGGCGACGAGCGTTTCCTCCACCCGCCCCTTGGCCAGGTCGATCACCGACACGCTGTTGCGGTTGGCGTTGGCGACGAAGAGACGCTTCCCGTCAGGCGACATCACCATCTCGTTGGGGTGTTCCTCGACCTCGATCCGGCCGACGACAAGCCAGGCCTGGGTATCGATCACGGCCACGGCCGCCTGAGCCCAGAGCGAGACGTAGAGCCGCTGCCTCGGTTCGTCGAGCAGGCATGTCCAGGGATGCGGGGCATCGGCGACGATCCGCTCGAGGAGCACGTCGGCCCGCTTCGTGATCGACGGGTCGTCGGTCGTCGGTGGAAGCGCGGGGGCCGGCGCCGGGGCCTCGGCGCCGAGGAGGAGCTCGTCGATGACCGGGACTCCATCGGCCGCGGCGAGTCGCACGCGCGAGACGGAATGCCCCCAAACATTGGCGGCGTAGAGCGTGGTCGCGGTGGAGCTGACGGCGATCCCGGCGGGGATGCCGCGGAGCTTCTCGTCGCGGAGCGGCACCGCTTCGAGGGGCACAAGCGCCCCCGCTTCGAATCGGAAGGGGAGAAGCGTCTCGGCCGCTCCCCCCGACACCCAGAGCCGATTCCCCGTGCCGTCGAAGACGAGCCCCTGGAAGGCCTCGTCGATGCGGGTGCGTGACAGCACCTTCCGCGTCTCCAGATCGATCACGGCCAACTCGTGGGGACCGAAGCCGCAGTGGAGGATGACGGCGTGGCGACCGTCGGGATGGATCGCGATGTTGACCGGGAAGTCACCCACCTCCACCTGCTTGCCCGTCGGTCGCAACGACCATTGATTGGGGAGGACGACCGAGCCATCGGCCTGCGGGCCGGGAGTGCGGCGAATCGGCTCCCCGGCCAGTGACCAGGAAAAGACCCCCGGAGTGAGGAGCGTTGCCGCGACGAGGGCAAGGAGAACACGGGGGGCGGTGACCGTCGGAAATCGCATGGAACACCTCACGCGGGTGGAAGGGAACCGCCGTTGTACCCCCTGCCCCCGGCAGCAGCGACCGTTCCACGCTCAATTCTCATCAAACGTTTTCCCGCCGGGCCGTGCCGGCCGGCGCGGTGATCGTCAACGAGCGTTGGCGGCGTCGTCCTCGACGAGCGATCGGCCCTGGCCAGAGAGCGGCTCGAGCGTGGCGCGGAGGATCCGGTAGCGGCAGTCGTAGGCGCCGAGGAAGAGGGCCTCCTTCCGCGGCGTCTGCCAGTAGTCGGAGAGCGACAGCCGCTCCGGCTTCCCTTCCCAGTCGATCCAAGGCCGTCCGTCGACGGTCACCGTCACCCCGGCAGGCTCGACGGTGACGACGACCTCGGCCGGGCGGTTTTTTCTGAACACATCTCCGTCGATCCGCGTCGGGTTGTCGCCGACGTTCCGGCCGTCGATGTTCTCCAGAGCGCTGACGCGCCCGCCGGCAGCACCGAAACCGAGCAGGGCGAGGAAGCGGTGGTCACCCGACCGGAGGCCGATCGTCAGCCCATTCGGCTCGTCGAGCGGTTCGACGATGAGGGTCAGTCGGTAGGCTTCCGGGGGGGCATAGGGGAGCTCGATCCTCGCTCCGAGCGCTTTTGGGGCCAGGAGCTCGCGGCGGCCGTCGACCTCATGGTCGGTCCACTCCCCCGCCACACCGTCGCGGCGCGGATCGACCAGCGCCAGGAGATCAACCGAGGTGTTTGCCAGGCTGCGTGCAGTCGCCGGGAGACGGTCGGTGGGATCGACGTCAACCGGGGGAGGGGGCGCATCGGGGGCAAGACGGACCTGAAAATAGCCCCAGGCGGTGGCCACGGAAGGGCCATCGACAGGGACGATGTTCCCCTCATCGCCCGCTTCCGCATCGATCTTCGCCGTCGGTCCGGTGACGCGCCAGCCGACGCCGCAGGGGCGGTCGAAGCGCCCCAGAGAGACCAGTCCCTTCTGGATCGCCTCGGCCTCGACCGGCACGCTCGTCCAGGGGCCGCGGAGGCTCGTCTGCACCTCCACTCGCAGTCCCGGAGGAATCAGATCCAGGGGGGAAAGTCGCAGTGCCACCGGTTGACCAGGCCTTGGCACGGCTGGCTCGGGGGTGGCGGTGAAGGTGTCGAAGACCAGATCTGCCCGGGGGGCGTTGGCGGCGCCGTCCGCCGTGAACCCGAGCCGCTTCTTCTGCCCCGCCTCGACCCAAGATTGGGCCAGAGCGCTGCGGTACTGCCCTTCGCTCATCACCGAGCCGTCGGCGGGCTCGGGATGGGGGAGGCCGATGGCATGGCCGATCCCCTCGTGATAGACGACGCAGTCGCTCCCCCGGCAGGGGACACGCCATCCGTCGCCGCTGACGAGTCCCCAGCCACGCCCCCGATCGGCGAGGTAGACCGCGCGCGAGCCCCCGGCGGCGGCACCGGGGACATGGAGCCCGCCGTCAGCGAGGGCGCCGTCGAACTTCCAGCCATCGCCGGCGGGCGATTGGCGGGAGAAGTCATCGAGCGGGCGCCAGTTAATGTCGCTCAACACAAGGAGGACGGGAAAGGCGCCATCGGCATCGCGGCCGACGTCTATCGTTCGGTCGACTTCGGTGAGGGTGCGGAAAAACGTGGCGTCGCCGTCGCCGACGCGGAGCGCGCCGGTCGACGTGGCGGAGCGGAAGGGCTCCGGGTGGATCCTGGTCACGAGCCGAGATCGGCCCGCGAACTCGCGGTGGTGGAAGCGGCGGGCGCGCTCGCAGAGCCATTCGACGCGCTCTTGCCAGTCGGGGAGCGGTTGCCGGTCGGAGGGAACAAAGTAGACGACCGTGACACGAATCGTGTCGATCGAGTGGCGGCCATCCCAGGTGGTGAGGCCGGGCGCCGGCTCGCCATCGGCGGCCGATGCGGAGGCCGGAATCGCCATCATCAGGCAGGCAAGCGCCATCCCGGCCGCAAGATGTCTGACCGTTCGGGTGCGGGGCATCCGGTGAGTTTTCCTCGAGATGATCGTGGGCAGGATCGGTCAAAAACCGCTCATTATAGCGCCTGGTCGAGTGCACCCGGGCCGCACGGCGCGGTCCGGCGGGCGTCAGCCGCCGCGGAAGCCCGCCTCGATCCGCTGCCGCTCGCGGTCGATCTGTTCCGGGCTCGCGCCGAGTCCTTCGAGGATCCGCACGGTGAGCGCCAGGGCCACTTCCCCTTCTCCCGAGAATGCCTCCTCGGCCCCGGCCCGGCGGAGACGCGGCACCTCGAGGGTCGTGTGCGTTCGGGCGAGGACACGGACGTGGGGATTGAGTTGCTTGGCTTGGCGGATGATCTCCTCGTCGATCCGGCCCGAGCCGGAGGTGAGGATGAGATTGTCGGCCCTGGCGATCCCGGCGCGCTGGAGGACCTCGGGGCGGCTGGCATCGCCGTAGACGGCGCGGACGCCGAAGGCGAGGAGGCGACGGACGGTCTCGAGGTTGAGCTCGATGACGGTCGGGTCGAGCGAATTATCGAGGAGCAACTCGGTCACCGTGCGCCCCACCGGCCCATAGCCGACGACGATCGCCCGGTGGCTCGGCTCGACGGCGGCGGGATCGGCGTCGGCCCGCGGATCATCGTCGCCTGAGCGGGAGCGGGTAAGCGACGCCGCGATCCGATCGGCGAGTCGGTAGAGGAGGGGATTGAGGGTGATCGTCACGATTGCCGCGGCGACGAGGATCTCGAGAACGGCGGCGGGAACGATCCCCAGATCGTGACCGAGATTGGCGAGGATGAAGGAGAACTCGCCGATCTGCGCTAGCGCCGCGGCGACCGGGATGGCGGTCGACGGCGACACCCCGCGGCACCGCATCACCGCCAGGGCCACGGCCGGCTTGAGGAAGATCACGATCAGTACCGTGGCGAGGATCGCCAGGGGGGAGCGGAAGAGCGTCGATGGATCGAAGAGCATTCCCACCGACACGAAGAACAGCACGGCGAAGGCGTCGCGCATCGGCAGGGCCTCCGAGGCAGCCCGGAGGCTGAACTCGCTCCTCCCCACCATCATCCCGGCAAGGAACGCCCCCAGCGCCATCGACACGCCGAACACGCGCGCCGCTCCAACGGCGATCCCCAGGGCCACCACGAGGACCGCGAGCGTGAACAGTTCACGCGAGCCGGTGTCGGAAACGACCTCGAGGATCCAGGGGATCACCTTGCCGCCGGCGAAGACGACGACGACCACGAGCGCGGCGATCTTCACCGCCGCCAGGAGCAGCGATATCACGAGCCCTTCGACGGTCGGCGGGCCGCCGGTGAAGACGGTGGGGAGGACGACGAGCGCTGCGACGGTGAGGAGATCTTCGACAACCAGCCATCCGACGGCGATGTGGCCGCTGCGGGTGTGGAGAGCGCGGTGATCGGAGAGCACGCGGAGGAGGACGACCGTGCTCGCCACCGCCACGCTGCCGCCGAACACCGCGGCGGCCGGCCACGGCCAGCCGATCCAGTGGCCGACGAGGGTGCCGATCGCCGTCGCCACAGCGCTTGCGACAATCGCGCCAGGAACGACGATCGAACGGACCGCCAGGAGCTCTCGGAGGTGGAAGTGGAGGCCGACACCGAAGAGGAGGAGAACGACGCCGAGCTCGGCGATCTCGCTGGCGAGTTCAGCATCGGCCTCGAAGCCGGGCGTGTGCGGGCCAACGACGACGCCGGCCAGCAGATAGCCGACGATCGGCGACAGTCGGAGCCGATGCGTGATCGCGCCGAACACGAGCGCAGCGGAGAGCCCACCGGCGAGCGTGAGGATGAGATCGACGTCGTGCATGGGGGGAGCCCGGGGCAGGCGGGATTCGGCCGCGCCAACAGAGCCGTTCCCCGGCCCTCCGGCAATGCCGCCGGCTCTTCCAGCAGGGACGCAGTGATCGCGATCATCGTTCCCGTCGCAAAACGAATGACGAGCGTCAGCGTCACTCGTCGATGGGCACCTGCCGGACTGTCATTTCCCGGAGCAGCCCTCGGCTCTCGGGCCCGAGCGACGTGTCGGCGGCACGGAGATCACTCTCGGCCCGCCAGAACTCCTGGCGGGCCGAGATCTCGAAGATCTCGGCATCGAACTTCGCCTGCTCGCGGAGGGTGACGCGGAG
>CAMARC010000074.1 GCA_945860405.1 Candidatus Kuenenia stuttgartensis | reverse complement strand
AACCGTCTCGCCAACCTGGAAGTCGGGGCCGGGAAGGCCATCCGAGAAAGTCGTGATCAGCGCCGTGCTGCCGGGGGGATAGTCGAAGCGGTCGGTGGCGACGTCGGCCGCGAGCATGGCGCGGGCCTCGAGCGGCTCGAGGAGGGCCAAGCCCATCCGCTTCGCCCAGTCGCGGGTGGTGCGCCTGCGGACACGGCTGATCGCCCGGTCGCGGAATCTCCGCCACACAAGCGTGGCATGGATTCGGCCCCACCACTGACGCGTCCAATTCGTCTTCACGGCGCACTCCTAGGAATCAGCGGATCGAGAGCTTGCCTCGCGCAGGGGCGACCGGGACGCCTTCGGCGGGAATCGGGGGCAAGTCGAGCCATTTGAACGTTCCCTACGCGTTTCAAAAACGGTTGTGCGCGGTGAATTGACGAATCGACACGGAGAGGGGACGAATCGACATCAGACGGGGCTGGATCGGCATTCACCCCCCCGCGCGGCCCGCAGACGCGGGCTTGTAT
This sequence comes from Candidatus Kuenenia stuttgartensis, assembly GCA_945860405.1. Taxonomy (GTDB): domain Bacteria; phylum Planctomycetota; class Planctomycetia; order Pirellulales; family UBA1268; genus QWOP01. The sequence goes on along the minus strand of CAMARC010000074.1, from coordinate 13,116 downwards.
GATGGTGGAATGCCTCTGTCATCCCGATTAAACCGCGGAGGGAACGTGTCGACGGCCCCACCGTCGTCGTCTCCCCGGCCCCTCCCGCCCCGCGGCACCGACGAGACCTTCTTCTGGCTCCTGGCAGCGGCCTTCCTCGTCGTCGTTGGGCTGATTCACGCGCTCTTCATCGGCGTCGCGCTGTTTCAATCGGTCGCGGCGATCCCGATCGCTCATCAGTCGCCCGACAAGGTCGGCATGATCGCCACCGCCGCGATCCGCATGGTGACGCTCCTCCCGGCCGTCGCGCTGCTTCGTGTCCTGGATCAGCGCTTCGGCATCATCGGCGAACGCGGATCGGCGTTCCGCGTGCTCGGGTCCCTCGTCGTCGCCAGCACGGTCGAATGGTGGCTGTTTCTCGCTGGGGTGAGGCTCGTTGATTGGTGTCGTGGCGCCGACGCCATGGCAGTCGTCCCAACGTCCCCCTACGGCATCAGCTACCGGGTGATGGTCCTCGGCGTCGGGATGCTGGTGTACGCGCTGGGGTCGCAGTGGCGGCGGATGAAGTCTTTGGAGCTGCGGACGGCCGAAGCGGAAGCGGCTCTGCGAACCAGCGAGCTTCAGCGGCTCGAGGCCCAACTCCAGCCCCACTTCCTCTTCAACGCCCTGACGGCGGTCCTCGCCTGCCGGCATGATCCCGAGGCCGTGGCGAACGTCACGATCGGGCTCTCCGAACATCTCCGCTTCTGTCTCAGTCGCCAGGGGGTGCTCGAGCCTCTCTCCCGGGAGATCGACGCGCTCGAGCACTACCTCGCCGTGCAGCGGGCCCGGTTTGGCAAGGCGCTCAACTGCCGGATCGAGTGCACCGAAGAGGCGCGGGGGGTGCTCGTGCCGCCGGTGATCGTCGAGCCGCTCCTCGACAACGCCCTCAAGCACGGCGCGATCACGAGCCCCGCCCCGTTACGGATCGTCGTTGACTGTCGGATGGAAGGAAGCACGCTCGTCGTCACGGTCGACAACAGCGGCACGTGGATCGAACCGGGGGCGGACGGTCGCCACGGGACGGGGCTTGCGAGTCTACGCAGGCGCCTCAGTCTCCTCGACTTTCAGGAGGCTTCACTCGAGAGCGGGCCGGCAGGCGATGCCGTGCGCGCAATTTTGAGGCTGCCACTGGCCCGGACGCGTTTTGAAGCGAAGCGGATCCGTACCCCTGCTCTCGGGGGCGAGCGATGATTCGGGCGATGCTGGTCGACGACGAGGAATCGGCCATCCGCTGGCTCGGCGATGTGCTGTCGTCGCAGCCAGAAATCGAGGTGGTGGGAACCGCCACGAGTGTTGCCGAAGCCTTGACGCTCATGAAGACGATCCGGCCGGACGTCGTCTTTCTCGACATCTCCATGCCACGGCAGTGCGGCATGACGCTGTTTGCCTCCGTTGACTCAAGTATTCGCATCGTCCTCGTCACCGCCCACGACGACCGGGCTCTCGAGGCCTTCGATGCGGGCGCCTTCGACTATCTCCTCAAGCCCGTGACGGCCGCCCGGCTCGCCAAGACGGTCGACCGGTTGCGGCTCTCCCTGCGCCCGCCGGCGCCGGTGCCTCTCCTCTCCGAAGAGAAGGACAGGATCACCGTCAGCACTCCGTCGGGCACGGTGCTCCTTCCCACCGATCAAGTCCTGTGGATCGAGGCCCGACAAAACTATTCTCTGATCCATCGGGCAGGCGAGGCCCCGCTGCTCGTCAAGCGTCTCCTCGGGGATTTCGGCGAGGAGCTGCCATCGAGGCGATTCGCCCGCATCGGCCGCTCGCTGGTCATCAATCTCGAAGCGCTCCGCGCTGTCGGCCGGCTCCAAGGCAACGGTGCCGCGTTGCAGTTTGCCGACTCTACCGAGACGCTCGTCATCGGCAGGGCCGCGATGGCCAGGCTCCGGCAACTCCTCGCTGGGCAGCCATTCTCGGAAGAACTGCCTCAATAGCCCGCCAGCTTCCGAGCGTTGGCCATGGCGAGCGAATCACGGAAGCCGTGGACTTCGCTGACGCAGCAGGTGCGCCAGGTGCCGGGGTCAGTTCCGGTCGGCGGACGTCGGCTTCGCGTTGCCGGTGAGGAGATAGCCGGCGAAGCAGGCGGCGACGAGGGCCGCCATCACGGCAAGGAGAATGTCGATGGAAGCCATGGAGGTGGGCCTCGGTGGAAACGACACCCGCCGTGGAGGGCACGGCGGAGCGTCGGGGAAGACAATGCTTCAAGTCCGGCCGGAATCAAGAGGTTGTCAGCTGGGATAAGGAAACGGCGCACGGTGCGGGGCGAGCAGGGATCACAAAATCAAGCCGCGCGGGATGTCGGTACCGCGCGGGGGCGTTTCGAGGCCTGGGTGAAGGGGAGCACCTTTGCCACCGGGGTGCTGCGGACAAGATTCATCCCACCCTGAAAGTGGTGGGCTGAGCCCGGGACGATCCGGCCGTCGGGGATCAGGCCCCCGGCGTCGCCGTGGAGCTCCACCGAGCCGTGACGGGTGGTCCAGCAGGAGGGAACGACCTCCTCGAAGCTGACACGCTGCACGTCAGGGCCGATGCCGGTGGGCTTGAGGACGATCAAGTCCCCTTCGACGAACGCATCGTGGGAACGGAGATCGCGTTCCCACGGGGCGAGGGTGGCGGCCTTGTCGTCGCTGTAGCGCATCGAGACGTCGAGCTGATCGTCAGCGGTGGCCCGGCCGAAGGCGGTTCTCCCGTCGTCGATCAGCGCGATCGACGCGGCCAGGTATTTGGGAAATCCGAGGTGATGCCCCCCCTGCCTGGCGATCCAGGTCGTGACCGGCATCGTCACCGGAAACCACCCTTCGGCTCCGTCATGGGATGCCCGGAGGAGCATCGACCATTCCTGGTAGCGGGTCAGCGGCCAGGGGCTGCAACGGAGATAGTCGACGAGGAACAACTTCACGACCGGCCGGGCCGGCATGTCGAGAAGGTCGGGCAGGTAGTGGCGGTAGTCGCTGAGATCGTCCGGCGCGAAGTGGGCGGTGATCGCGGCGAGTTCCAGGAATTGTCCGCCGCTGTGGGCGTAGAGGAGCCAATCGAGGAGCGTCCGCATCATCGATTCGTCCTCGGAAGGCTACTTGGAACGCGGGAGTCGACGGGAGGGACGGTAACGAATCCGACCTCCAGCCACCACCGCAAACGGCCCGAACCTCGAGCCTGAAGCCACGAGCCCCGACTCGCTCAGCTGTTTCCGGCCGAGTGCGTCGGGAGGGGCGAGCAGAAGCAGAGCCGCGCCGGCGCGCCGAGTCGTCCGACGACGATCGCCACCTGGCCAAACGCCCGGCCGAGTTCCACCGCCTCGCTCTCCCCGATGCCGAGCACGAGGAGGCTCGGCTCCGACGGCCAGTCGCCCCCGGTTCCTACTCCCTCTCCTTCCAGCATGGGAAGGCCGAGGAGGGCGATGCGGCCGGCGAGATCGGTCATCCGGCGGCGGTTCTCGGCTGTATCAAGGGCGGTCGACCCGGGATTCCAGGCAGTGATGAAAGCCCAGGTGTCATGCCCCGAATCGGCGAGGAGGGCTTCGAGGGGAGGAGAACGCTCACCGCAGCGGATCGTGAAGCGGTCGCCAACCCGGTAATCGGTCGCCTCGTAGGCAGGCTTGAGGGGATGGTCGTCCATGATTCGCTCCACGTTGGTTGGCTTCCTGGCGTGACAAGCGGCGGACTGCTCCGATACCATAGTCCATCATTGTGGGGATGGAGGAACGATCTGGTATCGGGGCTCGAGCCTCTGGCGCGCCGTAAAGCGCTCGGGCCCCTCCGCGGGGAGTATGAGCGATGAACAGGATCTTGACCGGGCTTGTACTGATCGTGACGTTGCTGGTGGGGCTGTGCAGCGCCGAACCAGGGAATCAAAGGCTCTCGCCCGGCGACAAGGTCGAAGTCGAGTGGGCTGGCGAGCGTGTCGTCGCGGAGTTTGTCGAATACCTGGCCACCGGCTGGATCAGGGTAAAGTTCAAATCCGGCACGATCGAGATGACCCCCGTGTTTCCCCCCAGCGACATCCGCGTCCTCGGCGGCGGCGCGGGGAATGCCGCCAAGCGACCGCTCCGCAATTGGACCGACGCGACGGGGAAGTTCAAGCAGAAGGCCCGCTTCGTGAAGCTCGACGGCGACGAGCTGACCCTCGAGACCGAAGCCGGCAAAACGATCACGATGTCGCTCGAGAAGTTGAGCGAGGCCGATCAGGCGATGGCGCGGAAGATCGCCGCGAAGGCCGGCCCCGCTGTCCCCAAGGCGGACGAGAAAGGGGACAATCCGTTTGCGAGCAAGCCCAAGCGGCCGCGCAGCCAGCCTGATCCCGGTGATGAGCCCGCCGGCGATGCGCCGGATCCAGTCGGCGTTGCCAAGGGAGAATGGCGCGGTTGCCGGACGATCACCGTCGAGCCTCCTGCCGACTGGTCGGTGCCGGTGGACGGGGGCGTGTCTCCGGAAAAACTGGCCTCAAACCCGATCCCCCTCCCTGGTCCACCGCAGGGCTCGGATGGTTTCTTCGAGAAGATCGATGGGCTTCACATGGCGCGGGGCGGGGCGAAGGTCTGTGCCGTGATCCGCAACAGCCCACCCGCGCGGGCGGCCACGACGACGCTCTCCTTCGTCGATCTTGTCGCTGGAAAGGTGGAGGCTCCGGTGCGACTGCCGTCGAGAGTAAATCTCGTCGACGTCGATCGGACCGGCGAGTTCATTCTCACTATCCCGGACACCATCATGGTCCTCGGAACGACGGGGCCTCCGCCGCCATCAGTCGGCGTCTGGAAGGTGGCCGGTGACGCGCTCGAACCGGTGCGGGTGTGGGATCCGCAGGATCCCAACAATATCCACAAGGATGCACCGTCCTTCGCCCGGTTCATCGACGCCGACCACGTCGTCTGTGTGAACTTTCCCAACAAACTCTCGGTGTGGAACGTGCCCGAGGCGAGGGCGATCTGGACGATCGATCTCGCCAACGGGAGCGAGCCGGTGGTCAGCCCCGGTGGAAAGTATTTGGCGGCCGCGGTTGGCGACAGGATCTGCCTGTTTGACGCGCTCACCGGGAAGACGGCTGGCTGTCTGCAGGACGTGCCGGGGGCGATCGGAACGTTGTCGTTTCGTCCCGACGGCGTGCAATGTGCCGTGGTGTCTCCGCAGCGCGTCGTGGTCTGGGATCTCCAGACGGGCAAGGTTTACCGCGACATCTCGCTGTCTAGGTCTGTCCCGACCGGCTCGGTCGACTGGCTCTACGGCGGCTACCTCCTTTGTGGCGGGAGCAGCCTTGTCGATCTCGAACGGCGGATTGTGATCTGGAAGTATCTCGCTGACTCCACCGGTGGGGAGCCGGGTGGTTGGGGGGAGTTTGGCGGGCAGTTCTGGTATGCGCTGCAAGCCGACGGATTGCAGGGGCGGGCACTCTATCCGGCGGTGCTGCCGCACGAGGACGTCCGCCGGGTGGCGGCCGGCCTCGACCCGGAGCAGTTGCTGGCGGTGCGCCCCGGGGCGGCGGTCACGCTCGACGTCCGCGTGCAGGGGGATGCGGCCGAGCAGCAGCAGGTGCAGCAGGCCCTCACCGCCCGTCTTCAAGCGGCCGGGATGACGGTCGGCCAGGGGACGGCGCTCGTGCTTCAGGCGACCACGGAGACGGGGAAGAGCCGGGAGATGTCATACCGGGCCTTCGGCCGGCCGCTTGGGGAGGCCGAGAAGGTGACGATCACGGAACAGATCAGCCGTTTGAAGATTCTCGAGCAGGGGAAGCCGATCTGGGAAGGGGCGCTGTACGGTGGGGGACCCGCATTCCTCGAGATCAAAAAGGGACAGACGCTCCAGGAGGCGCTTGCTCCCTATCAGAAGCCAAACCTCAAGTACTTCAGTCAAGTGAATCTGCCGCAGTACGTCGCCAGGCCCGCCGAGGCCGGGGCCTACGGGTTCAGCCGGTACACGCCCAAGGGGATCGTCAACATCGATCCCCCCGTCCCCGCCGCCGGCCAAGCAAGGTGATCAGCGGATCAAACGGGGGCTATCCCCAGTTCATCCGGCGTCGTGCCGCCGACTGAGGCGGCGCCGATCGGCCGGAGCACTTCCAGCGAGGCCGGGCATCACAACGTGCCCGGCCCGTACCTTTCCCTGGCGTCGCTCGCGGGAAAAAGACGGGATCAGCGCTGGCTGTAGCGCCGGCAGGCATACCAGCGGCCGTCGCGCCCCTGGGCGGTTCCCTCTTCGAGCACCGCTCCGCCGTTGTTGCAGCACGACGCCAGCGCCGCGGCCGGGCTGCCGCCGACGCCGACCCCTTCGTAGGTGCTGCCGTGGCTCGCGGCGTGGACCATCGAGCACGATGCGGCCATCGATTCGGCGTGGCCCTGGGCCCCGCCGCTGTACCCTGTCCGCACGGGCGCCTCTGAGACCGTGCTTCCGGTGCTCGCTGTGTGCATCATGCTCGTTGTCGGCCGCGTCGTGGTCGTGGTCGTCGTCGACCGCCGCCGGAACGGGCCGGCTTGGGCCGGGCTGGCGAGCACCACCAGGAACGTCGTGATCGCGATGAGAATCCTCATGTCCACCTCCTTGGGAATCGAGCCTCGGTCCATCGACGCGTTCCACCCTACCAGTCCCAGGCCCAAGCTGTCGGAATCGGCAGCGAGTTTGGATCGAGCCCAGACGGGTCAGATAGGCCTGCCTGGCAACGGTCAACGACTTCGCCGGCCGTCGAACCGAGCGGCTGATGCTCGAAGTCCCTTGCCGGGAGCGGCATTGCGCCGACGCAGCCGACCTGCGGGGGGGCCTCCCGCGACCGGTGGTCGTGCTCTCGTGCAGCGAGCCGTGGAAGACTTCACGCGTCCCCCGTATCGTGGGGGTGCGCGAAGGGTAAGCTCCGCCATCACGTTGTGAGCAAGCACTCGAGTTTGTTGCCGGAGACGAATCCATGACCGTGGCACCGCCTCGCCGAATCCGCGATCCCTGGCTCGTCATTGACGGCCACCCGGTCGTCGACATTCATCCTCCGGTCGATTGGCGACCGGGGGGCCCTGGTTGGATTTTCGTCACGGACGATCGGGTCGTGTGGGAAGCCGGAAGGGGGCCCTCGGCCGTCCGTGCTGCGGCGGCAGCCGCGGACGTCGATACGAGCGACCGCGGTGAGGTGCATGCCCTGATCCGAGAAGCCGGGCCCGTGTGGGAGGAACATCCCGTTGCCATCCTGGAGCGCGTCGCCACGGCGTGGGGGAGTTGGTTCTTCGGGAACGGCCCGGTGGCGACGGCAACGGTGCCGACGTTCGACCCCAGGGGAATCGACGCCTTCTACCGCACCAATCACCAGTGCCCGTGCGGAAGCGGCGCGATCGGTGCTCGCTTCAAGGACGAACGGCAACAGCCGGCAATCGCTTGTGAGGTGTGCCGAGAAAAACTCCTGGCGCGGATCGTCGAGGCGGCCATGCTGCGCGGTCTGCCGAAGCCATGGTCTGTCCAAGCGACTGCCCATGGGGAAAACTACCTGCGGCGGAAAGGCTGCGACCTCGTGAAGATCGTGGCCGGAGAACCCCGGCCGACGTGGGAAGGGCAGGTCACGATCCTCTGCCCGACCGTCGCGCTCTTCTTCGTCAGCGTCCCCGAAGCACTTGCGGAGGCGGCGCTGGAAGCCGGTCGGCTCGGATAATGGCGTCGTGACGCGTCGTGGAGACTCTTCCGGCGGGGGTGCCGCGTGCGACCCCGATTGATCACGACGGCTGGAACCATCCCCCGGTGGCCGTCGAGGTGGAGAGGTTTGTGCCGTTGGAGACGACGGCGTTGTCGGCCACCTTCGTGCCGGGGCAGTTTCCGGTGGCGAACACCCCCACCCGATTGGCGTCGATGACGTTGTTGGTCACTTGGAGCGACCTCGCCCCGTCGATCACCACGCCCGAGGCGCCGCCGACGATCCGATTGAAGAGGACGGTGGTGCCGGTGCAGTCGCCGGAAGCATTGAGCCCCTGCTGCGTTGCGCCGTTGACGTCGTTCGACTGCACCCAGAGCCCCCGGGCCGCGGCGAGCACGACGCCGTTGTTCATGGTGCGGATGATGCTGCGCTTGATCGCCGAACCGGTCAGGTTGCCACGGGCCAGCACGGCCGTCGACGTGCTGTAAATCCCATTGGCGTCCGTCGCGGCCTCGCCGCCGACGGTGAGCCCGGTGGCCGAGTCGAGAACGATCCCGAAGGGTGCGCGCGTGGCGTCTGGGAGGGAGCCCTCGATCGTGTTCCTGGCGATGACCGTCGAAGTGCTCGTGCCCGAGGCGGCGATCGCCTGGAATCGATTGCGGAAGAGGAGATTGCCATCCTTGACCGAGAGGCCGCGGGCATCGGTGAGACGGACGCCGATCGTATTGTCGATGATCGAGTTGGCAACCACCGCGGTGCCGGTGAGATCGCCGGTGGCGTGCAGGCCGTAGGAGGGCCGCGTTGGATCGTAGGTGCCAGTCGCAGGATTGATTCCCGCCTGGACGACATTGCCGCTCCCCGCGGCGCCCAACTGCAGCGACTTCGCCCCGTCGAGGAAGACGCCGAACGTGCTGCCGGTGATCACGTTACCCGTGACGGCGGTCCCCGCGTTGTTCCCGTCGGCGCGGACGCCGTAGAGCGAGTTGCCGGAGACGTTGTTGCCCATGACGCGGAGGCCCCGCGCCGCCAGAAGATTGATGCCGCCGCTGTTCAAGGTGACGTTGTTCGAACGGATCGTGGAGCCGCTCATGTCTCCCTTGGCAATGATGCCGGACGACACGCCGGTGATCGTGTTTCCGGAGGTTGCCGTTCCGAAGGAAAGGCCGGTGGCGTCGCTGAGAGCGGCCCCGAAGGCGGTCTTGCCCCCCCCGTCGACGCGCGTCGCGGTGATCTTCGTCGCCGGCATGGCGCCGGTGGCACGGATGCCCGATATACCGGCGTTCTTCACGACAAAGCCGGCGAGCGAAGAATTGCTCGTCGCCGCCAGCGAGATCCCGTGGGCAGCGGCGTTGGCGATCGTGCTGCCGGGGATCTGCATGTCGATGCCGGTGACACCGCTGGCAAAGGAAAGGCCGTTGGCGGCGGCGCCGGCGGCGCTGCCGTCGATGGCGAGCGTGGAGGCGGCCTTCACTCCCGTGGCGGAATCGACGCGGAGCGAGGCCAGAGGCGTGGTCTTCCCCACGGCGCGAGAGAGGACGATCGGAGACGATCTGGCGGCGAGGGTCAGGTTCTTCGCGCCATCGACCGTCGATGACAACGTGATGCCGTTGGCTTCGAGGCGGACGTCACCGGCCGCCGTTCCCTTCGTGGCGGGGGTCGTGGTTGGTGCGCCGAGGATCACTGGGCCGTTCCAGGTCTGGGAACCGCCGCTGGTGACGCTGGTCCTCAGGCGGATCGCCGACCCCAACACGGTGAGGTTGGCAGAGCCGATGACAAGGGCGCCGCCGGCGGAAGCCACCTCCTGCTCGACGACGGCCTTCTCTGAGCCGTACGAGATATCCTTGGCGTACGTGCGGGCGAGAACGGTGTTGACCGGCTTGTCGAGCGGCATCAGTTGTGAGTCGGCGGTGCTCGTGAAGAAAACCGTCTGGTTGCTCGCGATCACCGTGCCGGTACCCTGCAGCCTGAACGAGTCGGCTTGGAATTGGATGTTGTCGCTGGCCGAGTTGACACGGGCAGAATTGAGAAACAGGCCCGACGAGGAGGAATACGGGGTGGTCGTGGTCGCCTTCCCGGGGCCCGTTATCCCGATGACGGAGATGAGTCCGTCGGCGGAGACGAGCGCCTGATTGCCGATGAACACGCCGTGGTTGTCGGCCGCCGCGTCGCCGCTGATACCGCCGCCGGTGCCCTTGATGACCATGCTGTTCGCTTCGAGGGTGCCCGACACGAGCACGCCGCGGTTGCCGGCGTTCGTGGGGCCGCCGGTGCCATCGAGTTCAAGCAAGCCGGTCGCGTTCACCACGCCGCCGGTCTCGATCACGATGCCATGATTGGATCCGCCGGTACCGGTCGCCGATCCGCCGATGCCGGTCAGTTTCATGGCGACGGCCATCCCGTCAGCCACCCCCGCCGCGACGCTCGATCCTGCGCCGATGGAGATTCCCTTTTGGTTGCCTGTGGCGCCGTCACCTCCACGGCCGCGGAGCGTGATCGCGCCGGATTCACTCTCGACGGAGGATGCCGACGTCAGGGCTAGGCCGGTGAAATTGCCGGTGACGGTCGCCCCGGTGTCGGCGACGAGCGACAGCGTGCCGGCCGCGGTCGATACTTTCGCCGCCTCGACGGCGATCGTCGGTGCGGAGACGTTGAGCGCCGCGGCTCCGGCGAAGGCGCTCGTCCCCACGAACTTCACCGACGGCACCCAGCCGGGAAGGCCGGCGATGCCCTTCATCGTCACGGTGAAGGAATCGTCATAGGGGCCGGCACTATCGGTGAACCGCACGGCCGTCGTGCCGGCACTGTTGGTGACCGAGATTTGGGTGATGTCGAGATCGGGGGTGACGGTGAGTGTGGGCAGGGTGTTGCCGACGAGCCCCGCGGCGTCGGCACCGGAGAAGGTGTCGCCTCCCTCGAGCGTGAATAGATAACTGCCACCCCCCGAGGAAGCCACGGCGAGCGTCCCGGCCTTCGTGAGATCGATCGTGAGCACCGTGCCGGCGGTCAAGAAGCTGGCCAGCAGAGCCCGTGATTCGAGGCGCTCGACGGCGACCGGCCGGGACGTGGTGCGATGGGGGCGGGTGGGACGGCGCATGGATGACCTTCGCGGGACGAAAGTGGCGGATTGCGATGTCGCGACGATGCGACGCGGCGGGAGCTTATCAGGATTCGATCCCGTCTCCACCGCCAGTTCGTGGCCTGACCGACGCCGTTTCAAGGCAATCGCGGTCTCCGGGAGCGATCGTGGGAGACATGCCCCTGATACCGGCCGATTTCTGCTGCGACAACTCGGGGAGGACGAGCCCTTGAGAGGGCAATTCATCCCACCTGGAAAGCGCGAGCCGGCGGCCCCGATCATCCTCGAGCTGTCTGAGGCAACGCTTGAGGTGTCTCGGGACAAGACCGTCCCCGAGGCAGCCAAGAAGATCGCTGGTACGGAGCGGGCCGACACCCATCGTTGAAGCACGGCGGTCTGTCGGGGCGGAGGCTCCAGCTGACAAGCGAGCAGCCGATCGCCGTCACCGCCCGCGGCTGCACCGTCGATGAGTGGAAGCCTCGCCGGCCGGGAGAAACATTTCCTCGATGGCGCCGTGCTCGCGACCGCGGCCGCAAGCGCCGCAGTGAGCCGGCCTGTGATCAAGGCGGAGGCCGGCCTTTCGCTCGTGATCGCCGACGGCGTCGAGGCTGCGTCTGCGGCGGTGAGGCTCGTCGCCGCTGGCGAACGTGTGTCGGAATCCCACACTCAACAGAGGCCAAACGACCGGTTTGAGCACAAAAAGGCCCACCCGTTGACGGGTTAATGGCGGGTGCAAAACTAACGGGGTGATCATCCCCCCCGGAGCGTTTCGGGGGGCGTCGTCTGGGAAATACCGGATAGGGCTGACAAAAAAGAGGAGGATCAAATGGTCCGCAAGACTCTGTGGTTTCTGACGATTGCGTGCGTTTACGCCGTGGCGATGGGACAGACTGCGTTGGCGGGTTCCCCCACTCCCCCGGTCCCCGAGATCGACCCCGCCACTGGCGGGAGCGCCATCTCGCTCATTACCGGTGTGCTCGCGGTGATCGAGCAGCGGCGTCGCCGTGCCACGCGCGTGACCTGATCGAACAGGCCTGTTGATCGCTGATTCACAACCGGGCTGGGCATCGCAAGGTGCCCCGCCCGGTTAGCGCGCCCCACGGCCGATCAGACCGGCCCGACGCGGCAGGCCCGCACGCTCTACCCGGTCGAGGGAATCCGCGACTGGCTCGCCTCCCCGAGTGCCAAAGAGGAGGCACGGATCGACGTCCCCGCCCGGTCCCCGGCGCTCCCGGCATCCGGCAGCGCGTGGGGGGAAGTGGTCACTTGCTCTCGGCTGTCAGTCCCAACTCGGAGAGGAGGGCCTTGGCCTTCGCCTTCACGTCGGCCCCGGGCTTCTTGATCTCGGCGAGCCCCTTCTCCAGGATCTCGGCCTTCTCGGGGCTGACAGCCTTGACGCTCGAGACCATGGAGTCATAGCCGGTCACCTCGCTGCCCAGGTTCTGCCCTTTGGCATAGCCCTGCAACGTGTTGGTCACCTGCACCATCGGATCGACCTTGATCTCGATCTTCATCGGCTTGACCGTCTGCTGACTGCATCCGCCCGCACCGGCAGCCAGACCGACGACCAACGACGCGATGAATGCCACACTCACGCCCGATCGAACACGCATCAGAAGCTCTCTTTCACGGTGAAAACGTTTTGTTGAGGAACGCCGCAGACGACGCCCGGGGCTGGCCCGTCGGAGCCGCAAAGCGAGACTCTCCTCCCGGGATCACACTCCGGGACTGTGGGCCCGGGATCACATTCCGGGACTGTGTGCCCGGGATCAATAGTCGCCCACGCTCTGGCCGTCCTTGCGGTTGCCGAGCCGCTGGAACGTGGTCAGATCGACGGTGTCGGTGATCAGCCGCACGCTGGCATCGGCAAGGACGACGTTAACGCCGCCTGGATGCTGGCTCCGCGGCGGAATGATCCCGTTGCCCCAGTCGTGGGCGCCACCCGGGCAGCAGCCGCCGCCGGCGGTGGGATACTGCCAGTTGGGGGGAGCGGAGGTCGTGAAGGTGGAATGGCCGGCGCCGTACCAGGCCCACATGCCGCCGTTGTTCGCCTTCACCCCCTGCGGGCTGTTCCTGGCGGCCATCCCGATCGTCTCAATGTCGGCTGCCGTGGGCATGTTGCGGTTGGAGGCCGAATTGAAGACCGCGTCCCCGGCGTAAAACATGTCGAAGGGAAATGTTCCCGACGTGCCACTGCTGGAGCCGGAGCCGACGAGGATTTCGGCGCCGAGGATCGTCGAAGACAGGCCGTCGCTGACGTCCCTCATGCGTCGGTCATTCTGGTAGGCGATGATGCCGTTGAAGTTCGTGCCGCCCCACACGGTGTCGAGCGAGCTGCCGGTGTTCCAGGCGTAGTTGCTGCCGGCGCCCGACCAGTCGGTGACGGCCGCCTTGTTCGCCGAAGAGGGGCAGAGGAAGGCCCCGAC
>CAMARC010000073.1 GCA_945860405.1 Candidatus Kuenenia stuttgartensis | reverse complement strand
GCGACGCAGCGTGGCGGCGTGCCCCGCCCGATCCATCTCCTTGCCCGCGGCAATGTCAGTACGCCGGGCCGCGAGGTCGGCCCCGGAGCGCTTTCGGCGCTCGCGATGCTCCCGGCCCGGTTCGAGCTTCCCGCCGGTGCCCCGGAAGGGGCCCGCCGCAAGGCGCTGGCCGAGTGGCTCGTCTCGCCCGACAACCCGCTCACCTGGCGGAGCGCCGTCAACCGCGCCTGGCTCCACCATTTCGGCCGCGGCATCGTCGACACCCCGAGTGATTTCGGCCGGATGGGCTCCCCGCCGAGCCACGCGGCCCTCCTCGACTGGCTCGCAGCCGAGTTCCGCGATCGGGACGGCTCGCTCAAAAATCTCCATCGCCTCATCGTCGGCAGTGCCACGTGGCGACAGCGGGCCGATGACGATCCGGCCATGACGGCCGTCGATAGCGGCAACGCGTTGCTCTGGCGGCAAAACCGACGGAGGCTCGAAGCCGAGGCGATTCGCGACGCAGTCCTCGTCACCGCCGGCACGCTCGACCCCACGGCAGGCGGCCCTGGCTGGCAGGACTTCCGCATCGAGCACCCGGAACACTCCCCCCACTACCGCTACGACCTCGCCGATCCGGCTGACCGCTCCACCTGGCGGCGGAGCATCTACCGCTTCATTGTTCGCAGTCAGACGCAGCCCTTCATGACGAGCCTCGACTGCGCCGATCCGTCGATGCGGGTCGAGAAGCGCAACGAGAGCCTCTCGGCGATCCAGGCTCTCGCCCTGCTCAACAATGGCTTCATGACCACGCAGGCCGTGGAGTTTGCCGCACGGGTGGCCCGCGAGGCAGGAGATGATCCCCGCGCGCAGGTCGATCGGGCCTTGCGCCTCGCCTTCGGCCGGGCGCCGACCGACGAGGAATCGACGGTACTGCTCGAGTTGCTCCGCGCCCACGGCCTCCCCGCCGTCTGCCGGACGCTCGTCAATCTCAACGAGTTTACGTTTATCGACTGAGTGGATGATTCGACTGCCCGTTTTGATCGGCAGCCCCCGGAGCCCTCATGACATCTGCATTTCACTCTGGCTCGGCATTTCCACACCGCGACGAATCGGCCTTCTCGCGCCGGAGCTGGCTCTCTTCGGCTGCCGGTGGCCTCGGGGGAATAGCCCTCTCGTCGCTCCTCGCCGGTGAGGCGACCACGACGGGGCTCGCGCATCCGGCCCTTGTTTTCCCCGTCAAGGCGAAGCGGGTCGTGCAGCTGTTCATGGCCGGTGCCGCCAGCCACATCGATCTCTGGGACCACAAGCCGGAGCTCGTGAAGCGGCACGGCGAGGAGAGCGACTTCGGCGAGCCGGTCGAGGCCTTTCAAAACGGCCTGGGACCGTGGCTCAAGCCGGTGTGGGACTTCAAAGCCCATGGGGAGTGCGGCAAGATGCTCTCCGACGCCGTCGCCCCGCTCGGTGATGTCGTCGACCGGATGGCCTTCATCCACAACATGGTGAGCACGTCGGGGGTTCATTCCGCGGCGACACTCCTTCAGTCGACCGGATTCGTTCTCCCCGGGTTTCCCGGCGCCGGCTGTTGGGTCGGCTCCGCGCTCGGCTCGCTCAATGACAACCTCCCCACGTTCGTCGTCCTCCCCGATCACCGGGGCTACGGCTCCAACGGCGTGAAGAACTGGGACGCCGGCTTCCTCCCGGCGCAGTACAGCGGCACGGTCGTTCAGCCCGGGGCTGCCGAGCCGATCGCCGATCTCCATCCCCACGCATCGGCCCAGTGGCTCACGACTGACTCCGACGCCGCCACCAGGCGCGCGCTCGCGCGCCTCAATCGGGCCCACCTCGACGGCCGAGAAGGCGACAGTCGCCTCGAGGCCCGGATCCGCACGTATGAATTGGCGGCCCGGATGCAGCTGGCGGCCCCTGAAGCGCTGTCACTGGCCGACGAGCCGGAGCATGTCCTCCGGATGTACGGCGTGGAGCCGGGCAAGACCGACTGGCCGACCGAGATCAACGCCCCGGAGGAGACCCACCACTTCGGTCTCAAGTGCCTCACAGCCCGCCGCCTCCTCGAGCGCGGCGTCCGCTTCGTGCAAGTCTGGAGCGGCAACGACAACGGCTTCCCGCGCCGCAACTGGGATTCCCACGAGGACGTCGAGCGCGATCACGGGCCGCTCGCCCGCGGCATGGCCCACGGCGCCGCCGCACTCATCAAGGATCTCGACCAGCGCGGCATGCTCGATGACACGCTCGTCGTCTGGACAACCGAGTTCGGGCGGATGCCGAGTTCCCAGGCGGGACGGGGCCGCGATCACAATCCCTTCGTGTTCACCAACTGGCTCTGCGGCGCCGGGATCCGCGGCGGCGTCACGCACGGCGAGAGCGATCAATGGGGCTACAAGCCGCTCGATCGGACGAAACCCACCACCGTCCACGATGTCCACGCCACGGTGCTGCGGCTCCTCGGCCTCGAGCACACGAAGCTCACGTGGCGGCACAACGGCGTTGACCGCCGTCTCACCGACGTCCACGGCCACGTCCTCACGCCGATCCTGTCGTGAGGCGCAGAGAGGCTGGCCAGGCTCACTTTGCCGGCGTCGATTCGCGCTTGCTGTGGCCACGCGTCTGGGCGAAGAGCCAATCCCACAGCGCCGGATCGGCGTAGGTCTCGGTCCATGAATCGTGCCCCGCCTCGGGGTAAACCGTGAACTTTGGCTCGCCCCCCTTCTCTCTGATCGCATCGACGATTGCCTGCGACGACGCGAGCGGGACGACGAAGTCCTTCGCGCCGTGGAAGGCCCAGATGGGGATGCCGAGGAGTCTGTCGGCCTGGGAAGGATTCGCACCGCCGCAGATCGGCGCGATCGCGGCGAAGCGATCGGGCCTCGCTGCCGCCAGCGCCCAGGTCCCGAAGCCCCCCATCGACAGTCCGGTCAGCCAGATTCGATCCTCGTCCACCCGGTACTCCCGGCAGATCTCGTCGACCAACGCCGCGAGCACGTCGGGATTCCAGCCCCGGCCGGGGCTCTGCGGCGAGACGACGATGCAGGGGAAGGCGCGATCGCCGGCAGCAATCAGCTTTGGCGGCCCATGGGCTTTGACCTTCTCGAGATCATCCCCCGACTCACCGGCCCCATGAAGGAAGACGAGGAGCGGCCAGCGTTCTGCCCCCGTCTCGTAACCCTCAGGAAGGGCGAGAAGATACTTGAGCCGGGCCGTGACCGTGATCTCTCTCTCGAAGACCTTCTCTTCCTGCACCTTCCCGGCCGAACCGGGCTCAGCACCACGACTCATCAACGGCATGACCGCCATCACCGCCATCACCGCAAGGAAAAGAATGGTCGCTCGCCTCATCGATGAGCCCCTGTCGGGAAGCACGCTGTTGTGAATCGTCACTGGATCGCAGCGGCCGGAGCCGGAGCCTCGGCCGGCACGGCAGCAGCGGGAACGATCTTGGCGAGACTGTCGACGCCGCCGGAGAGGGCCGCGAGGTAATCGACGACGACGCTCATCGCCTCGTCGAAGTAGTAGTCGCGCTTCACGATCGGACGCTGGGGATCGGCCTGCTCCTCGAGTTTCTTCTCCTCGTCGTCGGCAGCCTTCCCCTCGTTCCACTGCCTCGCGAACTCGTCTTCGCGGAGCGAGACTGTCTTCTCGCTCTTCCGCCGCTTGTACTGCTCGATGTCGCGGGCCACCTTGTCGAAGTCGCCACTGCCTGCCACCCGCTGCCCGGAACGCTCGCGGAGCGTCGAAAGGATGGCCGGCGGCACACGACCACTCGGCTGGAAGTTTGCCGATGGCACCTTGTCGAACTCGATCGCGTGATCGAGATCCCCCTCGCCGACGGGCAGATGGGTGGTGATGCTCGGCAACTCGACGTCGCTCTTCACCCCCTCCAGCTGCGTCGAGAGCCCGCCGGGGCGGTAGAACTGCTGCATCGTGATCTTGATCGCCCCCAGCGACGGGGCGTTGGGAAGCCGCTGAAAGAGCTGCCGACCGAGATCGATGAGGCTCTGGACAGTTCCCTTGCCGTGCGTGGCGTTGTCGCCAATGACGAGCCCCCGGCCGTAGTCCTGGATAGCCCCGGCAACAATCTCGCTGGCACTGGCGCTGAACTTGTTGGCGAGGACGACGAGAGGGCCGTCCCACGACACGCCGGCGTCGACGTCGTCGTACTGCTGGACCCGCTTCTCGGCATCCTTGACCTGCACGACCGGCCCCTTGTCGATGAACAGGCCCGTCAGCGAGATCGCCTCGGGGAGCGAGCCGCCGCCGTTGTTGCGGAGGTCGAGGCAGATGCAGTCGACCCCCTTCGTGCGGAAGTCGTCGATCAGCCGCTTCGTGTCGCGGGTGCTGCTCTTGTAGTCGGCCTGGCCCTGTCGGGCACCGGCCATGTCCATGTAGAAGCTCGGCAGATTGATATAGCCGATCCGCCACGGCGTGCCGTCGGGCTTGCGGCCGGTCTCGATGAGCTCGCCGCGGGCCTCGCTGTCCTTGAGCTCGATCTTGGCGCGGGTGATGTCGTATTCCTTCGGCGCCGTCTGCCCGACGGGGATCACCTTGAGACGCACGATCGTCCCCCGCTTGCCACGGATGAGCTTCACGACCTCATTGAGATTCATGTCGACGACATCAACGATATCGCCTTCGGTCCCCTGCCCCACGCCGATGACGCGGTCTTTCTTCGTGAGCCGGCCGTCACGGTCGGCAGCGCCGCCCGGAACGATCTCCGCCACGGTCGTGTAGCCATCCTCGCTCTTGAGCGAGGCCCCGATGCCGTCGAGTTGGAGCCGCATCCCGATCTCGAAGTTCTCGAGGGTGCCGGGGGACATGAAACTCGTGTGGGGGTCGAGGGAGCTGGTGAGGCTCGTGAGATACGACTCGAGGAGCTCGTCGGCCGTCATCTGGTGCATCCGCTTGGCAAAGCTGCGGTAGCGGCGCGTGAGCTTGTCCTTGGCCTCCTCGGGGGGCGTCTTCTCCATTTTCTGGATGAGGAGGTCGTACTTGATCCGCTTCCGCCAGTTGTCGACCGCCTCCGCCTCGCTCTGGGCCCATTTTGTCTCGTCGCGGTCGACGACGATCGAGTCGTCCTGGGTGAAGTCGAGCGGCTCGGAGAGGAACTTCTCGACCAACGGGACGCGCGAGTCGACCCGCTCGAGAAACCGCTTGAAGACCTCATAGGCGAAGGAGACGTCTCCCCGCTTGACGAGATCGTCGAGCATCTCCCTCTTCAGGACGAAGCTGTCGACGTCGCTCTGGAGAAAATAGATCTTCATCGGGTCGAGGGCTTCGAGGAAGATCCCGAACCAGCGCCGCGCGATCTCGTCGTCGATCGGGTGGTGGGTGAAGTGCTCGCGTTCGATGTAGCTCTTCACGGCCAGCGTGATCTGGCGGTCGTTCGGCCCCGGCTTGGAGGCTGCGGCGGGAGCCGCTGCCGGAGCCGGGTCTTGGGCGAGCAGCCGCCCGAGGGGGAGCAGCGCCAAAGCGACCAGCAGCCACCGGCCGAGCACCGCCGGAGCAGCCACCCTTCCGGGATGAGCCGCTGCCGTCCGTCCATTCAGCCGACTTTGGGACGCATCGATGACCGTGGTGTCCACGCCTGGCTCCTTCACTTCGCGTTTCCTCTGACCCGGCCACACAGTGTGACAGGTTCCTTCCTCGCTGACGAGGTAAAAATCATCCCGCCACGCCCTGCGGCCGCAGCAGACGTCGGCGAAAAAGTCATCCCTCGACTTTTTCCAATGTTTCAAGCGCTCTGGCCACCACGGCCCGCGCCACGTCCGGCTCGGCCCCGAGGCGGGGGACGACCACCCACTCGATCGCCGGATGGCGTTCTCGGGCCCGGTCGACAGCCTCCCGCACCTGCTCCTCGACCCGGCCGCGGAAGAGAAGATGAGGTTGCACGAGGACACGGCGCGGAACGATTCCCGGTCGGGACGGATCGACGATCTCCTCGAGCGCCTCCTCGACGGTCGGCCGGGCGGCGGCGACGAATCCCACGCCCGCCCGCCCCGGGCCCGGGGGGATCGGCAGCGCCGCGCACGCGGCAGGGGCAAGCCCGCGGCCGCAGATCGCCGCCGGCTCCCCTGGACGACAGTCGGCGCCGCAGGCCCGCGTTGCCTCGAGGAAGGTGATCAGCTGCGTTGCGGCGGCGGGGTCGCTAGCGCCCCGACCGACGAAGACGAGCGCCTCCTCGCTAGGATCGAGCGGCGCCAGCGCGCGACGAGTCTCCTCGCGGCGGCGCCGCGACAGCCGGACAAGCTCGGGGTGGTGCCCGAGCGCGGCCGCCTGGACCACGGGAATCCTCTCCTCGGCCACAGCTGCGGCGAGTGCCTCAGGCAGGTCGCGCCTGGCATGCCCGGCGGTGAAGAGCAACAGCGGCGCCGCGACGACGCGATCGACCCCGCGGGCGCACAGTCGCCGCAGCGACTCACCGACCGATGGACCGATGACCTCGAGAAATCCCAGTTCCACGGCGCCGCCCTGACAGGCGTCGGAGACGTGCCCGACGAGCGTCCGGGTCTCGGTCTCGCCGACACGATCGGCCGTGCCGTGCCCGACGACGAGAAGACCACACCCCTGCGGAAGTCCTTTCCCGGCCATCACGCCTCTCCTTCGACCCTGGCGCTCACGCTCCGCCCTGCGGCAGCCGATCGACGACCGTCGTCCGGCGGACCAGCGCCAGCACGCCGAGGAGCGTCACCACCGCGACGGCATAGGGGAGCACCCGCGACGGATGGAGCGTGAACAGCACCGAGCCGCAGAACGGCCCGAGGATCCGCCCCAGCGACGCGAACGACTGATTGACCCCCAGAACCTCCCCCTGCGCCGACGGGTCGGAACGGCGGGAGATGAGCGAGGAGACCGACGGATTGACGAACGCGAATCCCCACACCGACAGCCCCGCGGCGGCATAGAACAGGCCGCGCACCCAGGACGACGACAGACCTTGGCCCCCGGCATTCGCGTGGACGATTCCCGCCACGGCACCGACGGCTGCCAGGCCCACCGCCATCAGCAGCAGGCCGACGGTGAGCAGGCGTGTCTCCGACACCCGCTTCGCGAGCGGACGATAGCTGCCGCCGGCGAGCATGAGAACGAGCCCGATGCCGGCGAAGACGAGGAAATTGTCATCGTCGGACATCCCGAACGCCTCCTCGGTGAGCCGGGCGAGCGTGGCCTCGAAGTTGGCAAACGAGAAGATCGAGAGGAAGTAGATGAGGACGAGGGCCCCGACGGCCGGGATGGCGAGGACGCGGGCAGAGCGGCTGACACTGAAAAACTCCTTGCCCGCCCGGTTCGCCGGATCGCGGGTCTCGCGAAAGACAAAGAACGCGAACAGGAACGCCACGGCGGAGAGAGCCGAGGCCAAGGCCCCGACCGCCCAGGGGCGATCGTTGAAAAGCTTCATGCCGAAGTAGGCGATCAGCGGTCCGAGCGTGAAACCGGCGCCGAACGCGATCCCGATCAAAGCCATGCCGCGGGAACGGTTCTGCGGGGTGGTGCAGTCGGCGATCACGGCAGCCGCCGTTCCCACGCTCGCCCCGGCGATCCCGGCACCGATGCGGGCGAGCATCATCAGCCCGATCGCGAGTGCTGCTCGCTCTGGAGAGATGGTCACCGCGAACCCGTAGAGGGCGTAAAAAATGACCGACCCGGCGAGGCTGAGGAGGAGCATCGGACGGCGGCCGACACGGTCGGACCACCGCCCCCAGATCGGACTGAAGACGAACTGCATCAGCGAGAACACCGAGAACAGCAGGCCGATCGTCGCCCCGGCAGCCAACGGCGAGAGATGGAGCGCCTCCAGGTAGGGCCCGGCCTGCCGCGGCATCACCGGGAGGACGATCCCGAACCCGAGCAGATCGATAAACACCGTCAGGAAGATCACCAACAGCGCACCGCGCGGCGGCCCGGTACGGGCCGTCTCGATCGTGGTAGCAGGAGCAGACGAGGCGGAGTCCTTCATGCGGATTCCCGGGGTGATGGGAGACGAGGGCTCGACGGAGCCGCGCCCGCCGGGATCGCGTAGACTCCCGACCATGGACGCCACCCAGGGTATCGACCGCCGTGCAGCACCGCCACCCGATGTACCTGGCGTCGGCGAGGTGACGGCCCGGATCAAGGACTGCCTCGAGGGACGGTTTACCGACGTGTGGGTGGCGGGCGAGGTCACAAACCTCACCCGGGCCGCCTCGGGCCATGTCTACCTCGCGATCAAGGACGACACGGCGCTGCTCCGGGGCGTCGTCTGGCGGGGCGCCCTCCCCCTCCTGGCCATCGAGCCCGAGGACGGCCTCGAGGTGGTCTGCCACGGCCGCGTCGAGGTCTACCCCCCACGGGGCACCTATCAACTGACGATCGATCGGATGCATGCGGTCGGGACAGGGGCGCTCGAGGCGAAGCTCCGCCGGCTCCATGCAGCCCTCGAGGCTGAGGGGCTTTTTGCACCGCAGCGGAAGCGTCCCCTGCCCCCCTTTCCGCGGCGGATCGCCGTTGTCACCAGCCCTGCCGGGGCGGCTCTCCACGACTTCCTCCAGACGCTCCGCGGACGCTGGCCGGCAGCGGAGGTGATCATCGTGCCCACACGCGTGCAGGGGGCCGGCGCCGCGGTCGAGGTGGCAAAGGCCCTGACGCTCGCGGCCCGTCTGGTGCCGGCGGTCGACGTGATCGCGGTGGTGCGGGGGGGCGGGAGCCTCGAGGATCTGTGGGCCTTCAACGAAGAACCGCTCGTGCGGGCGGTGGCCGCGAGCCCGATTCCGGTCGTGGCCGGGGTGGGGCATGAGATCGACGTCACGCTCGCCGACCTCGCCGCCGACGTCCGAGCGCTGACGCCCACCGACGCGGCGGTGCGGATCTCTCCCGATCGGCGCCAGGTCCTTGCCACCGTCGACACGCTCGAGCAACGGCTCCAGGCCGGGCTCCTCCGCCGCACGGCGACGGCGCGCGAGTGGCTCGAGCGGCTCGCCGGATCGCGGATGCTCGTCGATCCCTCCTGGATCCTCCGCGACCGCCAGACGATTGTCGACACGCACGACGCCCGACTGAAGCGGCTGATCGCCGGGGGCATCGAGCGGGCGCGGGAGCGGTTGACGGCGGCGGCAGGCCGGCTCGACGCCGTCAGCCCACTGGCAATTCTTGCCCGCGGTTACTCCGTGACATGGATCGAGGCCGATGGGGCCCGCGCGGCGCGGCCGCTGGTGGCTGCGCAAGGCCTCTCAGCCGGCACGAGGCTCGTCACCCAACTCGCCACGGGCCGGATCCGCAGCCGCGTCGAAGAGATCGATCTGGCCGAAGGGGAACCGGGGGTAACGGTTCCGGGGAATGTCCGAGGGGGTCGGAAGCAGGGAGGTCGCGACGATGGGACGTGATGAACAGGAGGCCACCAAGGTGTCCGATCGGAGAACCGAATCGACGACGGCGGCAGAAGCCCCGCAACCGGTATCCTTTGAAGAGGGGCTCTCCCGTTTGGCGGACCTCGTCGGGGGGCTCGAAGGGGGTCGACTCGGCCTCGCCGAGTCGATCGCCGCGTACGAGCAGGGAGTGTCGCTCGTCCGGCGTCTCCATGCCGAGTTGGCGGATGTCGAGACACGCGTGAAGACCCTCACGACCGCGGCCGAGAGGGCCTCAGGGGAGGATGACGACGACGACGGCCTGATGGGCGAAGCCCCGGCCGACTCGGTGCCGCACGCCCCCACGGCCGGACCACGGAAGGGGCCCGCCAAACGGGCGACCGACCGACAGGCACGGGGCACCGGTGGCCGTCCGCGGAGGCTTCCGGGGATGGACGACAGTTCTCAGGAAGTCTAGACTTCGACGGCTTTTCCGGAGTCCGGCCGGGGGGGCATGAAGGCGGAATCGACCGTCGCCCGTCCCCTCGACGGCGCGACGGTAGGGCCTCGACCCTGAGATCCAGGATCGAGGTCCTCAAGACGATTCCGACTTCGGGACCAAGAGGATTCTCCCGTGAGGATCCGGCGGTCCATGGGGTGAGGGCGGTGGACCGATCAGGATCTCTCCCGATCGGCTTTTCTTCCGCCGGTCATCGATCGAATCCCCATGCACGTCCCCGGCAGCTAGGGCAGGCTCGCCAAGCATGATGGTCGTCAGTCACGACACCGCCGCAGGAAAGCGGCCGACGGCAGGTGGGGCTTCCGGAGCCGGAGCCGTCCCGCAGGCGTTGGCCCGCGTGATGTCGTACATCGACCCCCGGCTCGAGCGGGCTCTCCAGCTCTCCGGCGACGCAGCGCCCCGGCTCCTCGAGGCCATGCGCTACGCGCTGCTGGCGCCCGGCAAGCGTCTCCGCCCGGCCCTCGTCCTCTGGGCGGCCGAGGCCTGCGTGTCGCCCGGTGCGGCAGGATCATCCCCGACGCAGGCGTGGGACACAGCCGCAGGGGCGGCGGTCGCCGTCGAGATGATCCACGCCTACTCGCTCGTCCACGATGATCTCCCTGCCATGGACGACGATGACCTCCGCCGCGGACGGCCCACCTGCCACCGAGCGTTTGACGAGGCGACCGCAATCCTTTGTGGCGACGCGCTCCAGGCCCTCGCCTTCGAGACCCTCGTCGGCAGCCTCCCCGCCGCCGTGGCGGCCCGGGGCTTGCGCGTGCTCGCCCAGGCATCGGGGCCTGAGGCGCTCGTCGGCGGACAATCGGATGACCTCTCGGCCGAACGGGGCTGGCTCGATCGGTCGGGGGCCCCCGAAGGACGCGAGGAGCAGGTTGCCTGGATGGAGCGGATCCATCGCCGCAAGACCGGAGCGCTGTTCCGTGCGGCGCTGACCCTCGGTGGCCTCGCTGCCGGAGCGAACGATCGTCAACTCGCCGCGCTCGACGGCTACGGCCGCGCCTTCGGACTCGCCTTTCAGATCGCCGATGACCTCCTCGATGCCGAGGGGAACGAGGCGACGACCGGGAAGCGGGTCGGTAAGGACGCCGAGCGAGGCAAACTCACCTATCCGACCGTGCTGGGATTGTCCGAAAGCCGGCGGCGCGCGGTTGCCCTTGCCGCCGAAGCCGAGTCGATGCTCTCTGAACTACCGGCATCGGCCGACGACCTCCGCCATCTTGCCTCCTGGATCGTGACCCGCGATCACTGACGCCGACCACCGCTCCCTTCGGCTCCACGAATGGACTCGCCCCGAGGATCGCCCCAAACCATGCCCGACATCCTGCCTTCGATCCTCTCCCCCCGCGACCTTGCCGGGCTGTCGATTGAGCAACTCGAACAACTCGCCGGGGAGATGCGCCGCTCGCTCACCGAGGTGGCTGCCACCAGGACGGCCCATTTTGCCTCCAACCTCGGCGTGGTCGAACTCTGCCTGGCCCTCCACCGCGTCTTCGACTTCAGTCGCGACCGGCTGATCTGGGACACCGGCCACCAGATCTATCCCCACAAGCTGATCACCGGCCGGTTCGCCAGCTTCGGGACGATCCGCACGCGTGGCGGGCTGATGGGATACCCCAATCCCGAAGAAAGCCCCTACGACCTGTTCATGACCGGCCATGCCGGCTGCAGCCTGTCAACGGCGCTCGGGCTCGCGAGCGGAGACAGCCTCACCGGCGAGGACGATCGGCGGAGTGTCGCCGTCATCGGGGACGGGGCCCTACCGTCCGGAATCGTCTTCGAGGCCCTCAACAACGCCGGCTTTCTCAAGAAGCGGCTCCTGGTGATCCTCAACGACAACAAGATGTCGATCTGCCCACGCGTCGGCGCCCTCGCCGAGTACCTCGACGTCGCCCGCGAGAATCCCTGGTACCGCGGCATCAAAAATCAGGCGGGCGGAATGATCAAGGGGATGCCGGTGGTTGGCGAATCGATGGAGCGGATGCTCCACAGCGTCAAGGATTCGCTCAAGGCTTCGCTCCATGGCGGCATGCTGTTTGAGTCGATGGGAGTCCGCTACTTCGGCCCGGTCGAAGGCCACTCGTTGGCGAACCTGATCCGCTATCTGGAGCTCGTCAAGGACGCCGACGGCCCGGTGCTGCTCCACGTGCTCACCGAGAAGGGGCATGGGTTCAAGCCGGCCGAGGCCGATCCGGTGTTCTTCCACACCCCGGCGCCGTTCGAGCGCGACGATGACGACTGCATCGTGTCGATCAGGAAGTCGTCCGCCAGGGCCTACACCGACGTCGCCAGCGCCTCGATCGGCGCCTGCCTGCGGCGCGATCCCCGCGTCACGGTGATCACCGCCGCGATGTGCCAGGGGAACAAACTCGAGCCGGTGCGCGAGGAATTCCCAGACCGGCTCTTCGACGTCGGCATCTGCGAGTCGCACGCCGTGGCGTTTGCCGCCGGACAAGCCAAGGCCGGCTGTCGGCCGATCGTCGACATCTACAGCACCTTCCTCCAGCGGTCGTTCGACCAGATTTTCCAGGAAGTGGCGCTGCAGAATCTCCCGGTCACCTTCATGCTCGACCGGGCAGGGCTCACCGGCCCTGACGGTCCGACCCACCACGGCTCCTACGATCTGGGGTACATGCGGCTGTTCCCCAACATGACCGTTCTCGCACCGGGCGACGAGCACGACCTCGTCGCGATGCTCGACTGGGCGCTCCAGCAGCCCGGTCCGGTGGCGATCCGCTATCCCAAGGCCAGCGTCGACAACCACCCCGGGCCCCGGGCGCCGATCGAACGGGGCCGCAGCGAGACACTCCGTCGCGGTCCGGACGGGCTGCTGGTTGCCTGTGGCACCCTCCTCGGTGCCGCCTTGGCGGCAGCCAGCCGACTCGCCCTCGAGGGGATCGAAGTGTCGGTCGTCAACGCCCGGTTCGTGAAGCCTCTCGATCCGACGATCCTGGAATTGATCGAGGCCAGTCCCTGGACGATCACGATCGAGGAGAATGCCCTCCCCACCGGGTTCGGTTCGGCGGTCCTCGAGGCGGTCAATGATGCCCGGTTGGTGTCCGGCCCCATCCTTCGCATGGGGCTCCCCGACCGGTTCGTCGAGCATGGCGAGCGGGGTGAACTGCTCGGCGAACTCGGCCTCGACGTCGATGGTATCGCCGCCACCGCTCGGAGACTCAGTGGCCGGGAAACCCAACCGATGGCGGGAGCAGCCGTCGACGCCGCCCGTCGCTGAGTTCCCCACGGCCCCGGACATTCCAGACGCCGACGTCCTTCGACTTGAGCGCCGTCGCCCGGCCGGAGCCTCTCATGCCCCCCTCGCAGCGACTTCGTTCATCGACACCCGACCACCTCCGTGTGGCCATCGTGGCCCCTGCCGGGCTTCCTGGCGTGGGTGAGGTGGCCGAACGAGTCGGAGCATCGCTGCAACGCCACGGCCACTCCGTGATCCACCGGCCGGCGCCGGAGGGAGATTGGGGGGAGGGTGGTTTCCATACCCAGGCTCCCGATCCAGAAAGGATCGATCTGGTGATCGTCCTCGGAGGGGACGGCACGATCCTCCGCACGGCGCGCTGGATGGGATACGGCCAGGTACCCGTGATGGGGGTCAACCTCGGGCATCTGGGATTCCTCGCCGATTTCTCCCGCGACGAAGTCGATGAGGTCCTGATGGAAATCGCTGCCGGCCGATTCCGGCTGGTCGACCACCTGATGCTCGAATGCGAGTTGCTCCGCGACGGGGAGCCCCCCCGTCGTCAACTCGGGCTCAACGAGACGTCGGTCCTCGCCGGTCCACCGTTCTCGATGATCGACATCCTCCTTCATGTCGACGGGGAACTCGCCAC
>CAMARC010000072.1 GCA_945860405.1 Candidatus Kuenenia stuttgartensis | reverse complement strand
AGCTGTCGAAGCCCCGCCCCCGCCGGAGTGTCGGTCAGCCGGCCCTGTCGATGACGTCGTGGCCGCCGTCCTTCGTACGCCGCGTGAAGAGGATGTTGAGCGTCCGCAGGAAGGTGTGGAGGCCGGCATCCTGGATCGGGAGGATGTGGGCTGGCTGGCCCGACTCGTTGTGGTGGGAGTGCCACAGGCCTGGCGGCGTGACGAAGGCCGAATGGGGCTTCCAATCGACCCGGATGCCGTCCTTGATGCTGCCGTCGCGGTCGAGCGACCGCCCGACCATCGTGTAGCAGCCCGGGCGGGCGTCGACGACGAGGTCGAGGGCCACCGATTGGTGCCGGTGCGGGGCCTGGAGGGCGCCCACCGGCAGCAGCCCGAACATCGCCCAGATGACGTGCGTGACGGTCATCGTGTGGGGAAAGAGCCGGTTGCCGAGGAGCACGCTGAGGCGGTTGGCCGTGGCGCTCGAGGGATCACGGAGCACCCCGTCGAGTGCCTCGAGGATCGCCTCTCTGGCGTAGAGCGTCGGCGTGAACTGTCGCTGCGTCGCTTCAACGCCAAGGTAGCGGAGGAGCGGCTCGTCGTTCACCCAGTAGAGGGCCGCGTCTTCGCTCGCCTCGTGGAGCATGCGGCTGCGGGCCGGGAGCGTGAACAGATCCCCGCCCTTCCACGGGATCACGGGCGTGCCTGAGTCCCCCTCAACAGCGCTGCTCGCTCCGCTCCCACGCATCACGAAGAACAGGTGGCTCGTGGCGTTGGCATCGGTGAGCACCGCCTCGCCGGCCCGAACGCGGACGAAGCTCGCGCACAGGCCCGGGCTCGTGGCCGGGCCGGCACAGCCGAGGACGGCCGAATTGTCGAGCGGCAGCACGCGCGAGCCGCCATGCTCGTGGAGCTCGGCGTCGAATCGGGCCAGCGGCACCTCGCCGGTGCCGCCCTCGGCGAGGGGATTGGAGGCGTAGCGGTAGTCGTGATAGCGGGCCGATGCGGTCAGGTGGCCGAGGGCGCGCGGATCGTGGGGGTGATTGGCCATGGAAAAAACTCCTAGCGGTAGTCGGCGGGGGTGAGCCCCTTCTTCGCGCCGTTGAAGCCAAACGGCGTCGGCTCGAAGGTGCCGACGATGTCGACCTTCGACGTTTCCGGAATCTTCGCCTCGAGGCCCGCCGCCCAGTAGCAGGCGTTGACGAGCATCCGCCTCGTCCCCTCGGCGGTCATGTCGGTGGCGGCCCCCATCGTCGTCGTGAACGATCGGCCCTTCGGCCCGCCGTCGACGGAATAGCTCTTCGTCCAGGCCACCGGCATCATCGGCTCGTTCTTCTCCCCCGTCACCGGCGGCGAATCGGGCTTCATGCCGGCCAGGACGGCCCCGAGGACGAGCGGCTTGGAATCACCGGGGAGCGGGAGGCGGACGCCGTAGACGTCGGTCGGCCCCCAGATCTCGCCATCCTTGATGCCGCGGAGGATGGGGTGATCCTTGGCGTCGGGGGCCAAAAGTCCGCGGGTGCTCTCGCTGCCGTGGCCGCCGTGGTGGCTGATCCAGGTCTCTCCGAGCACCTGCCGGCCGAAGCCCTGCGTGAAGCCCTCGCCACCGTTATCCCAACTCCAGCGGCGGTAGGTGCGCCCTTCGGGGATGTTGAAGGCGTGCGTTGCCGTCCGCATCGCCACCACTGGCTTGCCCGCCTTCAGAAACGCGTCGACGTGCTTCATCTGCTCGTCGGGGAGGTTGCGAAACCGGGTGGCGATCACCATCAGGTCAGCATTCCCGAGCTTCTCGAGGCCGGGGATGTTGTCGTTGGTGTTGGGGTTGATTTGACCGGTGGCCGGATCGATCGCGAACACGACGGTGCAATCGAAGCCGTGGTGGCTGGCGAGGATCTTCGCCAGTTGCGGGAGGGCCTCCTCGCTGCGGTACTCCTCGTCGCCGCTGACCAGGACGACCTTTTTCCCCTTCCCGGGCCCGTCGCCACCGGCGACCTCGAGCCACGGATCGGCGGCCTTCACCGGAAGCGCCAAGGAGATCAGAACCAAGACGATCAGAACGCAGCAAGCCGATAGCAACCGTCGCATGGAGAGCCCCCCTGTTCGAGACACCGCGCCGCCAAAACGGGCGGGCGGCAAGTCACGACAGGATAGCGTTCACGACGCGGCCATGCACATCGGTGAGGCGGAAGTCGCGGCCGGCGTGCCGGAAGGTGAGCCGCTCGTGGTCGAGCCCCAGACAGTGGAGGACCGTCGCCTGGAGGTCGTGAACGTGGACCTCGTCGGCAGCGACGTGGAAGCCGAGTTCGTCGGTCGCCCCGTGCGTGATGCCAGGGCGGATGCCCCCTCCGGCGAGCCACATCGTGAAGGCGTTGGGATGGTGGTCGCGCCCCTTCGAGCGGCCGAGGACGGCACTCGCTTCGACCATTGGGGTCCGGCCAAACTCCCCCCCCCAGACGACGAGCGTCGAGTCGAGCATGCCGCGGCGGCGGAGATCGGTGACCAGCGCCGCCGAGGCCCGGTCGGTCTTCTCGCAGTTGCCGCGGACATTGCCAGCGACGTCGGAATGGCCATCCCAGCCTTCGTGGTAGATCGTCACGAACCGCACGCCGCGCTCGACGAGCCGGCGGGCGAGAAGGCAGGCCCGGGCAAAGCTCGCCTCGGCTGGCGTGCAGCCGTAGAGGGCGAGCGTCTCGGCAGTCTCCTGGGAGAGATCCATCAGTTCCGGGGCCGAGGTTTGGAGGCGGTGGGCCATCTCGTAGCTGGCGATCCGGGTGGCGATCTCCGGATCGCCGTCGGCAGCGAGACGCGCGCGGTTGAGGGCCCCGACGACGCCGAGGGTGTCGACGGCGAGCCGGCCGTCGGCGCCGGCTGGTTGGCCGACGTTGAGGATCGGGTCGCCGGCATTGCGGAAGCGCGTGCCTGCGTGCATCGACGGCAGGAATCCACTCGACCAGTTGGCGCTGCCGCCGCTGATCCCGGCGCCGGTGCTCATGACGACGAAGGCCGGCAGCTCGTCGCTCTCGCTCCCCAGGCCGTAGGTGACCCATGAGCCCAGGCTCGGCCGCCCCGGCTGCGCGAAGCCGCAATTCATGAAGATCTGCGCCGGGGCATGGTTGAATTGGTCGGTGCGGCAGCTCCGCACGATGGCGATCTCGTCGACGACGCCGGCGAGCCAGGGGAGCATCTCGGAGATCTCCGCCCCGCTCTGGCCGTGGCGGGCAAACTTGAACTGCGGCCCGAGGACGGCCGCGTCGGGGCGGATGAAGGCGTAGCGCTGGCCGCCGATCACCTCCGGCGGAATCGGCTTCCCCTCGATCTCGGCAAGCTTCGGCTTGTGGTCGAAAAGCTCGAGCTGGCTCGGTGCTCCGGCCATGAACAGCTGAATCACCGCCTTCGCCGTCGCCGGGAAGTGCGGCGGCTTCGGAGCCAGCGGCCCGGCGATAACGCGCGGCCCTTCGGCGGCAGCACACTCCCGGGCGAGCAATCCGGCCAGCGCCATCTTGCCGACCCCGAGGCCGCACTCGGAGAAGAAATGACGCCGCGTGGCATGGAGGAGGCCGTTCATCGCTTCACCACCGTTTCATCGAGGTTCATCATGGCTCTCGCTACGAGCATCCAGACGGCTCGGTCGATCGGATCGCCGGCGCCGTCGCCGCCGAGCTTCGCGGCATCGAGCTCACCGGCAGCCAGCCGCTCCCGCTGGACGCGGAGGAATCCCAGGAGCGTTTCCCGCTCCTCTCCCGTAAAGGGGCGCGAGAGGATGCGACGGCCGAGGTCGTCGAGCCGGGCCGCGTCGTCCCCGGGGCTTGCCAGCGCCGCAGCCCCCAGGGCCCGGGCGACCTCGACGAACATCGGGTCGTTCATGAGGGTGAGGGCCTGGAGGGCGGAATTGGAGACGTCGCGGCGGGCGAGGCAGCTGTCGCCGGAGGGGCCGTCGAAGGTGGTCACGAAGGCGAACGGCGCCGTCCGCTTTTGAAACGTGTAGAGGCTGCGGCGGTGGCGATCCTCCCCCGGGCTCGGCTCCCACGCGCCGCCGCCATAGGCCGTCTCGGTCACGCCGGCCGGCTGCGGCGGCCGCACCCCCGGGCCATACATCTTCTCCGAGAGAAGCCCTGCAGCCCGGAGGAGGCCGTCGCGGATCTGCTCCGCCTCGAGCCGCACGCGCGGGCCGCGGGCAAGGAGGATGTTGGACGGATCGGCCGCGAGGTGAGCGGCATTTGCCGCCGAGTCCTGCCGGTAGGTGGCACTCGTGACGATCAGCCGGTGGAGTTTCTTGAGCGACCATTGCAAGTCTTCCACAAACGTCACCGCCAGCCAGTCGAGCAAGTCGGGATGCGAAGGGGGCGTCCCCTGATATCCGAAATCCTCGAGCGTCGGCACGATGCCGCGGCCGAAGAAGGCCTGCCACTGCCGGTTGACCGTTACGCGGGCGGTGAGCGGATGACTTCCCGACACGAGCCACTCGGCCAAGGCCAGCCGATTGGCGGGAGTACCCTCAGGCAGGCCGGGGAGAAACGCCGGCACGGCCGGGGCGATCTCCTGCCGGGCCTGTGTGTATTCCCCGCGATGGCGGAGGAAGGTCTTCCGCGGGTTGTCGGCGGGGCGCTCGCGGAGAACGAGCGTCGTCGGCCCACCGCGGAGCTGCGCTTCGAGCCCACGAATCTCCTTGATCGGCTCGGCAAGCTCCGGAGCCGCAGCGAGAAACCGGCGGCGCAGGGCCTTCACTTCAGCCTCGGTTCGCTCCGCGGCCGGCTTCCGCAGGGCCGCCTCTTCAGACGCCGTGAGCCCGCGGGCCTCGGCGCCATTGGCCCCCGTGACCGAGAGCCGGAAGCAGCCAAGCGGGCAGGCGTAATGGCGTTCGAACTTCATCACACACTCGATCGGCGTCCCGGGGGCCACCGGCTCGGCGAAGGTGAAGACGGCCGCATGGGGCCGCCCCTGATCGCCATTGGTGCTCCAGCCGCTCGACATGTCGCCGTCGAGGGCGAGCAACGCGGTGCTCTTGCCCCCGGAGAAGGCCGCGGTGCCATTGAAGGAATCGCTCGCCGCGGCCACCGCCACCCGTGCTCCGCCCGCCGTGATCTCGAGCTCTGAGAGGAAAAAATCTCCCTTCGGTCCCTCATACCAGGCCAGGCCCGGGCCATAGGCCGGCAGGCTCGGATCGGGGAGGACCTCGAGGCGGATCGCCTGCACAGGATGGTCGGCTGCGGGGAGGACGATCTCGTAGCGGTCGCTCTTGGTGACATCGCCGCTTGCGAGGATCGAGCCGTCGTCGCGGACCTTCAAGTGCGGCATGGAGGTCTGCCACGACTGCGGCTTCACGACGTGCCAGTCGATCGCCTTGGCCGCTTCTTCCCGCTCCCAGCCGGCGAAGCGTTCCTCGAGCGGCGTCGGTGCCGGCTGTCCTTCGGCGGCGGGGACGAGAGGCCACTTTCCCGGCAGTTCGTTCCACGCCGTCTCGAGCCGGGCGGTCGCCTCGGCCACGGCCTTCGTCTGCTCGGCGTCGGGGATCACCCACTCCGGCTCGTCGGCGTTGTCGAGGCAGGCAAACAGCCCGTAGTAGTCGGCCTGGGTGAGGGGATCATATTTATGGTTGTGGCACTGCGCGCAGCCGGTCGTCAGCCCGAGCCAGGTGACGCCGGTGGTGCTCACCCGATCGACCATCGCCAGATAGCGAAACTCGAGCGGATCAATCCCCCCCTCCTCGTTGATCATCGTGTTGCGGTGGAAGCCAGTGGCGACGATGTCGTCGGCCGTGTCGCCGGGGAGGAGATCGCCGGCGATTTGGCGGCGCGTGAAGGCGTCGAAGGGCATGTCGTCGTTGAGGGCCCGGATCACCCAATCGCGATAGGGCCAGATCCGCCGTTCGCGGTCCTTCTCATAGCCGTTGGTGTCGGCATAGCGGGCCAGATCGAGCCACCGCCGCGCCCAGCGCTCGCCGTACCGCGGGCTGGCAAGCAATCGATCAACGAGTTTTTCATAAGCATCGGGGCTCTTGTCGGCGACGAAGGCGTCGAGCTCGGCTGGCGTCGGCGGCAGCCCCGTCAGATCGAAATGGACACGTCGGCAGAGCGTGGCCCGATCGGCTTCGACTCCTGGCCGCAGCCCTTCGCGGGCGAGCCGGTCGCGGACGAAGAAATCGATCGGATTCTCTGGCGCCGCAACGCCGGCCGCGTCTGCCACCTTCGGCACGGACGGCCGCACCGGCTTCCCAAACGCCCAGTGCTCGGCGTACGGGGCGCCGGCGGCGATCCACGCGGCGAGGATCTGCTTCTCGCCGAGAGTTAGCTCCGCCTTCGTGTGGGGCGGGGGCATGACGACATCGGCGTCGGCGCTGTTGATCCGAGCCACGAGCTCGCTGTCGTCGGCGTGGCCCGGCACGATCGCCCTGTTGCCCGAATCGGCCTCGGCGAGGGCGTCGTCGCGCCGGTCGAGCCGTAGCCCCCCGGCGCGCGTGCCGTCGTCGGGGCCGTGGCACTTGAAGCAGCGGTTGGCGAGGATCGGCCGGACATCGCGGCCAAAGTCGGGCCCCTCAGCGCGGGCCAGCCCCGCGGCGGCTACCACGAGCAGCAACGCGACGACCGGAACACGCGGGCGGGTGATGGTGATCATCCCCGAATTGTCCCACATCCCCCTGCGGCAGCCAACTCCAGCGCCGCCCCGCCTTCAATCCGGGCAGAAGCTCCGTGGCAGGAAGCCGGGTGACGGCGTCGCGCCCGCCCCTGCGTCCGATGGATCGAAGCAATCCGCTCGCGTCACGTCGGATTGGCCTTCACATGAACAAGGGAGGAATTCCCATCGAAGCGACGAAAACGTTCTTCCGCCCTCGACCTCATCCTTCGACGATCTCGATGCTTTGGCACTCGATGGTCAACTTGCCTCCGGGAGAAAGCATCAGGCTCGACGCGTAGGTGTCGGGCCCCTTGCTCGCGATCGTCCAGTCGTAGACCATCAGCCCGGCTACCGTGAGGTTGGCATTCACATCGAGGTGCGTGACTTCTGAAAACACGAGCGTCGCACTGCGGGGGCCCGGGTCTTCGGGAAGTCCGAAGGTGTTGGAGTTGACGTTGTCGACGACGATCCGCAAGCAACGCTCTTCGGCACTCCAGGCGAGCGATAGGATGATCGCGTCGTGAAGGCCTCCGAGCGACTCGATGCGGTCTTGAATGGTCATGGAGATCGCCTGCCCGGGATAGAGTGGCCCACTTGGACGCCAGCCACACGCTGCGGCAACGCCCTAAACGACAGCGGCCGCCAGTGCCGAAGCTATGCCCCCGCCCATCGATTGCGTCATTCATGCAACTGTAGCCCTCAGGATCAAGAGTCCGGTGGCGCCGGGCGGCGCCCGGTTTAGAATGCCGGCATGACTACCAACCCACCTCCACGCATTGCTCCCCTCCTCTTCCTCGCGCAATCCGCCGCCGCGGTGATCGCTGCCGCGGCCACAATCGTGGCGGGCGTGGCCTTGATGCCTGGTCGCGCGGGCGCTCAGGAGCCCACGGCGGCGCCTCCCACGAAAAACCTCGTCGTTCCCGGCGAGGTGTTTTCAGTCGACGGCCACACGGCGTTTCTGTTCACGCCGGCTGAGGTCAACGCTCTCCCTCCCGGCGCCCCGCGTCCCTGGATCCTCTACGGCCCGACGCTCGCGCCCTATCCCGACGAGGCAGAGAAGTGGATGCACGAGCGCTTCACGGAAGCGGGCGTTGCTGTGGCGGGGATCGATACCGGCGAGTCCTACGGCAGTCCGATTGCGGTTGCGGCGACCGAAAAACTCCATGCCGAGATGGTGAAGCGCGGCTACGCCGCCAAGCCGGCCCTCCTCGGCCGCAGCCGCGGCGGCCTGTGGGCCTCGGCCTGGGCGATTGCCCATCCCGACCTCACCGCCGGCCTCGGCGGGATCTATCCGGTGTATGACTGGCGCACCTATCCCGGCGTCGACAGCGCCGCGGGCGCCTACGGGCTCACCCCTGCCGACCTCCTCGCGAAGGTCGACGAGCTCTGCCCGGTGGAGCGGATCGACGTCGCCGCCCAGGCCGGGATTCCGGTCTGCATCATCCATGGCGACATCGACGTCGTCGTCCCCATCGAGCCGAACTCTGCTCGCCTGAAGGCCCGCTACGAGGCCCTCGGCAAGGGGCATCTCGTGGAGCTGATCGTGGCCGAGGGGCAGGGGCACAACTTCTGGGAGGGGTTTTTCCACTGCCAAAAGCTCGTCGATTTCCTCATTCAAAGGGCCCGGGCCGGGGCCACCGGGGAAGACGCGGCGGCCGCTGGGGACTGACGCCGGGGAAATCGTCGCGCCACCGGCAGCGAAAACGTTTGCATCGGCGGCGATTCCGATCAGGATGAGGGGGTTCCCGTCCTCAGGAAACCGCCCCGCATGGCTCGTTCGCCCGAATCTTCCGGCCTGCCCCCCTCGTTCCCACGCCTCCCGGCGGCGGGCGCGTGGCTGGCGCCGCTGGCCGCGGTTCTCCTTTTCGCGCTGGTCAGCGGCCTTTTCGGGATGGTCTACACCGTCGGCCCGGAGAGCGTCGGCGTCGTGCAGCGCTTCGGCAAGGTGATCAAGACCGTCGACCCGGGGCTGCGCTTCAAGCTCCCCTTCGGGATCGACCGGGTGACGATCGTGCCGGTGAAGCGGCAGTTGAAGATGGAGTTTGGCTTCGGCACCGCTGGCGGGAGCAACCCCGATCAGGTGTCGAGCGAGACCGCCCGCGAGAGCGACATGGTGACCGGCGACCTCAACGCCGCCCATGTCGAGTGGGTCGTGCAGTACGAGATCAGCGATCCGGCGGAGTGGCTGTTCAACAACCGCGAGCCGGGCCCGACGCTCCGTGACCTCTCCGAGAGCGTGATGCGCGAAGTGATCGGCGACCGGACCGTCGACGAAGTGCTCACCGTCGGTCGTCAGGGGATCGAGAACGAGGCTATTCAAAAGCTCACCGAACTCGTCCGGGAGCTCGAGATGGGGATGCGTGTCCAGCAGGTGCAGCTCAAGAGTGTCCACCCACCGGCCCGCGTCCAGGGAGCCTTCGAGGAGGTCAACCGCGCCCAGCAGGAGCGCGAGCAGACAATCAATCAGGCCAACGGGGAATACAACAAGGTCGTCCCCCGGGCCAGCGGCGAGGCGACGCGGAAGGTGAGCGAAGCCGAGGGCTATGCCCTCAAGCGCGTCAACGAGGCGGAGGGCGACGTCGCCCGCTTCCGCAAGCAACTCGCCGAATACGAAAAGGCCCCCGAGGTGACGCGACAGCGGCTCTACCTCGAGGCGCTCTCGGAAGTGATCCCGCGGCTGGGCGGAAAGATCATCCTCGACGCCGACGCGCGGCAATTCCTTCCGCTGATGAACCTCCGCCAGCCCGAAGCCGATCCGGCCCGTCCACTCCCGGCCCGCCGGCGCCAGGGCACCACGACGGGGAACGACACACCATGAGCCCGCTCCCGATCAATCATCCGCTCCTCCAAGTGGGCCGTTGGCTCTCAGGGCTCGTCGTGTCGCCGCTGGGGCTGATCGCGCTGCTGGCGATCGGCGCGGTGTTCCTCGGCGGCGCCTACACCGTCGACCAGACCGAGCAGGTGATCGTCACGCAGTTCGGCAGGCCAGTCGGCACGGCAATCAACGCCCATGACGGTCCGAACGGCGCCGGCCTCCACTTCAAGCTGCCGATGATCCAGACGGTGAACCGCTTCGAGAAGCGGATCCTCGAGTGGGACGGCCCGCCGAGCGAGATGACGACGCGCGACAAGCTGTTCGTCGTCGTCGACACCTTCGCCCGTTGGCGGATCGCCGACCCGCTCAAGTATTTCCAGAGCCTTCGCGACGAACGCAGCGCCATCTCCCGGCTCGACGACATCCTCGGCAGCGAGACGCGCAACGTCGTCGCCCGCCACGATCTCATCGAGGTGGTCCGCTCCGACAAGGAGCGGGTCGCCGAGAAGGACGATACGATCGAGGAGACGGGCGTCTCGATCTCCTCGCTCCCGCCGATCCAGTTCGGCAGGCGGGCCCTCGAGAAGGAGATCCTCGCCGCCGCGCAGCCGAAGGTGACGCTGTGGGGGATCGAGCTCCTCGACGTCCGGATCAAGCGGCTCAATTACAAGTCCGGCGTGATCGAGAAGATCTACGACCGGATGTCGTCGGAGCGGATGCAGATCGCCGAGCGGTTCCGCTCGCAGGGGGCCGGCGAGGCGGCGAAGATCGAGGGGAAGAAAGAGAAGGACCTCCAGAAGATCGAGTCAGAGGCCTATCTCAAGGTCCAGGAGATCATGGGCGAGGCCGACGCGAAGGCCTCGGAGACCTACGCCTCGGCCTACGGATCGAGCCCCAAGGCCGCCGATTTCTACCGCTTCGTGAAGACCCTCGACACCTACCGCGAAACCCTCGACCGCGACGCCACGCTCGTGCTCACGACCGACAGCGAGTTCTTCCGCTTGCTCAAGTCGATCGGGCCGTCACCAGCGGGCGAGACGCCGGCGGAGGGGACGCCGATCCCGGCGATCATTCCCCCGGCGATCCTCCCGATCGCCCCCCCGGTGCCGGCAGCCGCACCGGCCCCGTGAGCCGTGAAGTGGGACCTGGGCCCCGGGATCTATGAGCCGGGGCTCGGGGCCGCTGATCATCGCCCGTGACGCTGCCTCATCCCGGCCGGGCAACCCGCGTTGCCCGCATCTCTCCGGCGGCGCGGAGCGCGGGAATAGAACCCACGCGAGGAACGGGGTACAACACCGAGAGCGGTGAACCATGCGCGCGGGCGGCCCGTTAGGTGGCCGGCGTCCATGGGCACCTCTTCCGCGGGGCAATCGGGACGTCTGGTCGTCCCGGGGGAACAACGGACGGCAGCCTGACCGGAGAACCCGGTCGGGGATTTCAGGGGGATCATCATGGTGGGTCGTGGCTCATCCTTCCAAGGTCTTTTCCTTCGGCACGGTGTCGCAGCCGGCTGGTGCGCGCTGGCCGTGCTCGTAGGGACAGCGGCCGCGCAGCCGGCCGCCAAGGGACGGCCAAAAGCCAACCCGGAGGTCAAGAAGCTCGACTCCAAGATGGAGAAGGTGAAGGATTCGTTCCTCAAGGACACCGAGCAACTAATCAAGTCGTACGAGGATGCCGGCTCCTACGACCGCGCCCGCACGATCCTCGAGGCGCTCCAGAAGCTCTACCCGCAGAACGAGCCGATCAAGGCGAAGCTCGAGAAACTCGCCGCTCAGAGCCTCGATGCCAGCGAGATCGACTTCGACCTCGATGCCGGCAAATCGTGGCAGGAGGTTGGCCCCGTGGGGAAGGATCGGACGATCCGGATCCGGGTCAGCGGCGACTACAAGCTGACCACGGCCCCGCTGACGACCGGGCCCGATGGCCTGGCCGGTGAAAACCCCGAGAAGGATCTCCTCCCCAATGTCCCGTTTGGCGCGGTGATGGGGGCGATCATCCCCGCCGCGACCCCCGGCAGCACCGAGAAGCCGCCGAAGCCGTTCCTGGTGGGATCGTCCTACGAGCGCCCCGCCGATCGTGACGGCGTCCTCTACATGAAGGTCAACGTCCCGCCAAACTCGAAATGCGTCGGCAAGCTCCAGGTGAAGGTGGGGGGAACGATCCTGCCCTGAATGCCCTGATCGTTCGACATCACCCGTCCGGCGACGAGGGACGACTGACGTGACCGAACGCTGGTATTACGCCCGTGATGGCCGACGGCAAGGGCCGGTGCCGCGGGAGCGTCTGGCCGACCTTGCCCGCGGCGGCTGGCTCTCCCCAGACGACCTGGTCTGGTCGACAGGGAGCCCCGAGTGGTTGCCGGCCCGGTCGCTCGACTGGCTGTGGGGGGGCACCATCACCCGCACGGTCAACGACCTCGTCGATGCCGCGCTCCATCCCGAGAAGTCATCGCGCGGCCCAGCGCCGCATCCGCTCTCCGAGCGGCCGCCGCTGATCGACTGGGAGCATCTTGCCCCGCGGCATCTGCTCGCCACGGTCGGTGCCTTCCTCGCTGCCCTCGGGATCGCGTTCACGGCGATCGCCCATTCCCGGCTCGCGCTCGGCCTGACCCTCGGCGGGCTTTTCCTGGCAGCGCTCGGGATGCACGTCGAGTGTGGGCGACTGCTCGCGCAGGTGAAGGAAAACCTCGATAAATCTGCTGCAGAGCGGGCAGCGCGGCGGCTCGAAGAGGAACGCCTCGCCCTCGAGCGCAAAAAGCTCGACCTCGAAGTGGAGCGCCTCGCGGCCGAGCGCGCGGCGGCCAACCAAACGCCCGGCCCGGCGGAGGCTTCGCCCCCCGTCGCGCCCCCTCCCCTCGAAGGGCCGCGCGCGAGCGCCGTCGCCAACGACTTGGCCGCCAGCGAACGCGACGAAGAGCCGCCGGCCGATGACCGGATCGTCATCTATCACCTCCCTGTGCGGCGATGGAATCCGGGGGTGGCGGCGATCCTCAGCCTCTTCGTGCCCGGCTTGGGGCAGCTCTACAAGGGGCAGTTTTTCCGCGCGATCGTCTGGTTCGTGATCGTGGTTGCCGGCTACTGTGCGCTCGTGCTCCCGGGCGTGGTGCTCCATGCCTGCTGCATTCTCGGCGCGCTCAGTGGCAATCCCTGGAGCGATCCGATGACGACCTACGAGCCGCGGCCGGCGCATTGGCCTGCCGCCAAACGGACTCCGCGGAAGCAGCGGAAGTCCGCAGACAAGCCCCCCTCCGACCGCCGCCGCGGGGAAGCCGGCCGGTGACGGGCCGGGGCGTCTGCGGTTGCCCGCCCCACCACGCCACACGATAATCGCCTGGCTCCACCGAGGGGCCCGTAGCTCAGCGGTTAGAGCAGGGGACTCATAATCCCTTGGTCGTGTGTTCGAATCACACCGGGCCTATTCGCGTGCGTCCTTGTTTTTCAGGGACGCACGCTCCTCGGCGGGCGTCACCGTGACACCCCCGTCCCGAGCACTGTTCGCCAAACTGCTCCCTTCCGCCGTCGAAAACGCCCTCCGATGGGCGTCGAAGGCCGCCCAGACCGTGGTCCCCGTGGCTGTCACCGCGGGAGACAAGATCGGGGCTCTCCGGCAGTGGGCCCCCGGCCGGTGCCTCTCGGCAGACCGGGCGGGCGTCTCCTCGCGGGCGGAGGGGGCAGCGGCGGTCGAGGGCGGAGGGTGCTGCGGGAGCCGGGGGTGAATTGATTGCGCGTGTCGTGCGGGCGCCAAAAGACACCGGGCCGGGCACCCATGAGATGCCCAGCCCGGTTGAGATTCAGCGTTCAGAAGGCCAACTCAATCAGGCCGCGAGCATGGCCCGCCGACGCCGCTGCTCGATCATCGCGAGCACACCAGCGACGAGCGAGAGGGCGCTACCGCCCGTGGCGGGGTCGATCTCGGGGACCGGTGAACTGCTGTTCTGGAAGCTGAGCAGGCCGGAGAGCTCGCTGAAGGTGAGTGTCTGGCTCCCGAACAGAGCTGTCCACACCCCGCCGACACCGGCGAAGGTGAGGCTGCCGTAGCTTCCCGTGCCGGTGCTGATCACCGAGTTGAACGTGCCGGTCGGCGAGCCAGTGAAACCAAAGAGGTCGAAGGTCGTGCCGTCGGCGAAGGAGACGGTGTTGGCAAAGTCGAGATCGAGCGTGCCGCCGTAGCCCAGCCCGCCGGCGGTCGTGATCACGAGTTTGTCGTAGTCGGTGCCGGCGGTGCCCGCGGCGCTCCCCACGCCGATGATCTGCATCAGCGTCGTGCTGCCGGCCT
>CAMARC010000071.1 GCA_945860405.1 Candidatus Kuenenia stuttgartensis | reverse complement strand
GTCGCCGGCCTCGATGCCACAGTGAAGCTCACCTTTGTCGATGCCGACAGAATCGCCACGGCCGGGGCGAGCTTCGGCGGATACATGATGAACTGGTTTGCCGTCAACGACATCGCGCCCCGCTTCCGCTGCCTCGTCAACCACTGCTCAGTGTGGAACTTCGAGAGCATGTGGGGCACGACCGAGGAGCTGTGGTTTGACGAGAACGACCACGGCGGGCTCCCCTGGGAACAGCCCGGCCGCTACCGCGAGTTCAGCCCCCATGTGCGGGCGGGCGAACTCGGCCGCCACAAGACACCGATGCTCGTGATCCACAACGATCTCGACTTCCGCTGCCCCATCGGCCAGGGGCACGAGCTCTTTTCGGCGCTCCAGCGTCAAGGTGTGGAGAGCCGGTTCGTCAACTTCCCCGACGAGGGGCACTGGGTGAACAAGCCGCGCAACGCCCGCCGCTGGCACGAGGAAGTCTTCGGCTGGATCGAGAAGCACTGCCCACCGGGGCCACGCTGACATCAACGCGCCGCCGGCCACGGGCCACGAGTTGAGTGTCAAATCTCGGTGAGCATTCCGGTGCTGTCGCCGAGCATCGGGGCCGGGCAGCCGAGACCGTCGAGCATGCCGAGGTAGAGATTCGTCAGCGGCGTGTTTTTTTCATGGACGACATGCCGCCCCGGCTTGAGCACCCCGCCGCCGCCGCCGGCGACGAGGATCGGGAGATCGTCGTGGTTGTGACGATCGCCGTCACCGATGCCGCTCCCGTAGACGATCATGCAGCGGTCGAGGAGCGAGCCATCCCCTTCGCGCGTCCGATCGAGCTTCTCGAGGAGGTAGGCCAACTGCTCGATGTGGAAGCGGTTGATCCGCTGGATCTTCGCCTGCTTCATGGCATCGCGGCCGTGATGGGAGAGATCGTGATGACCCTCGGGGACACCGATGAACGAATAGCTCTTGTTGCTCCCCTCGTTGGCGAAGACGAAGGTCGAGACCCGCGTCGTGTCGGTGAGGAAAGCGAGAACGAGCATGTCGGCGAGAATCCGCAGGTGTTCCTCGTAGCGCTCCGGAGGCCCATCGGGCCTCGCCATGCCGAGATCCTGCGGCGAGACGACGCCCGTGGAGAAACGCTCCAAACGAACCTCGAGCTCGCGCACAGCGGTGAAATATTCATCGATCTTGCGACGGTCGGCGACGCCCACCACCCGATCCATCCCCCGGGCCTCTTCGCGGACGTAGTCGAGGATGCTTCGCGAGTGCTGCTCGCGCTTCACCCGGGCCTCCTCCGACTCGCCAGGGCGGCCGGCGGCGAAGAGCCGGTCGAAGATCAGCCTCGGATTGCTCTCCTTCGGCACCGACTGGGTGTCGCTCCGCCAAGCGATGTTTGCGGAGTAGACGCAGCTGTACCCGGAATCGCAGTTGCCCGACTGCCCGCCCCCCTCGGTGCCGATCTCGAGCGACGGCAGCCGCGTGTGGCGACCGAGATGGGCGGCGGCGATCTGATCGACCGAGACGCCGGCACGGATGTCGGCCCCGGCCGTCTTGCGGGCCTGGGTGCCGGTGAGGAACGTCGCCAGGGCCCGGGCATGATCGCCGGCGCCGTCCCCGTTGGCCTCGGCCTTTTTCTGCGCGAGGTGCGAGTGGATCGAGAACTTCCCATACACCCCACACAGCGGGTCGAGGGTCGCGGGGAGATCGAATCCGGCCCCGACCTGCTTCGGCGTCCAATCCTGCATGTGCACCCCGTTGGGGACATAGAGGAAGGCAGCCCGGCGGGGCGCGAGTTCGGCAGCGTCGGCTGTCTCACCCCGAACTGCCGGGAGGACGGCGGCCGGGACCATCGCTTCGAGGAGCGGCAGGGCGACCGCCGTCCCGGCTCCGCGAAGGACGGTGCGTCGGGAGATCGGCTGGGGCATGGGAAGTCCTCCTCGCGTGGGGCATTGCCTTGGATGATTCAATCGTCGGTTGCCAGGGGCCGGGAGTCAATTCCGACACTCTCCCGGGGGGCGCGGGGCAACCCCGGACCGCATCCGGGCTTGGGCGGTTTGCTCGCTTTTGACGAGCCCGTCCTCCCTCAATCCCTTTCTTTCATCGACCGAACCGCACCACAGCAATCACCCGGCGATGGCCTGAGGCTGGTCAGCGAGGTTGATCCGATTCCCGTTGCCGGAAGGCGGGGCTCGTCACGATCGCTGCCACGAGCGCCGAGAACCGGTCTCCTTCGGCCTCGGTCGCGGCGGCGATCCGCTCCACGGCACAGGCGTCGTAGTACTCAAGCCCCCGGCCGAGGGCGTAGGTGAACAGCTTCTCGCTGAGGCAGCGGCGAAACTCTCCCCGCCGCCCCACGAGCACCTGCCGCAGTTCGGCGGGGCCGGCAAACCGGCGGCCGTCTGGCAATTCCCCCGACGGATCGACCGGCGCCCCGCCATCCTCGGTCCGCCAAGCGCCGATGGCGTCGAAGTTCTCGAGGCCGAAGCCGAGCGGATCCATGAGCTTGTGACAGGCCGCGCAGGAGGGATTGGCGCGGTGCTGCTCCATCTTCTGCCGGAGCGTGCCGGTGAGGGCTTCGCCGGAGGTGGGAAGCTCGGGAACGTTCGGCGGAGGAGGAGGAGGAGGGGCGGCGAGGAGATTCTCGAGCACCCACCGACCACGCTTCACGGGGCTGGTGCGCGTCGGATTGCTCGTCACTGCCAGGATGCTCGCCTGCCCGAGGAGCCCGCCGCGCTGGTCGCGGTTGACCGCAACGCGGCGAAACTCGTTCCCCGTCACCCCTTCGATCCCGTAGTGCTTCGCCAGCCGCTCGTTGACGAACGTCGAATCAGCGTCGAGAAACTCGACGATGCTCCGGTCCTCGCGGACAATTGCATCGAAAAACGCCTCCGTCTCGCGGCGCATTGCCTGTCGCAGTTCGTCGTCAAAGGCGGGAAACCGGGCCCGGTCGGGAGAGAACGCGGAGAGCGCCCTCAGCTGCAGCCACTGGCCGGCGAAGTTCTCGACGAGCGCCCGCGACTTCGGGTCGGCGAGCATCCGCCGGGCCTGGGCGACGATCTGGTCGTCGCGCTGCAACTCCCCGGCAGCGGCCGCGGCAGCGAGCGCCTCGTCGGGCATGCTGCTCCAGAGGAAAGAGGAGAGCCGCGCGGCGATCTCGTGATCGTCGAGCTTCCGCACCTCGCCCGGCGGCGGGTCAGCCTCGACGAGATAGAGGAACGACGGAGAGACAAGCATCGCCGTCACGGCCACCT
Source organism: Candidatus Kuenenia stuttgartensis (assembly GCA_945860405.1). Classification (GTDB taxonomy): domain Bacteria; phylum Planctomycetota; class Planctomycetia; order Pirellulales; family UBA1268; genus QWOP01. The sequence continues at coordinate 10,487 of CAMARC010000071.1, read as the reverse complement.
GCATCGATCGCTCGACTGTCTCGCCCGAGCTCCTGGCTGCCGCATAGATGTCGGCGAGCCGCTCGACCTCGGCAGCGGTGGCAGGGCGACGGAAGGCCCGCGACACCAGCGGCCGGAGGTTGGCTACGACCGCGCCGCGCTCGGCAGCCGCGTCGAGCCCGGGGGGCATCGGCGTGGCGAAGATCCGCCGGTGCGACGCCGGCAGCACGGCCTCGACAATCCCCAGCGGACCGACGACCGTGAGCGATTCGACATGGAGATTCCGATCGCGCTGCTTGGGATTCTCCGCTTCAGGGTTGTAATAGTCGTTGAGGAAGGCGACTGCGAACCGCTGCCGACCGGCCGGCATGCGCATGCGAAACTCGAAGTCCTTCGGCGATCGTCGCCGGTTGGGGACGTCGACGACCTGCTCCTCGCGCCCCGCGATCCGGAATCCCATCCGCACCGGGTCGGGCCCGGCCTGATCGCCGGAGGCATTCGCCCGAAACAAATACTCCCCCTCGGCAGGGAAGTCGAAGTCTTGGCCGATCTCCCCATCCGAGCCGAGCGTTCCTCCTGCCCCCTTCTGCACCGGCGCCGACTCGATCTCGCCGGTGACGATCGCCGCCCGGGCAACCTTCTCGGCCGCTTCGAGGGCCCGCTCGAAGAGGACCGGCGGCATCGAAAGGACATCGCCGATGTTGTCGAAGCCGTAGCCGACATCGTCGCTGGGGAAGTCGGCCGCCACCTTGACATCGATGCCGAACAGGTCGCGGACGGTGTTGTCGTATTCCGCCCGATTGAGGCGGCGGAGCGTCACCCGGCCGGGACGCTCCCCGAGCGCGCAGTCGGGGGTGAGGGCGACGTCGCGGATCCAGGCGGCAAGCGTCTTGCGTTCGTCATCGGCAAGCGCGCCAGAGCCTTCCGGGGGCATCACTCCCCCCTCGATCTGCCGCAGGACCTTGTTCCACAGGGCGCGGTCGGTCGTCTTCGCCAAGTCGGCGTGCCGATCGTCGAGCCGAACCCCCGCCTCCGGGGTGTCGCCGGTGTGGCAGTCGTTGCAGTACCGGACGAGGAGCGGCCGAACCGTGTCGTCGAACGCGTCTGGCCCGGCAGCCGGAAGCCAGCCTGCTTGGAGCAGGGCGAGTGGAACCAAAAAGGCCCCGAGCCGGATCCCCAGCCTGTCCGCGAAGGGGGTCAAAAGGGCACAGCGTCGGCTGAATCGCGGCGGCATCACTCGGCTCCAGGCGAGGGGTATTGTCCTATTCTAGCCACGCCGTGGTCGCGAGGCCCCGGCGGCAGGCCGGCCAACCATTCCCCCCTCCCGTTCGGCAAGGGCCGCGATCCGGCGCCCCGGCGACGTCATCGCAAGCGTCCCGAGCGCCTCCCAGTCGATCCACGCCACGCCGTCGCGCCGCGGCCCCTGACAGCTCGCCTGGCAGGCCGCGACCGTGACCGCGACCCGATGATGCGTGACGGTGTAGCTGCAGGTGCCGACGACTCGCCGGCGGCCGCATCCCAGGGGCGCGAGAATCTCCTTCGCGGGCAGCCGGGGGAAGTCCCACAGTCCCTCCCACCACTCCCCCACGCCGCGCCGGACGACCAAGACCTTCGCCCCGCGCCGAACCACGACCGCCGTCTCGTCGAGATCGATCACCGTGCGCCGCGCCGTCGACACGGGGATCGCCCCTGCCTGCCCGGTCTTGAGCGCCAGGCAGTGCGGCGCGAGTGGACAGCGCGAACAGATCGGACTTCGCGGCGTGCAGACCGTCGCGCCGAGATCCATGAGCGCCTGATTCCACAGCCCGGCGCTCCGCGGCGGGAGCAGTGCGGTGGCGATCTCCCAGATCGGCCCGTCGCCGGCGGTGCCATCGAGCGGCGCAGCGTGCGCGGCGAGACGGGCGAGGACGCGGCGCGAGTTCGCCTCGACGATCGGCTCGGCGCGACCGAAGGCGATCGACGCGATCGCGCCGGCAGTGTATCGGCCGATGCCCGGAAGCTCCCGAAGCTCAGGCGCGGTGGATGGGAGACGGCCCCCATGATCGGCGACGATCCGTTTCGCTGCAGCGTGGAGTTGCCGGGCCCGGCGATAGTATCCCAACCCCTCCCAGGCACGGAGCACATCCGCCTCCGGCGCCTCCGCGAGCCGCTCGACGGTCGGAAACCGCTCCATGAAGCGGTGGAAGAAATCGACGACCCGATCGACCTGCGTCTGCTGGAGCATCACCTCGCTGATCCAGGTACGGTAGGGATCAATCCCGCGGCGCCAGGGGAGATCGCGCCCGACCCGCGTGAACCAGCCGAGGAGGGCGTCGTGGATCGGCGCACTCCCGGCTCGGAGGGGCGCCGGGAGCGGGTCGTGCCCGGGGGCGTCCGCCGGGCCGGCGCGACGGGGCTTTGGCCCCCCGGCAGCGGGCCGGGGGGTGCGTTCACGCCGTGGCAAGCGCGGTTCCTTCGCCATGACCCCTTGCCAAGTGATGGTGGATCGTTTCCAACGAAGGTCGCCGGAATCCCCGAGCCACCGCCGTCGCGCGCCCGGGTCGCGGGCAGTGTAGCCTTCTGACCGACCCCATCGTGTCCTTCACCCCGTTCCCCGCAGCCGCAGTGCCATGCCTTCCCCGGACGATCCATCGACCGATCCTCTCCACGCCGATGGAGCCGCGCGGCCGAAGAAGAAAAAGAAAAAGAAAAAGAAGGGCGATCGTGCTGCTGGTCGGTCGACCGGAAAGCCGGTAAGCAAGGCCGACAAGATCCTCCGCGTGGAGCGACGGACGACGACCGTCGCGGGGGAAGGGGAAATGGTCATGCTGCCGAGCCTTGCAGCCCCGGCCTGGGAGTTCATCCACCCTCGCTGCGCGCGGCGGAGACGCGAGGACCTCGAGGAGGTCGAGGCCATGATCGAGGCCGGCGAGCCGGACGTCGCGCGGGAAGAGTTGGTTTGGCTCCTCTCGGAATGCCCCGACTTTCTCGACGCCCACCTCCAACTCGGCCTGCTCGCGCTTGAAGAGAATGATCCGAAGCTCGCTCGCGGCCACTTCGGCCGGGCCGTTGAGCTCGGCATCAAGGCCCTGGAGACGGCCGGAAATCCGCGACCGCTCCCCTATTCGCTCCCCGGCAACCGTCCCTTCTTCGAGTCGGCCAAGGGGCTCGTCCACGCCCTTCTCGAATCGGGCCGCAAGGGGATGGCTGTTGACACGGCGAAGAAGATCGCGGCGCTCGATCCGGCCGATCCACTCGGGCTCATCCGCCTTGCCGCGGGTGGGGAGGGGGGGAAAGCATGACTGACTCGACATCCCCACGCTCGACGGCCCGCTTCATCGTGCTCGAGGGAATCGACGGCTCGGGCAAGTCGTCGCAGGTGGCGCCGCTCGTGGAATGGCTCCGCGGCCGCGGTCACGACGTGGTGGCCTGCCGTGATCCCGGGGCGACGCCTGCCGGCGACGCCATCCGCCAGATCCTCCTCCACCGCCAGGAGATTCCGCTCGGGCCCACGACCGAGATGCTCCTCTACATGGCAGCCCGGGCGCAGTTGGTCAGCGCCGTGATCGCTCCGGCACTCGAGCGCGGCGCGTGGGTCGTGTCGGACCGCTACCTTCCGGCAAACATCGTCTACCAGGGGCACGCCGGCTCGCTCGATCCGGAGACCATCCGCAGCGTCGGCGGCATCGCCACCGGAGGGATCGCCCCTGATCTTGTCCTCCTCCTCGACCTCGATCCGGCCGCCGCCGCGCTCCGCCTCGACCGCCCCCTCGATCGCCTCGAGAGCCGTGGCGACGACTTCCGCCGCCGGCTGCGCGACGGCTATCTCCGCGAGGCCGCAGCGCAACCCGACCGATTCGAGATCGTCGACGCTGCGGCAGACATGGCGACCGTGGGCGCGCGGATCCGCGCCGTGGTGGAGCGGCATGTGGGGTGACGAGGGCGCCGGTCGCGGTGGGGTGGCGTGTGGCTGAATGGTCCCCGGGGAACGTGTCACGATGGGCTGGCAGGGCATCGAGGGGCATGACGACGTGGTCGGGCGATTCGTCGCCGCTGAGGCGCGAGGCCGGATCGCCGGCACGTATCTGTTCATCGGGCCAGAGGGGATCGGCAAGGGGACGTTTGCCAAGGCACTGGCCAGGTCGCTTGTCTGCCTCGCCCCCCGGCCTGGGCTCGTGGCCTGTGGGGCCTGCGTGTCGTGTCTCCAGGCTGCCGCCGGAAGTCATCCCGACATCGACGTCGTCGAGAAGCCGGAGGACCGGGCCACGATCCCGCTCGAGGCGTTCATCGGCGACCGTGAGCACCGGATGCGCGAGGGGCTCTGCTGGCGGATCCTGCTGCGGCCGGCCCTCGGAAACCGGAAGGTGGCGATCATCCTCGATGCCGATCACCTCGCCGAGGAGGGAGCCAACTGCCTCCTCAAGACCCTGGAAGAACCCCCGGACGGTGCCGTGATCATCCTCGTCGGGACGGCGCTCGAGCGGCAGCTCCCCACGATCCGTTCACGGTCGCAGATCGTGCGCTTCGCCCCCCTCGACACGGAGATCGTCAGGCGCGTGCTCACGGCCGGGGCAATCGACACGCCCAGCCCCGACACGGCCGCGATCGCCGCTGCCGCCGCGCGGAGCGGAGGGAGCATCGCCCGGGCCCGGCTGCTCCTGGATCCGGAGATCGAGGCGTTTCGGGCTCGGCTCCTCGAACTTCTCTCCGCCCGCCCTCTCCACGGCGTGGAGCTTTCGAAGGAGGTGCAGGCCTGCGTCGAAGCCGCAGGCAAGGACGCGCCGCCCCGCCGGGCCCGCCTCCGAATCCTTCTCGGGGCAGCCATCGACTTCTTCCGCGCCGCGCTCCGTCGCGACGCCTCCGGCGCTCCGCCGGGGCGGGATAGCTCCGCCTCCGATCCGCCCCTCGACCGGGCCGTTGCCAGCTGGGGGGGAACGGGTGATGACGCGATCGACGGCCTCCGCCGGACGCTCGATGCCCTCGACGGCATCGACCGCAACGCCCATCTCCCCACGCTCGTCGACGCGTGGAGCGCGCGGCTGGAGCCTGCCGTCGCTCCAGCCCCCCCGGCCTCGCGCCCTTCCCGAGCCTGACCGGCGAGCCGGCCTGCTATCGCGTCCGCAACGCCGCTTCTGGCAAGTCCGGCAGGCTGGCGAAGCTGCGTGCTGTGCGGGATGTGACGGTGTTGTTCTGACCGAATCGATTTTTCCCTCCGCGCCTGTCGATCTGACGTTGAGGTCAACGTCAGGAGAGGGAGAAATGCGGCGGGACTGTCCTGCCCAATCCGCTCCGACCGCTCCGGATAACTCCCCTCGCGGGGACGTAAGTCGGCATGTCGCAGCAGGCAGGGGGCAGAATCGTCGCGGTGGCTTTTCTGGCCAGCCTCGTGGCCTCTTCAGGCCTCGGGCTGGTCGGGCATGCCCTCCATTCGAGCCTCCGTCCCGGCGTCGACAGCCCTTCGTCCTTTCCCAGACGGATGGCCCTCCGGGAAGGCATCGATGCCCAGGCCGCGGCTGCCGAAGGCCCTGCAGCATCGAGGACCCAGGTTTCCTGGGAGATCCGCCCGGGACGTCGCGCCGCCGCGGGGCGTCACCTCCCCTCTCGGCCGCACGATGGCGATACAAGCGCTCGCGTGGCTGAGCCGATCGCCGGCCGTGTGGCCGTGCTCATCGCCTCCCCGGCGGAAGAGGCTCCCACGTCCTCGGCGGCGGCTCCCTCCCCCGCCAGGCTCCCGCTAGAAGCCTTCGATGCGGCCCCGATCCGCCCCACGGCCCGGAGCATGTCCGCCCCCACCGTGTCGCTCGTTCAGTATGGCGGCGAGCAAGACGAGGGCCCGGCCGGCCGCGTCGTCCCCCTGCTGGAGTTCGGCCCGGCCACGGAGTCGCGGGGAGGGTCTTCAGGCGAACGCGGCCCCGACAGCGACAGCATCGAATGCGCCGAAGGAGCGTCGGCCGTCGTCCCGCATCTCGATCCACAGTCGGCGACACGGCGTGGGCCGGTCGCCGAATGGCTCCGTGATTCGCTGGACGACCTCCGGGCCTCGCGCCCCGGCGTCGTCCCCTTTCCCCAACGGCAAGCAAGCGCCCCCCCGTCCGGTACCCGTCTCCTCGATCGAATCCGCGCAGGAGAGCGCCTGCTGACGCGCGATCGCGGCCCTTCCAAGGAGGACAAGTCGCCCGCCGGCCAGGGCGTGGCGACATCCGCCGGGGGGTGGCCCGTGCCGACGACTCTGCTCAAGCAACTCGAGCCACTCGCAAAAGCCAATGGACCTGCTGCCTCCTGGGGGGAGAAGACGACGGAGTCGGTGCGGGCCGTCATCGCCACCACCGGCCCGGCCGATCCGGCTGCCACTTCCCCGCTCGAGCAGCTTGCCCTTCTCGTGGAGGATGGACTGAAGATCGCCCTGACCACCGACGATCCCACCGCCGCCGCCGCCATCCGCCGCGCCACGCTCGCCACGCAGCGTCGCACGCTGGTCTGGCAGGGGGCGGCCACCGCGATGATCACGCCCGCCAACGTGACCGAGCCCGCTCCCCCCGCTGAGTCCGAATCGAGTGGCGCCCACCGCGCCAGGGTCGAAGCCCTCCTGGCGACCCTCGAGCGGTACGAATCGGCTCCGACCCCGGCCGAGGGGGCGCTGGCCGTCGAGTCGATCGACGCTCTGGCCGAAAGCGGGATCACGAGCCTCGTCGATTTCGCCACCACCGTCCGGAATCACTATGCAGCGGCGAACGTCCGCGTCGCCGTTCACCAGAAGTTCCTGGAACGGGTGATGCCTCCGGCCCGAGTGACGACGGCGCCGGTTGACGACACCGTCCTCGGCCGGCAGGTGCGCGGCACGAGTCGGGTCGAGCAATCGACCGCCGTTCGCTTCAGTCCCGATGCCCGCGGAATCTCGCTGGTCCTTGAAGTCCGCGGCGACGTCGCCTCCCGAACGGTCACCGAGTCGGGCCCGGTCGCGCTGACGTCACGCGGCTCCTCGTCGTTCACCGTCCGCAAGCCGGTGAGCGTGGGAGGAACGGGCCTCCGCCTCGGCCAGTCGACCGGATCGGCGTCGTCCCGTTCGCAACTGGCAGATATCCAGACGAGCTTCGACGGCGTGCCGATCATGCGGTCGCTCGTCCGGAACATCGCCCGCAACCAGCACGACGAGCATCTCCCCGAGGCCAACCGGGAAGTGATCGACAAGATCGTGGCCCGCGCCTGCCGGGAGGTCGACCAGCAAGTCGAACCGCAACTTCTCGCCGCCGCGGAAAAGCTGCGCACTCAGGCATGGGGGCCGCTGGTGAAGCTGGGGCTCGAGCCGACCCCCGTGTCACTCGAGACCCAGGATGGCATCGCCATGGCGAGACTGCGACTGGCCGGCGACGACCAACTGGCAGCCCACACGCCGCGGCCGCGTGCCCCCAACGGCTCGATGCTCTCGGTGCAGATCCACGAGTCGGCGATCAACAACGCCCTCGAGCGGCTCTCGCTCGCCGGCCGGCAGCTGCCGCTGGAAGATCTCATCCACCTCCTCTGCGAGCGCGCCGGCGTCGAGCCCCACATCCCCGACGAACTCCCCGAGGACGTCGTGGTGACATTCGCCCGGGAGCAGCCACTGCGGGTGCAGTACCGGGATGGGCTGGTTCACATCCGCGTGGCGCTCGAGGCGATCGAAAGTGGCCGCCGCGGCTGGCACGACATCGTTGCCAGCGTCACCTACCGGCCGAAGGCCGACGATCCACAACTGTTCCTCGAGCGCGAGGGGTCTGTCCATCTCAGTGGTCCGGGCCATCAGGGGCGGGCCGAGATCGCGCTGCGGGCGGTGTTCGGGAAGATCTTCCCCAAGGAGCGTCCCCTGCCCTTGCTGCCGGAGGCCTTCGTCACCAATCCCCGGCTCGCCGACATGAAGGTTCTCCAGGCCGCGAGCGCCGACGGCTGGCTGGCGATCTCGCTCGGCGAACTCCCCGAAGCGACGCCGCCGTCGCCGGCGAAGATCGCCGCCCCGCCCCCGTCTCCAGCCCGCCGCATCCTCAGGCGCTGACCGGCGGGCTTGGACGGCTCCCGGGGAAGCACAGCCCACGGTTGAAACCGGGGGCACGATGCGGGAGAAATGTTTCTCCTTGCCGCGGCCCTCGAGCCGCTCGGCTGCCCATTCATTCCTCTCCGGACCCTCTCCATGACCGCCGCCACGCCGACGCGCACCGAGACCGACAGCATGGGGGCCGTTCAGGTCGCCTCCGATCGTTACTGGGGCGCTCAGACGGAACGCTCCCGCGACAACTTCAAGATCGGCGTCGATCGCTTCCAGTGGGGCCGGGCGGTGAAGAAGGCGCTCGGCATCCTCAAGAAATCAGCGGCGCTTGCCAACGGCGAGCTCGGGCAGCTTCCGGCCGACCGAGTGAAGCTCATCGTTCAGGCCGCCGACGAGGTGATCGCCGGGAAGCTCGACGACCATTTCCCGCTCGTCGTCTTCCAGACCGGCAGCGGCACGCAGTCGAACATGAACGCCAACGAGGTGATCTCGAACCGCGCCATCGAGATCGCCGGTGGCGAGATGGGCTCGAAGAAGCCGGTTCATCCCAACGACGACGTCAATCGCGGCCAGTCGTCGAACGACACGTTTCCGACCGCGATGCACATTGCCGCCGTCGAGGTGATCCACGACCGCCTCCTGCCGGCGGTGCGGCAGTTGCGCGACGTGTTTGCCGACCTCGAGCAGCGGACGGCCGAGATCGTCAAGATCGGCCGCACCCACCTCCAGGATGCCACGCCGATCACGCTCGGCCAGGAGGTGTCGGCCTGGCGGGCGCAACTCGACGACCGGATGGCCGCGATCGAGCGGGCCCTCCCGGGCCTCTACGAACTGGCGATCGGCGGCACGGCCGTCGGCACCGGCCTCAATGCCCACCCGCAGTTTGGGAACGTGGCGGCGAAGTTCATCGCCCGCGAGACCGGCCATCCGTTCGTGTCGGCGGAGAACAAGTTCGCCGCCCTCTCGGCCCACGATGCCCTCGTCGATGTCAGCGCCGTCGAACGGAGCTTGGCGATGGCGCTTCTCAAGATCGCCAATGACATCCGCTGGCTCGCCTCGGGGCCGCGCTGCGGGATCGGCGAGATCTCGATTCCGGAAAACGAGCCGGGAAGTTCGATCATGCCGGGCAAGGTGAACCCAACGCAGTGCGAGGCGATGACGATGGTTTGCGTGCAGGTGTTCGGGAACGACGCCGCCGTGGCCTTCGCCGGCTCGCAGGGCAACTTTCAGCTCAACGTCTACAAGCCGGTGATGATCCACAATGTGCTTGAGTCGGCCGACCTGATGGCCGATGCCTGCGACTCGATGCGGATCCACTGTGCCGTTGGGATCGAGCCGAACCTCGCTCGCATCCGTCACCATCTCGACGAATCGCTGATGCTCGTCACGGCCCTCAACACCCACATCGGCTACGAGAAGGCGGCGAAGATCGCGAAGAAGGCCCATCTCGAGGGGACGAGCCTCAAGGCCGCCGCCGTCGCCTCCGGCTACGTCAGCGCCGAGGACTACGACCGCTGGGTGATCCCCGTGGAGATGACGCGCCCCTTGGCGACCTGACCCGCAGTGCGACCGCCCGCCTGCTCGGCGAACCCTCGGCGTTCGCCGCGGCAGGCCACGGCGGCACGGCCAGAGATGGCCGTGCCGCCGTGAAGCCAGCGTCAAATCGCGGCGCCGGAAGTCTCGCCGGTGCGGATGCGCACCACTTCGGAGAGATCGGTGACGAAGATCTTGCCGTCGCCCACCTGCCCGGTGCGGGCTGTGGTCATGATCTTGTTGATCACGCCCGGGGCTTCCTCGTTGCTGACGACGACTTCGATCTTCACCTTGGGGAGAAAGTCGACGGAATACTCGGCGCCACGGTAGGTCTCCGTGTGCCCCTTCTGGCGGCCGAAGCCGCGAACCTCGGTGACGGTCATGCCGCGGACACCGGCGGCGTTGAGGGCATCCTTGACCTCTTCGAGCTTGAAGTGGCGGATGATGGCTTCGATCTTCTTCATGGCACGGACTCCTGAACAGGGTGTGTGGGTGTGGTCCTCAGGGCAGCGATCCTCGAGACCGGCCCTCGGGAGGCTTATCCATGCACTCGGCGTGCCAAACAGTGAGGAAGACTTCACTCCCATTTTTTAGGCTTCGCGACCGCGTTCCGGAGCACCGAAGCGGGGCACGATCCGTCGCGCCGGTGGCACAGCGCTCGTCTTGCTGCCGGCCTGATCACGCCCCGAAAGCTCAGGGAAACAGGCCGATGGGAGGGCTGTCGCGCTGGCGTGGCGCGATGTCGCGCCGATGAGACAGCCTGCCTGGGCGGGAGGGCCTTGGCTGGCAGCGGAGGAGGCGCGTGCGATCAACCGACGGAATCGGCCGGGGGGGCATCGCCCCTCGGCTCCGACGGCCGACGGAAGCTCGCCCCATCGAGCGCGTGGGATTTCATCAGCCGGTAGAGCGTGCCACGGGGCAGGCGGGCCTCCCGGGCGGCGGCGGAGACGTCGCCGAGGTGACGGGTGAGGAGTTCGGT
>CAMARC010000070.1 GCA_945860405.1 Candidatus Kuenenia stuttgartensis | reverse complement strand
CGAAATCAAACGGTGCCTTCTGGGCGCGGAAGTCGGCGGCGATCTGACTGCCGATGCGGAGGCCGAGGGCGTAGCCGAGCGTTCCCTCCGGCGTGTCGAGGGCGGCCTCGCCCGGCGCCGTCAGCGGCTGGGCGGCGGGGCGCTTCGCCGCCGGAGCTCCCGGTTGGGCGACAGCGGGGGCATTCGAGAACAGGCCGGCAACGATGAGCGCCACAGCCGCTCCGACTCCCCTCCCCTGCCCCGCAACCCAGCGATCCCGCCAACGACCGATTCCCTTTCGATCCATCGCTTCTTCCTCCCTCTGAGCCTCTTCGATGACGTGCCCTGTCCCTGGCAACCCGCACCGGTCGCCTTGAGCGTTCGAGTCTACCAGTCCGCGCCCATCCTTCCTGCGCCAAAGGGGCCCCGATACGGCCGCTTCCGTCGGGCCGACGTGGCCATCACAACGCCGTGTCGGCAGCCTTGTCGCGATCCTCGCTCGGGCGGCCGAGCGAGCCACGGGTGATCTCCAGAAAGGCCGTCTCTAGATTCACTTCTGACTCCCGCATCGACTGGAGACGAAACCCTTCGGCGATGAGCCGGGCCGCCAGGGGGGACGGGTCGTCGCAGCCGGCGGCGAGGGTCACGAGCACCTCGCCATCACGGACCGCCACCCGATCTGCTTCGGGGCTCTTTTCGACCACCTTCGCAGCCAGCTCCGGCGGGCCGGCCACGCGGATCCGGATCACGGGACGGCCGCGCACCTGGGCGAGGAGATCGCCGACATCGCCACAGGCAAGCAGCCGCCCGTACTCGATGATCCCGACCCGATTGCAGATGTCAGCCAGCTCGGGAAGGATGTGACTGCTGACGAGGATCGTCTTGCCGAGCCCCTGGAGCCGCTTGAGCAGCCCGCGCATCTCGATCCTCGCCCGCGGATCAAGACCGCTGGCGGGCTCGTCGAGGAGGAGGACCTGCGGATCATGGAGGAGGACTCGGGCCAACCCCAGCCGTTGCGTCATCCCGCGCGACAGGCTGGTGACGAGTTCGTCACGCTTCACGGTCAGATCGACCAGTTCGAGCGATCGCTCGGCGACGCGGCGACGCTCCGGACCGCCGATCCGGTAGGCCGCAGCAAAGAACTCCAAATACTCGATCACGCGCATGTCGTCGTAGACACCGAAGATGTCGGGCATGTAGCCGATCGCGCGGCGGATCTCCCTGGGATGGGTGTAGATCGAATGGCCGCAGACGTACGCCTCACCCCAGGTCGGCGAGAGGAGTGTCGCGAGGATCCGGATCGTCGTGGTCTTCCCGGCGCCGTTGGGACCGATGAACCCGAACAGGTCCCCCTGCTCGAGCTTGAGATCGAGCGACTCCAGGGCGGAAAAATCCCCGTACTTCTTTGTCAGGTCGATGGTTTCGATCATGGGCTGGGTTTCTCGACGGAGAGCTTTTCCAACGGAATGACGATCCGCCACATGGCCGTGGCCTGGGCCGGGGAATCATCGATCGGCACGGCAGTGGCTCCGCTCCCCGCAACATCCCCCGCTGCCGCACACGACCACGACGTCCCCGCCGGACCACGACCGACGAGGATTGCCCGATCGATGGGAAGCACCGGGGAGAGATCGATGCGGCCCAGACGTCCGGCCTCGAGTGACGTGTACGACGCCCCCCCCGCCGCAGCATGAAAACCGGCGATCTCGAGGATCCGGTCGATGTCGGTGTTGTCGACGCGCCACGCCTGCGTCTGCGTCCGGTCGTAGACCGAAGCGCTCCGCGTCAGAGCGGAAGCGAGCGTCCGGGGCCCCTTCCCCGACTCCGGATCGAACCGGGCACCGGGGGCCAGGGAACCGACGTCATAGGTCCAGCCGGCATGGAACAGGGAACACTGCTCAAGCGCGAACGGAAGACGGCTTTCCAGCGCGCCGCTGAGCGTCCCTTGGGCATCCTGACGGAGGCTGGAAATGACGGGAGGATCAGCCACGGGCGCCATCCACTCCGCTTCGAAGAGCCGGCTCGAGGAAGCGGCGATCGGCACCCTGTCGAGGCTCTTGAGGCCCGCCGCCGACGTGTAGGGCACGCTTGCCAAGGAAGGATGGGACGTGGGGCAGTCGACCGCACCGATGCCGCGGCCCCCGGATCCATACCAACTCACCACCGCGGCCTGTCCATCGACGCCGAGGGCGGCCGTGGAAGGCACCGCGCCAACGTCGACCACGGCGTTCATCGGCGACCACGTGCCGAAAAACGACGTCCCGCGCGCGACCTTCCAGGCCAGATCGACATCGACGACATCGGCGCGACGGACGCGCCACGCATCCCCCTTCCATCGCCCCGCGGTCCACCAAGCCATCCCCGCAAACAGGATCACCACCGCCGGCAGCGTGAGCCAGGCCAGAGCGGGCCTTCCTCCGCGCGACACCAGCCACCACTCCGCCGGATAGAGGCAGGCGATGTAGAGCAGTGCCAGGCCGGCGATCAGTTCGAACGGGACGGGACGGACGCCATCGAAGCGATCGACTGCCAACCGCAACTGTCCACCGAGATCGAGGGATCGCCGGTTCAACTCCCCCGACCGGCCCGCTTGACGCGATCGCCCGCCGAGGAGTTCGACAAGGAGCGAATCGGTTCCCTGCCAGTTGCGGAACACACCCTGATCGAGATCGAGCCCCACCCAGGTGACGGTGCCGAAGCCATGGGCCCGGCGGACAACCAGCGGAAGTTCGGTGGCGGCATTCCCCTCCCATGCCTCGATCATGCCGTCGATCGAGGCGGCATCCGCGAGCACCGGCACCTCGAGGCCGCCGAGCGCATTGCGATCGAGCGGCCGACCTGCCTTGGAATAGGTCTCGATCGCCGCCGAGCGCCGCAGCGGCACCATCCTCGTTACGCGTCCCTCCCTGCCTGGCGGCCCGGGCAACCAGCCCGCCCCCGGCCCCGCTGCCAGGCCCGGCGGTGCCGCCGACATCCCCGCGAGAAACACGAGCCTCCCGCCGCGGCGCACCCAGGCGTCGACACCGGCCAGGGCTTCGGGGGGCGTCCGCGCCACCACCGAACCACAGGCGATGATGGCGTCGGCCCCATCGAGATCGAGGTCAGCAGGCCCCAGCCCCGAGGCATCCGGCAAGGTAACAACGCGGATCCGAGTTCCGTCCTCACGCTGCAGCAAGCGGGCGGCACGCTCCGCACTCGGCAGGTCACCGATCACGAGCATCACTTCGTCGGTCGATTCAAGCGCCACAGGCACCCGGAGCGGCACGGTCGATCCGCTCCCGTCGTCCACGAGCACCCGCCCCGCCGGGCGTCCGAAGCGGACACGAAACCGGCGCGGCGCTTCGCCCCCCCCCTGCCCCGACGATCCGCCATCAGACACGGGTGGATAGCCGACCAGCTCGCCATCGGGATCCTCGACCCACACACGCGTAACCGTCGACGGCGCGATCAACAGCGGCGTCCAGGAGCCGGTTCGATAGACCCCGTCGAAGCCGATCGTCGCCTCCCAGGCGGCTTCCGGCGAGGCTTCGGCGGCGAAACCCGCGGCCCCGCGGACGCCCCACGCCACGGCAATCCAAAGGAAGACGCCCCATGCAAGCGCGCCCGGCAACGACGGCCTCCGACGACCACCGACAGGCGGAAGAGGGGAGGCGCTCGTCCGATCTTGAACCGCAGGCCGCATCACGGCTTCTCCGCATCGGGGCAAGTGCACGCCAAGCGTCCGCACCCCGGGCATCCCTGCCCGTACTTGCGTCTCACCGCCTCGTCGAGATCGACATCGACGACGTTGGCGATTGTCACGAGCCAGGCGAGCACGTCGGCAAACTCAAGCGCGATCTCCTCCTTGGTGCCGCTGCGGAGCGCCGTAGCAAGCTCGCCGATCTCCTCCGTGAGCCACATGAACGTCCCTTCGACGCCCCGGGCGGCATCCTTGTCGTGGTACATCCGACGGATGAGCGACTGGAATTCGTTGAGCGTCATGGGGTTCACCACGGCATCGGGCTCGAGGGGGATGGAGAGAACGGGGCTCGTTGTCACAGACGGGCAAGGGGCAGCCACGGGCCCCGGAAGACAGCTTTTTACCCGGCGTGGCGTCCGCCGGCGACATCCGGAGCGGAAGCCCGCACAAACCAGGGATAGATCGCGGGGATCACCAGCGCCGTCAGGAGCGTGCTGGTGACGATGCCCCCGATCACGACGGTGGCCAGGGGCCGCTGGATTTCAGCGCCGGCACTCGTCGCCATCGCCATCGGGAGAAACCCGAGGCTCGCCACCATCGCGGTCATGAGAACCGGTCGGATGCGGACCTCGGCCGTCGACAGGGCAGCCTCACGCGGGGACATGCCCGCCTGCCGGGCGTGCTCCGCGCCACTGACCCACACCAGGCCGTTGAGCACCGCCACGCCGAACAGGGCGACAAACCCGACGCCGGCCGCGATCGAAAACGGCATGCCACGTAGCGCCAGGGCTGCCACGCCGCCAGAAGCCGCCACCGGCACGGCACAGAAGATCAGCGCCGCCAGACTGAACGACTTGAAACTCGTGTAGAGGAGCATGGCGATGAGGCCGAGCACGAGTGGGGTGATGAGCGCCAGGCGGCGACCGGCCGACACGAGGTTTTCGAAGTCGCCTCCCCAGGCAATGGAATACCCCGTCGGCAGCCGCATCTCCCGATCCACGACTGCCTGAGCCTCGGCGACAAAGCCGGCGACGTCGCGACCGCGGACGTTGGCCGAGACGTACGTCCGTCGGCGCGAGTTCTCATGCTCGATCGACGGGGGCGTCTCCTCGTTGATGACGTCGGCGAGTTCGCCGAGCGGCACGGGGCGCCCGGCGGCGGCGCCCACAGGGATCTGCGGAATGAGCTCGGCGTTCTCGCGCCACTGGCGGGGAAACTTGAGAATGAGCGGGTAGCGCGGCCGCCCCTCGAAGATCACCCCCGCCGGGATTCCCCCCATCGCCGACACCGTCCGCATCACCTCGGCGCCATCAATGCCATGACGGGCGAGCTGTTCGGGGCGGACATCGATCCGCGTGGTGGGGACATTGGCCTGCCAGTCGGCCCGCACGTCGACCGCTCCGCGGATGCCACGGAGCAACCGCTCGATCTGCTTGCCGAGGTCCCCGAGCGTGTCGAGGTCATCCCCGTAGAGGAGTACGGCGACGTCCGACTTCACCCCGGCGACGAGCTCGTCGACGCGCATCTCGATCGGCTGACTGAATCCGAAGTTCGCCCCCGGAACCGCCGCCGCGAGCGCGTCCGACATCCGCTCAACGAGTTCGTCACGCGACACCTCCGCCGGCCACAGCCGGCGTGGCTTGAGCATCACCCAGACGTCGGTCTGCTGCACCCCCATGATGTCGTTGGCGATCTCCGGCCGCCCCGTCTTGCAAAACACCGTCCGAACCTCGGGGAACTCCTCGAGCACCTTCTCGATCCGGGTCGTGATCGCCACCGAATCCTCGAGGGTCGCGCTCGGCAAGCGCACCACCTCGACGAGGAGATCCCCCTCGTCGAGCCGTGGCATGAACTCCGCCCCCAGGCGCATGGCGACGGGGATCGTCGCGGCCACAAGCGCTGCTGCGCCGAGCGAGATCCACACCGGATGCCAGACGGCAAACCGGGCCACCGGGTGGTAGACCCGGTGAAAGAGGCGCATCAGGAGCGGCTCGTGCTCCGGCTCTCGGCGGAGGAACGTCGCCGCCAGCACCGGCATGAGGGTCAGCGAGATGACCAGTGACCCGAGGAGCGCGAAGAGCACCGTCAGCGCCATCGGGCGAAACAGCTTCCCCTCCGTTCCCTCGAGGAACAAGATCGGCAGATAGACCACGGCGATGATCAGCTCGCCGAACATCGTCGGCCCCCGGACCTCGATCGCGGCGTCACGGACGATGGCAAGCTTCGATTCCCCCGGGGCGGCCAATCCGAGCCGGCGGACGCAGTTCTCGACCATGATCACCGAACTGTCGACGACGAGCCCGAAGTCGATGGCGCCCAGACTCATGAGGCTCGCCGAGATCCCCGTCATCCACATCAGGTTCGACGCGAACAGCATCGATAGCGGAATCGCCAGGGAGACGATCAGGCCGGCGCGGACGTTTCCGAGGAGGACGAGGAGCACGCCGACCACGAACAGGCCCCCCTCCGCCAGATTGTGGAGCACGGTATCGAGCGTCCGTGCGATCAGTTCCGAGCGGTCGTAGACGATGTCGATCTCGACCCCGGGCGGCAGCGTCCGCCGGATCTCCTCGAGCTTTGCCTTGGCCGCCCCGACGACGCGCCGGCTGTTCTCGCCGCGAACCATCATCACCATCCCCGTCACCACTTCGCCGCGGCCGCCTCGCGTCACCGCCCCCTGTCGCGTCATTGGCCCGATCGCGACGCGGCCGATGTTGCGGACGAGCACTGGCACGCCCCCCGCGGGGCTGCGCACCACCACCTGCTCGATGTCGGCGACGCTCTTGAGCAGCGCCTGGCCGCGGATGAACCGCTGCTCGCCGTTCCTGACGATGTAGCCGCCGCCGGTGCTCTCGTTGTTGCGTTCGAGCGCCGCCAGAACCTCCCCGAGCGTCACCGCCTGGGCACTCATCCGGTCGGGATCGATCTCGACCTGGTAGCTCTTGGCAAAGCCACCGTGGGAGTTGATATCGGTGACCCCGGATACCTCGCGCATTGCCGGAGCGATGTCCCACTCGAGGATGCTGCGGAGCTCCATGAGATCATGCCCCGTGCCGCGGACCTCGAACTGGAGGATCTCGCCGAGCGCGGTGCTGAGCGTGCCGAGCTTCGGGTCGCCGTGACCGACGGCGATCCGCCCCTTCGCCTCGGGGAGGCGTTCCGCCACGAACTGGCGGGCGAGCATGATGTCGGTCCCCTCACGGAAGACGATCGTCACCAGCGAGATGCCGAACCGGGAGATGCTGCGGATCTCCTCGACGTGCGGCAATCCGCTCATCGACAGCTCGACGGGGTAGGTGACGTAGCGTTCCACCTCCAGCGGCGACATCGTCCCCGCCTCGGTGACGACCTGCACCTGGATGTTGACGAGGTCGGGAACGGCGTCGACGGGGATCTGCGTGGCCGCGTACAGCCCGCCCACCGACATGAGAATGAACATCGCGAGCACGAGAGCCCGGTTCGACAACGACCATTCGATGAGGCCTGAAAGCACTGCCGTCCTCCCCGCTATCGCCCGTCAGACAGACCTTCCGGGCCGCCGGCAGGCTCTCGACAACCCCCGAACGCCGGGATGCCCGACGGCTACTCTTCTCTCTCGAGGAGCAATTCGCTCTTGAGCACGAACGCGCCCCCCACCACAACCGGCTCCCCCTCCTGGAGGCCCGAGACGATCTCGACGAGACCACCGTTGTCGATGCCGGTGGTGACGGCGACGCGCCGGTAGCGTCCTTCGGTGAGTGGCTCGAAGACGAACGCCTCCCCGTCGTGCCGCATGATGGCAGCGGCAGGGACGGCCAAGGCGTCACGAACGCTTCCCTGCGGGAGATCGACCCAGACGAACATCCCCGGCTTCAGATGGGCATCGTCATTCTCGAGCTCGGCCACCAGTGGCACGCTCCGTGAATCAGCCTCGACGATCGCGCCGACGTGGTGGACGCGGGCGACGAGTTCGCGGCCCTCGGCCCCTGGAACATTCACCTTGACCTGCTGCCCCTGGACGACATCGACGGCCGTCCACTCCCGTTCGTGAATCTGGGCCCGCACCCAGAGGAGCGACGTGTCGGCAACGACAAACATCGGGTCTCCCCCCTGGACACGCTCCCCGCGGGCCACGAAGACATCCTCGACCACCCCGTCGAAGGGGGTCCGCAGGAAGAGCGTGCTCAGTGACCCGGTATCTCCCGGGCTGTCGGGAGCGTCTTCGGCAACCGCTGCGATCTCGGCGCCGAGCCGGCTCCCGACGAGGGTGCGAAGATGCTCCTTCGACACTTGGACGAGCCGATCGGCCTGGGCAAGAGTCGCCCGCGCCCGATCCCGTTCCTGGCGGGTGGTGAACAGTGCCTCCTCGCAGGCGGCATCGAAGTTCGCCTTCGCCACCTCGAGGTTGCTCGTCCGTTCTTCGATGATCCGCCCGGAGAGCACCCCGCCGTCCCCGAGCTCGCGAGTGCTGCGGTTGATCTTTTCGATGAGGAGGAGCTTGGAGTACGCCCCGAAGATCTTCTCCCGATGGTTGCCCAGAATACGGTCCTTGAACATCACCTCGACATCGGCCAGCGGGGGCTTGTTTGCGAGCGTCTCGAGGAGTGATTCGACGTTGTCGGAAACGGTTGTGGACCATTCCGCGGCCTTGATCTCGATCTGCTTGTCATCCTCGCGGCGGCGGACGTCGTCCCGGGCCGTGCCCACCGCGGGGCTCGACAACTCGGCGAGGGAGTCTCCCTTGGACACACGCTGCCGGACCTGCGCGAAGACCTGGGAGATGATGCCGTCGACGGGGGAGGCGTAATCGAGCCGGCGTCGCGCGTCGTAGTCGAGCCGACCGGGAACGGTGAGCTGATCGTGCATCGCCATCCGGGTGACCGTCCCCAGTTCGATTCCGGCGGAGGTCCGCGATCCCTCCGGGAGGAAAACTTCGTCGGCGAGCCTACTGGCCGGGGCCTTGGCCCCCGCGGCGGCGCGGTCCTCGATCGGGTGTTCCCCGCCGCTGAAGTGGTGCGTCGAGATCCACCACCACAAAAGCCCCCCCACAGCCAGGGCCACACTCCCCCCCAGTCCTTTCCGGATCATGGCCACGATTCCGGCAGATGTCCGTCCTCCGGGGGCGTTCCCCTCGGGCGTGCCCGCCCGGGGAGGGCGGGCGGAACGCTCGCCCTGACTCTCTGCAGTGACGCTGGCGCTCATGGTAGGTCGGACTCCGGTGGACGGCGGGCGGTGGAGCCGGCCATCCCGGATTCTACACAACAACGCTCCACTCCTTATACTTCCCGATCCGGTTCCTGATCCTTCCAAGGATCGCGCCCCAAGCTCCTGCGGGCCCGATACTCCGACGACAACAACTGCCGCCCCGGTCTCGGACGCGCCGCCGATTGCGGCCGCCCCGAGACTCCCGCCCACCGGTGCCCCCTGAGGCTCTTTCATGACGTCCGCCCGAATGATCCGCATTTTCGACACCACCCTCCGCGATGGCGAGCAATCCCCGGGCGCGAGCATGAACCTCACCGAGAAGATGGAGATCGCCCAGGCGCTCCAGCAATTGGGGGTCGATGTCATCGAGGCCGGCTTCCCGATCGCCTCGCCGGGCGACTTCGCGAGCGTGCGGGAGATCGCCGCCACCATCCGCGGGGCCATCGTCTGCGGTCTGGCCCGCTGCAATGACGCCGACATCGACCGTGCGTGGGAGGCCCTGCGCGGCGCGGAACGGCCGCGGATCCACGTCTTCCTCGCCACGAGTTCGATCCATCGGGAATTCAAGCTGCGGATGACCGAGGACGAAGTCGTGGCCCGCGCCGTCGCCGGGGTGCAACGGGCGCGGCAACTCTGTCCGGACATCGAGTTCTCGCCGGAGGACGCCGCGCGCACCGAGCTCGACTTCCTCTGCCGCGTCGTCGAGGCGGCAATTGACGCCGGCGCGACCACCGTGAACATCCCCGACACCGTCGGGTATGCCACGCCCCAGCAGATGCACCGCGTCATCAGCACCCTCCGCGAGCGGGTCCGGGGGATCGACCGCGCGGTGATCAGCGTCCATTGCCACGACGACCTCGGTCTGGCGGTGGCCAACAGCCTCGCGGCCGTCGAAGCGGGCGCCGGGCAGATCGAGTGCACGATCAACGGGCTCGGCGAGCGGGCCGGGAACTGCTCGCTCGAGGAGGTGGTCATGGCGCTGCGGACGCGCCGCGATCATTACGGCTGCGAGACGCGGATCGCCACCCAGAAGCTCGTGCCGACAAGCCGGCTCGTGGCGACGATCACCGGGATCCAGGTTCCGCGCAACAAGGCGATCGTCGGCCGCAACGCTTTTGCCCACGAATCGGGGATCCATCAGGACGGCATGCTCAAGGAACGGAGCACGTACGAGATCATCCGTCCCGAGGACGTGGGGCTCGATCGCACCGATCTCGTCCTCGGCAAGCACAGCGGCCGGGCCGCCCTCGCCGATCGCGCCAAGGCGCTGGGCTACCAACTGACCGCAGAACAGCTCCAGACCCTCTTCGACCGGTTCAAGGTGCTCGCCGACCGGAAGAAGGAGATCTACGACGGCGACATCGCCGCGCTCTGCGAGGATCAGTTCGCCGATCTCCCGGAGCGATTCACGCTCGTCGGCTACGACCTCACCTGCTCCAGCGGCCAGCCGCCCCGCGTCCGGCTCCGGGTTGCCCAGGGGGGTGAGGAAAGCTCCGTCGAGGTGAACGCCGGGGACGGCCCGATCGACGGCATCTTTCTGGCGATCGAGAAGCTCACCGGCGTGATGACCGTCTGCCGCGATTTTCGGGTTCAGGCGGTAACCGTCGGCAAGGATGCTCAGGCGGAGGTGACGGTGGAGCTTCAACCCGCCGGCGCCGCTCCCGGGAGCCAGATCGCCCGCGGCCGCGGCGTGTCAACCGATTCCCTCGAGGCCTCGGCAAAGGCTTTTCTCGCGGCGGTCAACCGGGTTGCCCTCGGCGGCCAAACGCGGCTCCACCCCCAAAGGGGCTGAGCCTCCCGCCGTCAGATCGCTTCGCGGCCGCGCTCGCCGGTGCGGATTCTGACGCATTCGTCCATGGGCAGGATGAAGATCTTGCCGTCGCCGATCTCCCCTTCCTCGCCCGTCCGGCCACCCTTGACGATGGCCGCGATCGTCGGCTCGACGAAGTCGTCGTTGACCGCGATCTGAAGCTGGACCTTGCGGAGGAGATTGACCGCGATCTCATGGCCGCGGTAGCTCTCGACATGCCCCCGCTGCCGCCCGAAGCCCTGGACGTCGAGAACCGTGAGCCGGAAAACTTCGACTTCCGAGAGCGCTTGCTTGACGCTCTCGAGATGGGCCGGCTGAATGATGGCGATGATGAGCTTCACCGACGGCGTACCTCCGTCACGACAGCCTACCCGCAAACACCTCCCGAGTGGCAAGGGAGCAAGCCACCCCGGCGAGCCGCCCGTCGCCAACGAGCCGGGCCGGGGAGCATCCCCCGGCCCTGAACGCTCCTGAAGACAACCCCGAAGAATGCCCCGGCCTGGGTGAGCTAGGCGGAGTGCCCACCCAAGCCGTTGGGGCATCCTTCTGGATCGTGACCGTCGGGGGGCTTCTCCTCCCCCCGACGGTGAACGGTGCGGGTGACCGCCGTTATTCGGTGCGAATCAGCTGGAAGCCGTGGTAGGCCTCGTTGCCATGCTCGCCGATGTCGAGCCCCTCGACTTCTTCGTGCGGCGAGACCCGCAGGCCCACAGCAAACTTGAGGATGAACCAGCAGATCGCCGAAACCGGAGCGACATAGGCCCCGACGGCGAGGACGCCGAGGAGTTGGATCCAGAGTTGCTCGACTCCACCGCCGTAGAAGAGGCCCGCCTTCGGACCACCGGCGACCATCGATCCGAACGGCCCGGCAACCACCGATTGCGACAAGTCGCTGGAGTTAAAGAGCCCCACGCAGAGCGTGCCGAGGATCCCGCAGACGAGATGGACGCTCGTCGCTCCGACCGGGTCGTCGATCTTGAGGCGATCGAAGAACATGACGGAGAAGACGACGATCACACCGGCGACGGCTCCGATGAGCATCGAGGCCGGAACGGTCACGTAGGCGGCGCTGGCGGTGATGCCAACGAGCCCGGCGAGACAACCGTTGAGCGTCATGCCGATGTCTGGCTTTCCGAGGAGGAGCCAAGCAGTGATCGTCGCCGTAATCGTCGCTGCTGCCGCGGCGGAGTTGGTGTTGACGGCCACCTGGGCGGCGAGCCGACCACCATCACCGGCAACACTCATGGTGCTCCCCGGATTGAAGCCGAACCAGCCGAACCAGAGGACGAGGCAGCCGATGAAGGCCAGCGACATGTTGTGGCCAGGAATCGCCTGCACGCGTCCGTCAGCCGAATACTTCCCGATCCGCGGCCCGAGGATCATCGCCCCGGTCAGCGCGGCCCAGCCTCCCACGGAGTGCACCGCGGAACATCCTGCAAAGTCCCAAAAGCCCTTCTGGGCGAGAAATCCGCCTCCCCAGATCCAGTGCCCTGTGACCGGATAGATCGCCACGGCCATGAGGAAGCTGAAGAGGATGAAGGTGTGATATTTGATCCGTTCGGCGACGGCCCCGGAGACAATCGTCGCGGCGGTCCCGGCGAACACCAACTGGAAGAAGAACTTGGCCCACAGCGGGACACCGGTCCAACTGATCGAGCCGTAAGCTCCGGCATATTTGTCACCCACGGCCGGGCTGTTGTCGGCCGCCCCAACCATGAACGAGCCAGAGTTGCCGATCCAGCCGCCGGCATCGGTGCCGAACATCAGATCCCAGCCGAGGAACCAGAAGGCGATCGCCGTGGCTGCGAAGACGATGAAGTTTTTGGAGAGGATGTTGACGCAGTTCTTGGCCCGGGCGAAGCCCGACTCGACGCATCCGAAGCCGAGGTTCATGAAGAACACGAGCATCCCAGCAATCAACACCCAGACGGTGTCGGCCGCGAGCCAGAGGTTCGTCACCATCTCCTCGGTCGTGGGGATGGGGATGGCAGGCGGCGCTGGTGTGGCGTCCTGAGCCATGGCTGCGCCCGAAAGCGTCGCCAGGACGAGGGCCATTCCGACCGTTCCGGTGCCGGTGAGCACCGACGTCAACCGCGGGAGCGATTTGACCACCCGGCTGACAAGCAGGTTGGCCACTGAATCGGAAACACAAAGGGATCGCATGGGCACTCCAGAAGGGTTGCGGTCCGGGATCAACACCTCCGCAGTGTTCGATCCTCGGACGGGGTCCGAAAACCTCCGTGCCTTCACCCAATACAAACGGCGTGCCAATTGCCCAAGCGATGGGGCGTAAAAGCTCCTGAAAGACTGGAAAAGCCTTGAAAAAAGCGGCAATTCATTCCCAGTCGCACTCGTAACCCCGCGGGAATCGACCGTCTGGTTGGGGCGACCAGTGCCCCCGCGGCGCAGTTTCCGGGCAGCGTGGTGCCGAAGTTCGATGCAGCGGCACGGGCGCGTCGCGGAAGCCCGGGGAGAGAAGTGTCGGCCGACGTTCACAGCCGGGCCGACGCGTCGTTCCACGCGGCGACGATCTCAGAGGTCGACCGCGAGGGGGGCAATCAAGCTCAAGGGCCGACCACTCGCCGGATGGGGAAAGGTGATCTGCGCCGCGTGGAGCCAGAGCCGCCCGACGGATGGGGTGGGCCCGTAGAGCCTGTCTCCGAGGACCGGGCAACCGAGCCAGGCCATGTGGACGCGGAGTTGGTGCGACCGTCCGGTGACGGGATTCAGATCGACTGCCGTCACGCCATCGGGAAGTCCCAGTCCGGCGACCGTCGCCCACCGGGACGTGGCCGCGCGCCCCAGGATCGGATCGACGCGCTGGCGGGGGGAAGCGGCGGCGTCCGGCGCCAGCGGCAGATGGAGCACCCCTTCCGGCCCGGGCAGCCGACCGACGACCAGGGCGCGATACGACTTCCGGACGAGCCCCCCCTCGAACGCCCGCCCGAGGGCGGCTCTGGCTTCGGTTGTCCGGGCGAGAATGAGCAGCCCCGAGGTGTCACGATCGAGACGGTGGACGGCCTCCGGGCGGGGCTCGTTGGCGAGTTCACCGGCAGCGAGCACGGTGGCCACATCGGGCGGGTCGTGCGGCGTCCTGGCCGGGACACTCGGCATCCC
>CAMARC010000069.1 GCA_945860405.1 Candidatus Kuenenia stuttgartensis | reverse complement strand
CAGACCGGGAAGGCCGGGCAGACCCAAGGGCCCGCCGGCCCCTTCCCCCGCGCCGCGCCCCTCGCCGGCAAGCAAGGCCCCAAGCGCCATCGCTCCAACGCCAACCCCGCACCGGGCAAAGAGGTGGCGCCGGGTCTCGTCGAGGAGCGGGCTGTCGGGGTGGTGGGGATCGTGAGGCATGGGGCGTTCCCGGATCAAGACAGGATCAACACAGAATCACAGCTGACCGCGACAACGATCACTCGCGGGTCACCGTCTCGTCGAGATTCAAAAGCACCCGCGCGGCGTCGCGTGGATCGAGGGGGACGAGGACGGCTAGCTCGTCAGGGTCAGGATTCCTCCCCGTGCAGCGCCGGAAGGCGACGGCCGGGCCTTCGTGGGCAATCACGGCGGCGAGCGCCTCGGCACATTCCACGAAGGCGAGGTCGTTCAAGAGCGTCAGCGCCTGGAGCGGGGTGTTGCTGCGGCCGCGGCGGGTGCACGACTGATAGCCGTCGGGGGCGTCGAAGACGGCGAGGCTCGGCGGCGGTGAGGCCCGGTAGAGGAAGGTGTAGAGCCCGCGGCGGTGGCGATCGGCGCCAGTGCTCGTCGGCCAGTCGCGCTTCACCTGGCCGACGGCCGTTGCCCCGGCAGGGATCGGCGGATAGACCGGCGGGCCGCCGAGCGCCGGCGAAAAGACCCCCGAGGCGACCAGGGCCACATCGCGGACGAGCTCCGCATCGAGCCGCAGCCGGGCCTGCCGGGCGAAGAGCCGATTGTGCGGATCACGCTCGGCGTGGAGCGGCGTGACGCGCGAGCTTTGCCGATAGGCCCGCGAGGTCACGATCAGCCGATGGAGCCGCTTCAGGCTCCACCCCTGCCGCTCCACCTCGAGGGCCAGCCAGTCGAGAAGGAGGGGATGACTCGGCGGCGTGCCCATGAGCCCGAAGTCGGCGTCGGTCTCGACAAGCCCCTGCCCAAAGAACTGCTGCCAGGCCCGGTTGACGAGCACCCGGCCGGTGAGCGGATGGCCAGGCGCCACGAGCCAGCGGGCGAGGTCAAGGCGGTTAGGGGGGGTGCCGGCCACGGCGAGCGGCGGCAGGATCGCCGGCGTGCCGGGGGCGACCTCCTCGGCGGGGCGGGTGAAGTCTCCCTGGATGAAGCGCGTCGTTTGCCGCGGCGTCGGCAACTCGGCAAGAACGAGCGTCGTCGGCCCCCCCGTGACCTTCGTTTGGAGATCGAGGAAGCGTTCGTTGAGACGGCGAAACTCCTGATCGTTGGCCCCCAGGCCAGCATGAAACAGGATCCGGCGCTGATCGGGGGAGCGATCGACGGCCGGCGTGGCGAGGGCCTTCGATCGCTCGGCATCGAGGAGCTTTTTAGCATCGTCGTTGAGCCCCGCTTCCCAGCCGGTAAGGGCCTCAGCGCGGGCCTCGACATAGGCATAGACCTCGGCACGGGCAGCGTCGCGGTCAGCGGTGAGCTGCGTCATGTCGACGCGGGGATCGGTGACCTTGAGCTTGGCGTCGGCCTGGTTGTTGAAGAAGGCGAACAGCCGGTAGTAGTCGACCTGGCTGACCGGATCGAACTTGTGATCGTGGCACTGGGCGCAGCCGATCGAGAGGCCGAGCCACACGCTCCCCGTCGTCGCCACCCGGTCGAAGACGGCGTCGATGCGAAACTGTTCCTTGTCGATTCCCCCTTCTTCGTTGATCTGCGTGTTGCGGTGGAAGCCGGTGGCGATCCGCTCCTCGTCGGTGGCGTCGGGGAGGAGGTCGCCGGCGAGCTGCTGGACCGTGAAGCGATCAAAGGGAAGGTCGCGGTTGTAGGCGTCGACGACCCAGTCGCGCCACCGCCAGATCTCGCGGGGAGCGTCGATCGAGTAGCCGTTGCTGTCGGCATAGCGGGCCTGATCGAGCCACAGCCGCGCCTGCCGCTCGCCGTAGTGCGGGCTGGCCAAGAGCCGATCAACCTCCCCCTCCCAGGCCTTCTCGGGATCGGCCTCATGGGCGGCAAGAAAGCGATCGAGCTCTGGGGCCGTCGGCGGGAGGCCCGTCAGATCGAGGCTGACGCGGCGGAGGAGCGTCTCCGGGGGAGCAGGCGGCGCCGGGGCGAGCCCCGAATCTGCCATGGCCGCCACGAGAAAGCGGTCGATCGGATGCTCAGAGCCCGCCACCTCCGGCGGAGGCGATTGTCTCGGCGGTGTGAACGCCCAATGGGGCTCGTAGGGGGCCCCGGCCGCAATCCAGTCGGCAAGAACTCGCTTGTCGCTTGCCGAGAGCTGCTTTCCCGTCTCCGGCGGCGGCATCACGACGCCTGCGTCGGCGCTCTCGATCCGGGCCACGAGCCCACTGGCGGCAACGTCGCCGGGCTGAATTGCCACATGCCCGGAGTCGAGGATCGCCACAGCCCCGGCCTGCTCGTCGAGGCGCAGGCCAGCCTGGCGGGCGCGGGGGTCGAAGCCGTGGCAGGCGAAGCAGTTGGCGGCGAGAATCGGGAGGACGTCGCGCGAGTAGGACGGGGCGGCGGCAGGGGCCTCGGCAACGGCCATCGCCGGCCCGAGAGCGAGCGCCAGAAGCGAGCCGACGACGACCTTTCGCCCGAGTGGCCCCATGTTTCACGCTCCCGCCACGGCGATGATTTCGGCGAGCTCCACCGCCCGGTGTTCCCGCGCGGAAGCGTAGGCCGCATCGACGAGCGCAAGAGTTCCGAGATTCTCCTCACCGGTCGCCACCGCCGGGCTTGTTCCCTCGAGGTCGCGGAGCAGCTCGGCCATCGGGCCGATGAAGGCATCGGGAAACCAGGCCTCCTCCCAGCGTGGCCGGTGCCACACCCCCGCGCCATGCTCAACGCGGCTCGTCGTCCAGTCGAGCGTCGAGGGAGATTTTTCCGGGTAGCGCGGCCAGCCGACCGTCCCCAGCGCCATGCCGTGCGTACCCTCGACCCGGAAGCGCACGAAGCAATCCGCCTCGGCCCCCTCGCGGGCCGGCCCCGCCCAGACATCCTCGAGCGACGAGCAGCGGAGGCCCGAGTCGTATTCGAGGACCGAGAGACAGATGCCGTCGTCGTGGGCAAACTTCTCGGCTGTGCGCGGATCGCTGCGGACGCTCGTGAACACGCGCCGCGGCGAGCCGAACCAGCCCCGAAAGGTGTCGAAATGATGGATCGACATGATCCGCAGCGTCACCCAGCCCTGCCGCTCCTGCCAGGGCATCCAGTGGGGGATCGCCCGCATCTCGATCGTGGCGAGCACCGGCGCCCCGAGCACGCCGCGAGCGAGGAGATCGCCACAGGCGCGGACGGCATGGTCGTAGCGCATGTTCTGATTGACGACGAGACGGATCCCGGCCTCGCGGCAGCGGCGCACGATTTCGGCGCCTTGGGAATAGTCGCAGGCCAGTGGCTTTTGCGCCAGGATCCCACGGACTCTAGCTTCCTTCCGCTCGACAAGCGCACAAATCCCCTCGATGATCTCCGGCTGGATGTCGGGGGGAACGGCGACGTCGACCACCTCCACCGCCGGATCTTCAGCCACGCCGCGCCAGTCGGCGTGCACTGTGGGGATGGCGTGGCGGGCCGCCACCTCTTCGGCTGCGGCGCGGCGGGGCGCGGAGATCGCCACGGGATTGAGCCCCGCCCCGCGGTAGGCCACGAGGTGGCAGTCGGCCATGATGAACCCCGCCCCGATGCACCCGATACCGGGGGAGCGATCGCGGGGCAGCGGCGCCAGGTGCGCACGATTCATGGCCTCAGGCAGGCTCATCGGTTCGGTCCCTCGCCCGAAGCCGACCCCGGCCGGTCTGCCGTCGGCCGGTCTGCCGCGGGCTGGGAAGCCGATCGGTCGCGCGCGACGTCGAGCCAGCCGACGTTCCCGGCCGACTCGCCAAAACGCTTCATGCCCACATCCCGGATGGTGCCGTCTGGCACCATCGACAGGGGTGTGTAGCGGGGATGATGCGAGTCCTTGTAGGGGTCGTTTCGGGCCGCGTTGTAACAGCAGATCATCGACCACCGCGGCTGGTCGGAACGGTTCGCATCGGAGCGATGGAGGAGGTTTGCGTGGAAAAAAATGGCGTCGCCGCGATCCATCTCACAGTGCACCAGCGGCAACCGGGCGAGGACAGCATCCACCCGCTCCATGTCGGCGCCCGCTTGCTCGCCGGAAAGCTGATGGTCGATCCGCCCGAGCTCATGGGAACGGGGGATCACCTGAAGGCAGCCGTTGGCCCGCGTCGAGGGATCGACGGCAATCGAGACGCTCGTCAGGAGCGGCCAAATCAGGCCGTTGTTGTACCAATAGCCATAATCCTGGTGCCACGTCCACGCGCCACCGACACGGGCGTCCTTCATGATCATCTTGGAGTGGTAGTGGTACACCTCGCCGCCGAGAAGACGCTCGGCCGAGCGGACGATCCGCTCACATCGCGCAAACATGCCGTAGATCCCATCCCCGGGATGGTTCCAGAGCGAGAGCCGCACCACGCCCCCCTCACCATCGGCCCGTCCGAACGAGTGCCGGTCGAGTTCCCGGTCTTCACGGGCGGCCCGTCCGAGGAGATCGATCTCCTCAGGGTCAAACAAGCCGCGGGCGATCACGTAGCCCTCGCGGTGATACTCGGCGATCTCACCGTCGGTGAGCGGATGCGGCATGGTGGCTCCTCTGCCCTGCCTTCCGAGCCCCGACGGGCCGATCAGGAGGGGGTCGCGGAATGTCGTTTCACAATCACTGCCGTGCAGTCGTCGGCCTGTTTCGTCCCGTCCGAAAACTCGACCACCGCGGCGTAGACCAGGGCAATGATTTCGGCGACGGGGAGATCCCGATGGCGGCGGATGACGTCGGTGAGCCGGTCGGTGCCGAATTGCTCCCCGTCGGGCCGAGACCACTCGAAAAACCCGTCGGTGAACAGAAGGAGCATGTCGCCCGGCGCGAGGGGGACATGCGTCGGCGGATCAAACTCCACCTCCGGCATCAGCCCCAGCGGGAGCCCGTGGGTGGGAATCTCGGTGAAGGCGTCGGCGGCGGCGGTGTAGACGAGCAGCGGACCGTGGCCGGCGCTGACATATTCGACGGAGCTTTTGGCCGGATCGAGGAGCCCGATGAACGCCGTCACGAACGTCCCCTCGCGGAGATCCTCGCCAAGGAGATCGTTGATCTGCGGGACGACGCGGGCGAGATCCCGGCTCTGCATGAGGGTGCCACGGAGGAGCGCTCGGGCCTCGGCAGCCACCAGCGCCGGGCCGATCCCGTGGCCGGTGGCGTCGCCGATCGAGATCGCCAGATGCCCGCCCGGCAGGCGGAGCCAATCGAAACAATCCCCTCCCGTCTCGTCGGCCGAGCGATTCCAGCCGGCGATCTCGAAACCGGGGAGATCGGGGGGCGTCTTGGGGAGGAGCCCCTGCTGGATCTCGCGGGCGATGTTGAGATCGCGCTCGATCCGCTGCTTGACGGCGTACTGCTCGAGGAGCCCCTGCCGCTCAATCGCCACACCGGCCTGGGCACCGAGCGTCGAGAGGAGCCGCTCGTCGCGCTCACCAAACGGACCGCCGCGCTTGTTGAGCACCTGAAGGACGCCGACGATCTTCCCCCCGTGGCCGCCGAGCGGGAGCGTGAGGAGGCTTTTGGTGACGAAACCACTCTTCCGATCGAAGTCGGGATTGAAACGCGGATCAGCGTAGGGATCGGGGATGTTGACCCCCTTCCCCGTCGTTGCCACTTCGCCGGCAATGCCCCGGTCCATCCCGAAGCGGATCTCCTCGATCGGCGCTCCTTCCATGCCGGTGGCGATGCGGCTGAACAGCTCCCCCTTGGCATGGTCGCAGAGGAACACCGTCGCCCGCTCGCAGTCGAGAACGTCGGTCGCCGCGGCGGCGATCTGAGCCAGGAGCGGATCGAGGTCGACGGTCACCCCGAGGGCACGGGTGACGTCGAGGATCTTCTCGAGATCGGCGACGTGCCGGTCGAGATCGGCGACGTGCCGGTCGAGATCGGCGACGTGCCGGTCTTCATCGTTCCCAACAGCCATGTCACTTCCACCGCCAAGCGGTGATCCCGGAGAGGTCGCGGATCCAGAGTTCGATCGAGCCATCGGCGGCGGCGGTCACCGCGAGATGGGCCCAGCTCTCGCGGCTGGCGACCTTCGCCTCCCCGACCAGCTCGAACTTTTCGGGGCTCGCCCGCACCAGTCGCAAGTCGCCGGTTTCGTCGAGGGCGAGGATCCGATCCCCCTGGGCGACGAGGCTCCAATACTTGCCGAACGGCTCGGTAATCCAATCCTCCTTGCCGGTCGCGAGGTCGAGGCTCGCAAACCGCTGGTTGCGGAGATGGACGTAGGCGTGGCCGTCACGGACGATCGGGCTCGACATGTAGCCCTGGACCTTGTTGCGCCACACGGGCTCCGCCGGCTGGGCACCAGGCGTGGGGACGTCGAACAGGAACGACCCGCCGCCGTAGCTCGTCGTGAACACCTTCCCGTCACTGACCGTCGGCGTGACGATGTTCATTCCGCGGAACGCCTCGACGGGGCGCTTCCAGAGGATGTTGCCGGTGTCGGGGTCGACCGCGGCGAGGTCGGTGCGCCCCTGGACGAGGAGCTGGCGCGTGCCCCCGAGCGTCGTCAGCAACGGCGAGGAAAAAGCGCTGCCGTTCATGCCACCGCCGTCATCGAGAACGCGCCACAGGAGCTTTCCCGTAGCCTTGTCGAGCTTGCAGAAGCCGCCGCCGGCCTGGACGTAGACGGCGTCGTCGAGAACCAACGGACTCGACACGAAGCCAAACGCAGGGAGCTCACTCTTGAGATCCTTGACGAAGTCGACGCGCCACACTTCAACGCCAGTCTCGGCATCGAGGCAGACAAGAAGATCGCGCATCCCGGCGACATAGATCCGCCCGCCGTCGATGGCCGGCGTGGCACGGATCCAGGAGCCGTTGCTGGCGGCAAAGAACGGCACCGTCATGTTGCCATCCCAGCCGGCCTGCCAGAGCTCCTTCCCGGTCGCCCGGTCGAGCGCCCGGACGTGCTCCGTCTTGGCGTCGCGGGTCTCGGTGACGAAGACGGCCTTCTCCGTCACGAGCGGCCCGGAATAGCCCGGCCCCAGGTCGACATGCCAGAGCTGCTCGAGCCGCGACGGCTCGAGCTTGTCGGGCCAGGTGGGCCCGGCCACGGTGCCGTCGCGGGCCACGCCGCGCCACTGGAGCCAGGTCGAGCCTGCGGCGGCTCCCGGCTCCTGCGCCGGCGCCATGGGTGGCGCCATCAGCAGCGCCGCCGTCAACACGCCCCCCACAATCCCCTGCACGACCGACCGATTTGACTGCGTCATCGCCAGTTCCCCGCGTGAGTTGAACCACCCTTGGGACTATTCGACCCGCTGCACCAGGAAAAATCCATCCGGCCGCGGTTCAAGGCTCACCCGGAGAGCCACGCGTCGCAGTGGGCAGCGATGAAGGCATCGTCGCAAAGATCGGGCCGAGCCCGCCGCACCCGGTCAATCTCCGCGCTCTGCCCGGGGCTGAGCCCCTCCCGCTCGTCGAGGCACCAGATCCCTTCCAAAAGCCCCTGGCGGCGGAGCACTTCATGGAGCCCGGCGATGCAGCCCCGGAAACCATGGGGGGCGTCGAAGTAGGCGCTGTTGCAATCGGTGACGGCGACGGCGGTCGACAGCAGCGCGTCGTCAGCCCGCCCGGGCCGGCAGCGCTCGAGGAGCGCGACGGCCGCCTGCGTATCGACGGCCCAATGCCCGAGGAGCCCACCGACAAACCGCAGCGACTTCCCCTCGACGGCGAACGACGTGACGAGATCGGTGACGATTGAATCATCGTTGCCGGTGTAGAGGCTGACGTCGTCGCGGCCCGACAGCGCCACCGCGCGGACGACGTCGAGCGTCTGATAGCGATTGAACGGGGCGACCTTGATCGCCACCACCTCAGGAGTCTCGAGGAACCTCCGCCAGAAGGCATGCGACAGGATCCGACCGCCGACCGCTGGCTGAAGATAGAAGCCAACCAAGGGAATCACTTCCGCCACCGCCCGGCAGTGATCGAGCAGCGCAGCCTCGTCGCCCGCGACTGCGGCGAGGCTGAGCAGGCCGGCGTGATAGCCGAGCTCCCGGAGGAGCGCCGCTTCGGCCACTGCCTGCCCGGTCGGCCCACAGATTCCGCCGATCGCTGCCACGGGCCGGCCCGCCCGGGCGATCTCCTCGGCCGCCAGTTCGAGGACCGGCCGGAAGAGGCCAACGCTCGAATCGCGGATCGCAAACTGCGTGGTGTGGACACCGACGGCCAAGCCGCCGGCGCCGGCGGCGAGGTAGTAGCGCGAGAGGGCCCGCTGGCGACGCTCGTCAAGCGTCCGCGCAGACGTCAGCGCGAGCGGATGGGCCGGGATCACCTGCCCGCGCGCAAGCCAGCCCCGCACGCCGCCGTCGCGATCAAGCGCCTCAGAAAGCTCCATCGCGGACCTCGAAATGGGTCGGCCGATCGAGCGACGCTCCCCCGCGACCGATCCAGTCGCAGACCATGGCCACTGCCTCTTCGGTCGTCGTCTCCGGGGGACCGAAGAGGGCCTCGGCACGCCGCGCGTCCCACAGCCAGGCCTCCGTCCCCTCCGCGCCCGTGAAGGTCGGCGTCCGCCCAAGCCTCTCGCCACAGCGTTCGGCGAGCAAGCGAACTGGCACCCGCTCGACCCCGGTGACGTTGAGGGCCACCGGTGGGCTTCCCGCCAGAGCAAGACTTTGAATCGCCCGGGCACTCGCGTCCGCCTGCCAGACAACATGGACAAATCCCATCCCCAGATCGACAGGCTTCCCTATGGCCACGGCCCGGGCCACGTCGTGGATCACCCCATACCGTGGCTCGACGGCATAGCAAAGGCGGAAGTGGAGCAGAGGCATCCCCGACCTGGATGCCTCGTAGGCCACGATCCGCTCCCGGGCCACGCAAGCATTGGCGTATTCCCCGAGCGGCGTTAGCGGCGTCGATTCGTCCGCCCCAGGCCCGGTCACCGGGAGGAGCGGATAGACGCAGCCGGTGGAAAAGAGGACGAACCTCGACCGGCCATAGCGCCTCGCCGCGATCGCCGGCGCGAGCGTGTTGACCGCCCAGGTGCGCTCCGGGGCGTCGGTCGTGCCGAACTTCTGCCCCGTCATGTGGATCACGAGGGGAGCATCGGGGAGCCGTCGGACGGCCTCCTCGTCCATCAAATCGCAGGCGACGGTGGCGACGCCATGACGCTCGAGCGCCAGCTTCGCCTGCGGATCGGTAAACCGGGAGACGGCGGTCACGCACCGGCCCCGGCCCCCGGCGGCGTCGAGCCCGCGGCGAACCATCCGCGCAAGCGTCGGCCCCATCTTACCGCCTGCCCCGAGGATGATCACGTCGCCGTCGAGGCACTTGAAAGTCTCGACGACGCCACGCGTGGGGCGGGAGAGATGCTCCTCGAGAGCCTCGACGTCGGCAAAGGATTCGAGCATGGGGTGATGAACGGAAGGCTATGCCACGAGCTGGCGGAGGACCGTCCCCGAGACGTCGGTGAGGCGGAAGTCGCGGCCGGCGTAGCGGTAGGTGAGGCGCTCGTGGTCGAAGCCGAGGAGATGGAGCATCGTGGCGTGGAGGTCGTGGACGCTGACCGGCTTGTCGACGGCCCGGAAGCCGAAGTCGTCGGTGGCGCCGTAGGCCTGCCCCCCCTTGATGCCGCCGCCGGCGAGCCACACTGAGAAGCCGTAGTGGTTGTGGTCGCGGCCCGCCTTCGCCTTGCCGTCGCCGCCGAGCTCCACCGTCGGCGTCCGGCCGAACTCGCCGCCGAAGAGAACGAGCGTCTCGTCGAGCATCCCGCGCTCGGCGAGATCGGTGAGCAGCGCCGCCACCGGCTGATCGATCTGGCCGGCGAGCGTACGGTGGTTCGACTCGATCTGCTCGTGGTTGTCCCACGGCTGCCCCGCCCCGTGCCAGAGCTGCACGTAGCGCACGCCGCGCTCGAGGAGCCGCCGGGCGATGAGCGTCTGCCGGCCGTGGACGGTGTCGCCGTAGAGAAGCCGCATCGGCGCCGACTCGCGGGTGAGATCGAAGGCCTCGGCGGCTTCCAGTTGCATCCGGAAGGCCATCTCGAAGGAGTGGATCCGGGCATCGAGCCGGGCATCGCCGCGGGCCTCGCGGTGAGCGGCGTTGAGCTTCTGGAGCCAGTCGAGCTGATGCCGCTGCACCTGGGCGCTTGCATGCGGGCTACGGATGTTCTCGATGAGCTTCTCGAGCTCGGTGTGCTGCGAATCGATCGACGTCCCCTGGAGCGTGCCGGGGAGAAAGCCTGATTGCCAATTGTCGGGCCCCTTCACCGGATGCCCACCAGGACACATCGCCACGAAGCCGGGCAGATTCTGATTCTCGGTGCCGAGGCCGTAGAGGATCCAGCTCCCGACGCTCGGCCGCGGCTGGACGGAGTCGCCGCAATTCATGAGCATCAGGCTCGGCTCGTGGTTCGGCACCTGGGCATGCATCGAGCGGATCACCGCAAGCCGGTCGGCGTGGGCCGCAAGCTTCGGGAAGATGTCGCTGATTTCGAG
The DNA here is from genome assembly GCA_945860405.1 of Candidatus Kuenenia stuttgartensis. Lineage (GTDB taxonomy): Bacteria > Planctomycetota > Planctomycetia > Pirellulales > UBA1268 > QWOP01. The sequence continues at coordinate 3,279 of CAMARC010000069.1, read as the reverse complement.
GCCGCTCTCGCCGTGCCTGGCAAAGCCGAAGGGCGACGGGAGCGGCGAGCCGGTCTTCCGCTCGGTGGTGAAATTGACCGGCGCGGGCTGATCGGCGTATTTGGCGAGCGCCGGCTTGGGATCGAAGGTGTCGACCTGTGACGGGCCACCGTTCAAAAAGAAATGGATCACGCGCTTGGCACGCGGGGCGAAGTGAGGGGCCTTCACCGCCAGTGGCTCGAGGAGCGGATCCCCGGCCGCCCGAGCCACGCCCCCCGTCTCCCCGAGAACGCCAGCGAGCCCGAGCAAACCGATGCCTAAGCCACTGCGGGCGAGGAGATCGCGACGGGAGATTGGGAGGGGCGGGAGATGCGTCATCGCGGCGGCTTTCACGGGGACGATCAGTCGACAAACATCAACTCGTTCGAGAGGAGGAGCGCCTGCACGAGTTGCTCGCGCGGGGAGAGCGGCGGCGGGGGCAGAGGCGCGGCAGGCTTCCCTTCTTCCGGTGGCGGCGGAAGAGGAGGTGGCTCTGGAACAGGCGCCGCGGCAAGGAAGGCGATCGCCCCCTCCCGCTCGTCGCTGGTCGGCGGCCGCTGATAGACCGCTTGCCAGACCCGCGGAAGCGCGACGCCAGCCTCTTCCGCGCTCTCGTTCGGCCACAGCTTCCGCACGAGCGACCGGGCCCGCTCGGCGACGAAGGGATGATTGAGCGCGAAGAGCGACTGCTGCGGCACGGTCGTCTCCAACCGCTTCGGCACGTGGAGATCGGGATTGGCGAAGTCGAAGACGCTCATCACCCCCGGCACGAACTGCCGATCGACGACGCAATAGACACTCCGCCGATGGGGCCCGGGCCCGGCCGCGAGCACGTCGCTGCCGCGGCCGCCGCGGGCCGCCGGGTCGAGATCGCCGCTGACGAAGAGGAGCGTGTCGCGAAACGGCTCCCACTCCAGCCGCCGCACCGGCATCCGCCACAGGAGCCGGTTTTCAGGATCGATCTCTTGGGCGCTTGCCGCCCCGGCCACGCGCCCCGACTGCTGTCGGTAGGTGTGACTGGTGACGATCCGGCGATGGAGCCGCTTCGTGCTCCAGCCATCGGCGATGAAGCCGGCGGCGAGGGCGTCGAGCAAGTCCGGATGCGACGGCGGCTCGGCGCGCAAGCCGAAATCGCTCGGCGTCTCGACAAGCCCGCGGCCGAAATGCTGCCGCCACACCCGGTTGACCCACACCCGCGCAGCGAGGGGATTGGTGGGGGCGACGATCTGTCGGGCCAGTTCCAATCGGCCGCTGCCGTCGGCAAAAGCACCCTGGTCGCCGCCGGTGGCGGCCGCCGGCAGCCGGCGCGGCACGACGTGCCCCTTGTTGGCCGGATTGCCGCGCTTGAAGATTTGCGCGTCCTGCGGCGTGCCCCGGTCGAAGAGGGCCAGCGCCTGCGGGGCCGACTCCGGCTGCGGCATCAGCCAGCGGTCGAGCTCGTTTTGGAGATTCCAGATCTGGTTGATCGAGTCGGAATCCATGAGCGTCTCGATGTTGGCGATCGGCTCATCGGGGATCGTGCAGGGAGAAGTGGGGCCGTAGAGCGCCTGGCGAAGCTGCTCGTCAGCGGCGTCGGGAAGCGCCGTGGGGACAGCCGCGCTCGCCGCCACGGCCTGCGTGCAGCGCTGCTTCCACGCGGCATCGATCTCGGCAAACACTTTTCCATACCGGTCGGCCACCTCGCGGAAGCTCCCCGGCGGCGTCTCGAAGGCGGCCGCGATCCGCGGATGGATCGGCGCCGCGGAGGCCTTGAGCTCGGCAAGCTTCGCCGCGGCCGCTTCCGGGAAGCCCTCGGCGGGGAGCGGGAGGAGGGCGACCAAGAGCCCGAAGACGGGATCGTGCCCCGCCCGGTCGGGGCTCAAAAACGCCTGCCAACGGCGGACAATCGCGGCGATGAGATCGTCCTTGGCGATGATCTGGTCGAAGCCGAGCTCGGGGTATTTCCCCAGCTCGGTCTGGGCGAAGAGATAGTCGGCGATCCGGGCCCGAAAGCGCTCGGAGCTTTCGGCCCGCAGCCGCAGCGAGCCCTCGTCGAGCGCCCGCCTCCGCTTGGCGAGCTCGGCAGTGAACTCGGCCGTCGGCGGCGCGACCCCGGCAGCCGCCCGCACCGGCACGAGCTTTTCATACGAGCTCGTCAACACGCCGTAGAGGCCGTAGTAATCGGCCGTGGCGACCGGATCGTATTTGTGGTCGTGGCAGCGGGCGCAGCCGACGGTGAGACCGAGGAACCCGCGGGTGAGGACGTCGATTCGATCGTCGACGATGTCGGGGGTGACGCCGAGGAACCGCCGACCGGTGGTGAGGAAGCCGAGCGCGGCGAGGTCGGGATCCCCTTCGCCACAGACCCGATCGGCGGCGAGTTGGAGCGTCACGAAGCGCTCGTAGGAGAGATCATTGTTGAACGCCACGATCACCCAATCGCGATAGACCGGGGCATGGACGAAAAACCGCTCCTCACGGCCGTAGACATAGCCCTTGGTGTCGGAATAGCGGGCGATGTCGAGCCAGTGCCGCCCCTGCTGCTCCCCGTATCGTGGCGACGCGAGGAGCCGATCGACGAGTTTTTCATAGGCGTCGGGGGCGGGATCGGCGACGAAGGCTGCCACCTCCCCAGGCTCCGGCGGCAATCCGGTCAGGTCGTAACTGACGCGGCGGATGAGCGTCCGCCGATCGGCTTCGGGAGCGCGGGCGAGCCCCGCCCCGGCGAGGGCCGTGTCGACGAGCCGATCGATGAACGCCGGCTCGAGCGCGCCTGCCGGCGCTTGCGGGAGAGGCTGAAATGCCCAGTGGTTTTTCTGCTTTTCGACCACCGACGTCCCAGTCGGCGGCGTCTCGGGCCAGGCGGCCCCGGCCACGATCCAGGCCTCGATCGCCCCGATCTGTTCTGCGGTGAGCCGAGCCCCCGACTCCGGCGGCGGCATCCGCACCTCTTCATCGGCATGGCGGAGACGGAGGAAAAGCTCCGACTGGTCGGGACGGCCGGGCAGGAGAGCCGGGCCGGTGTCACCGCCAGAGAGGAGCCCCGCGCGGGAGTCGAGCCGTAGGCCCGCAAACTGCTTCCCCTCGCCATGACACCCCTGGCACTTCTCCACCAGCAGCGGCCGGACATGCCGCTCGAAGTGTTCGAGGTGTTCCGCTGCCGGAGCCTCCGCTGCAGTGGCGGCCGACCCGGCTCGGCCTGCCAGCCACGCCAAGCCCAGGAGCGCTGCGAGCAGCACGTGTGGGACAACGCGGCCGCGCGGCCGCTCAGCCCCGCCGGTC
>CAMARC010000068.1 GCA_945860405.1 Candidatus Kuenenia stuttgartensis | reverse complement strand
TGGGTCGTGCGGCGGGCCGGTGAGGTATCGCTGGTCGAGCTCGAGCCCTCTACGGGAAGGAAACATCAACTCCGTATCCAACTCGCCACCCGCCGCTGTCCGATTGTCGGCGACCGACGCTACGGTGCCAGGTTGCCATTTCCCCTCGGTATTGCCCTCCACGCCCGGAGGCTGAAAATCGACCATCCAGCCAGTGGGGAGCCGCTCTGCCTGGAGGCCCCGATCCCGGTGGGATGGTCGGCGCGATTCCCCCCGCTGTTCACCGGAGGGTAGGTTAGAGGGCATGGGCGTCACTGACGGGGAGGGCCGGGACGATCCGGAGACTGGCGAACAGCCAGCCTCGGGCCCACCTGCGCGCTTCCATGACACGGCGCTTGCCAGTTCGCTCGTTGATGCAACGGCGATCGACTCAGCCGAGGAAGTCGTCCGGAGAACTCTCGGCGCGGGGGGCGATCCGTCACGCTGGGATCAGGCGGTGGCTGATGTACTCGTGGAACGGGGGACACTGACCCGCTTCCAGGCGACGCAGATGCTCGCCGGCCGCCGGAAGCTGACCCTCGGTCAGTATCGGATCCTCGACGTCCTCGGCCAGGGAGGGATGGGGCAGGTGTTTCGTGCGGAGCACGCGATGATGGGGCGCGAGGTCGCCGTCAAGGTGTTGCCGAGGGCAAAGTCGACGCCCGATACCGAGGCGGCGTTCCGACGTGAGATCCGTATGCTCGGTCGGCTCGATCATCCGAACCTCGTCCGTGCGCTCGATGCCGGGCACGATGGAAAGGTCTACTACCTCGTCACCGAACTCGTCGACGGTGTCGACCTGCGCAAGCAAGTGCTCAAGTATGGGACGCTCGACGAGGTCGCTGCCGCCGCGGTGGTTTCGCAGGTTGCCCGGGGGTTGGCCTATGCCCACACCGAAGGGCTCGTCCACCGGGACGTGAAGCCGGGTAACATCCTCGTGACGCCGGCGGGACGGGCGAAACTGCTCGATGTCGGTCTGGCTGGCTCGGTGCTCGAGTCGGAATCGACCCGGCTGGGACGCGTCGTCGGCACGATGGACTACATGGCGCCGGAGCAGATCCGCTCGCCCGACACGGTCGGGCCGGCGGCCGATGTCTACGGCCTGGGATGCACGCTGTACTTCGTGCTTGCCGGGCAGGTGCCCTTTCCCGGCGGGACACGTCAGGAAAAGGCTCGCCGACAGTTGACCGAGACGCCTGCCCCGATCCAGAAGTTCGCCCCTGGCGTGAGCGATGCCTTCTGTCGCGTCGTGGAGGCGATGATGGACAAGGATCCCGTCCAGCGGATCGGCACCGCCGACGCGGTCATCGAGTGGCTGCGCCCCTGGACCCCCGATGCGTTGGTCCCGATGGGGCGGCGAGCGCGGGTGAAATCGTCCCGGAATTCCTCGTCCTCCTCCAACCGGGCCAGTAGTCCGGGCTCCGAGGCGGGAAGTGGCGAACGTGGGGAGGCGTCGCGTTCCGCGGGTGGATCGAGCGGCTATGCGTCGGGGATCCAATCCCCCCTCTCGCGGAACGCGTCCTCGCGCCGCTCGGCCGGTGGCCGCGGTGACTCCGTGTTTGCATCCTCCGCGGGCGGGGATGGCCCTTCGGGCTGGGAGTGGCCTTCGCCCCCTCCCATTCCGCCGCATGGTTCAACGCCGGTCGATGCCCTCCGATCGTTTTTTCTCGGGCGGCCCGGGGCCGGGCCGAATCCGGCCGGAAACGCCTTTGTGCTGGCGTTTTCTGCCGGATTGGCGGGGGCTGCCGCGGTCACGGCCCTGCGGCTTTTCGTGCCGGGGCTAGCCGGGATGCTCCCTGCCTTTGCGGGGCCTGTCGTCTGCGGCGGGGGCGTGTTTCTCGCCACGCTCGTCACGCTGCTTTCCGCCCGTGGCGGCGGGGATGGGGAGTGAGCCCAAGGATTTCGTGCCCGGGGCTACGAATCGGGCGACGACTGCGGTACAATCCCGCTCCGATCTGCCGGACAGGTAGCTCAGTTGGTAGAGCAATGGACTGAAAATCCATGTGTCGCCGGTTCGATTCCGGCCCTGTCCATTTCTCCTGAAATCCCTGCCCCGTAATTGCCCCGGAAGGGGTTTGGGCACGGCCGGCGGGCTCACCCCAGGCCCGGCCTTTCTTCACCAGCCGAACCGCCCTCTGGCGGCGTGCGGGGCCTGCCTGTTCTCGCGGGCGAAAAGCCGGGGCCACGGCAGACGCCCCAGGGCGAGCGATACCTTTGTCCCGATGACGACGGCCGCGAACGTCAGGGTGGAATAAAGATAGAAGAGCCAGTGGAGGGCAAATGCCGCGAAGGCAAACGCGACGCCGCCACGACGAAGGCAAAGCTGATAGAAGTCGAGATGCATCCAAGCCATCGCCAGCAGCACGACAGGCACGGCGAGAAGCGGCCACCAGCTCCCGATGGCGATCGAGAGCGGGAGAAGGCCGGCCGAGAACAACGCTGCGGCACCGCAGAGCCGGTTGCCCCAGTCGAGGTTCAGGGTCACCGGGAGGTCGTGGCTCTCGAGGATCAGTTGCGTCCAAGGGACGGCCCGCCGGAAGATGTCGGTCATCACCATCGAACGTAGCGACCACGATTTGTGGTGTTTGCACTGGACAGTCGGATCGAGCACGATCCGCCCGCCGGCAGCTCGCACGCGGAGACCGAGCTCGATGTCCTCGACGCTGGGGTGACGGAAGTCGTCGTCGAAGCCCCCCACATCGAAAAAGGCTGCGGACCGGATCGCCCCACAGCCGGACCAGAAACTTGCTGCCCTGCCCGGGTGGCTCGTGTGGGTGTGGTGGTGGAGGAGGTTGCGGAACTGGCTGACGACGCCGCTACAGGCGGGAGCGTCGTCGTAGCTGCCGAACAGCGCAACGAGGTCCGGGGAGGTGGCAAAGGCCGCCCTGATCCGCTCGAGGGCGTCGGGGGCGAGTTCGACGTCGGCATCGAGGAACAACAGGACGTTGCCGGTGGCTTCCGCAGCCCCGAGATTGCGGGCGTGGGCTGGACCGCAACGGGTGCCGGTCGAGAACACCTTCACGCCGGCATCGGTCAACCACCAGGGCGGCGGGCCCCCCGCGCCGTCGAATACCACGACGATCTCCGCGTCTTCCCCGCCGCGGGCAGCGGAATGCTCGATGACCGCCCGGACGCACGGTTCGAAACACCCCGTCCAAGACACCGTCGGCATGATCACCGACAGACTGAGGACCTCGCCTCCGGACGCCTCGAAGGGATCGACGGCGAGGTCGGAATCGCCGGTATTTTGCGCGATGAGACGCTTTTCCGACGTGTCGGTGGCATGCAAGCCTGTCGGTGGCGACACTCGGGCCTCGCGGTCGTCAATGAATGAAAAGCACGGTGTGAAAGTCAACAATCAAAACGTACCATCGCGCTGCCGGTAACGACGGAACAAAAAGCGGCTTTTGGCGGGGCTGCGGGGTCGCTCCGATCCCCGACTTTCCCAGCCCAGCGTACCGGGGCGATCCCCGACGGAATCCGCGGAAAAACCGATCTCGGCGGATCGTCCGGACGATGGTTGAAAGGGGCGCTCACGCCAACGCCGTCACCATTCCCTCCCCCCAGGCCCCATCCTCCATGCCTGAATCGACGCCGTCGATCGCCTCCCTCGTCGAGCGGTTGTCGGGGCCCGTCGCGAAAGCCCGAGCCTCCGCTGCGGAAGCCCTCTGCCGAGCCGGGGAGTCGGCATCGCCTGCTGCCACGGCCCTCGTGGCCGCCTGCGGGGATGACGATGACGGCGTTCGGGAATGGGCCGCAGCGGCGCTCGAGGAACTCGGGCCGCCGCCTTCTGAGCAGATCGCCGAACTCATCCCCTTGGCAGCCGCGAGTCATCCGCTCGTCGCCTATTGGGCCGTCACGCTCCTGGGAAGGGGAGGGGAGGCAGCCAGCGGGGCGGTCTCTGCCCTCGAAGCCTGCCTCGCTCCTGGGAAGGCCATCGAAGTCCGGCAGCGGGCTTGCTGGGCGCTTGGAAAGATCGGCCCGGCGGCCGCGTCCGCCCGGGCGGCGCTTGCGGTCGCCGCAGCGGACTCAGACCCGCGGTTGTCCCGACTGGCCGGCGAGGCCCTCGCTCTTATCCCCGCTTGACCAACCGGCAGCGTTGACGCCACCGTCCGCTCCGACCCTGCGGCGCCAGCGAAGACGGCACAACCGTTACCCGTCGGCCGACCGATAGCTGTGACAAGGTCGGCCGCCGGGGGAGAGCCTGCTACCGCACCACGGATGGTGCGCTGCAGGGATTGTCCTCGCTCCGCGTCGTAATCGGCCCAGGGAGGGGCGGGGTGGCACGAACCCTGTCGTCAAAGTCGCTGGTGCGGTGGCTCGCCGCGTTGGTCGCGGCGCTGTCGCTGGTCGGCGGGCTCTCGCTCCGTCAGCCCTCGCGGCAGGTGCCGTCGCTGCCCACCACGGCGATCCTCGCCGGCTTCGCGGCGCCGTCGGCCCATGCCGCCGACGCGGTCTCCCCTGCCGGAGCCGCTCTTCCCTCGCCCCCCATCGGAGGCGCCCCCGGGCCGTCGGTGCTCCCCACCTCAAGGCCGTGGGATGCGGTTCTCATCGCCTCGTTCAACATCCAGGTGTTCGGCGAATCGAAGATCGCCAAGCCGCACGTCGTGGAGATCCTCGCCCGTGTCGTCCGCCAGTTCGACATCGTTGCCATCCAGGAGGTGCGGGCGAAGTCAGACGGGGTGATCCCCCGCTTCGTGGACGCGGTGAACGCCGACGGCAGCCGGTACCACTGGATCATCGGCCCCCGTGAGGGGAGGACGGTGAGCAAGGAGCAATACTGCTTTCTCTACGACATGAACCGGATCGAGGTCGATGCGGGGTCGATCGGCGTCGTCCCCGATCCCGCTGACAAGCTCCATCGGCCCCCCATGCATGTCCGCTTCCGCACGAGGGTCGTCCCGGAATCGAAGGCGTTTACCTTCTGGATGGTCGACATCCACACCGACCCGGACGAGGTGCCACAGGAAATCGATGCCCTCGTCGACGTGTTCACCGCGATGAAAACGGCCAGGCCCGACGAAGACGACGTCATCCTTTTAGGCGATCTCAATGCCGGTCCGCCGCAATTCGGACGGTTTACGAAGACTCCCGACGTGACCTGGGCCGTGTCCGGGGTGACCACGAACACCCACCGCACGAAGACCTATGACAATTTGATCTTCGATCGCCGGGCGACGACGGAGTACCTCGGACGGTGGGGCGTTCTCGACCTCCAGAGCAGCTTCGGTCTTCCGCTCGATCGGGCCCTCGAAGTCTCCGATCACAACCCGGTCTGGGCAGCGTTCTACCCCTGCGAATCCCCCGGGGAGCCAGCCGCCACCGGAGGAATCGCCGGCGTTGCCGCGCCGGTGCGCTGAGCAGCGGCCACGATCAGCGGGCGCAAAAAAAAAGGAGCGGCGCCTTTTGAGCGCCGCCCCTTCTTGTTCGATCGACCATCGCCTGGAGCCGAAGCTTCAGACGCGGGGGATCAGCCAGCGACCATCGCCTTGAGGTTCTTCAAGGCGCGGACACGCACCTTGACGCTAGCGGGCTTGGCCGGACGGTCCTGCAGTTCGCCGGTGAAGGGGTTCTTGACACCCTTCTGCGCGGGACGGGCAGGCACCTTGCGGCGCTCGATCTTGACCAGACCGGGGATGGAGAACACCCCGATGCCGGAGCCCTTGAGGGACTTTTGGATCTCGTTGGTGAGGTGATCCAACACGAGGACCACATCCTTCTTCGCAAGGCCCGTCGACTCCGAGATGTTCCGGAGGATTTCGGTCTTCGTGAGCGGCTTGCTGCCCGACTTCTTCGCCATCGCCTCGTCTCCCAGTGGAAAGGTTTGGTGTGCGGCAGAACCCCCGCCGCTGCCCCGAGCCCGGCATCGAGTGCCGGGAAGGTTCGGTGATTAGATGCTCTGGAAATGAAATTGCAAACCAAAACCCCAATGATTTCCGGGGAAAATCCATGCCAGGCCCTTTTGCCCGGCGCGGTGAGGGGGGGCGAGACTTTCTTGCTGCCCGACTGGCGATCGGCCTAAGATGGTTGTCAGCCCGGCGGAACCGTCGCGGTTGATACCGTTGGTAGGTGCTGAAAAGCCCAGATTTTGACCACTTTCACCCCCTCCGGGAGCAGATTCCTGCTGTCGGGGGCCCCGTTGTCTGGTCGTTCCAGCCGGGGCGAAGCAGGGGGGGGCCGGATTCCGCAGCGGACTCGGGGCACGACATGGCACGTTTGAAACGCTGGTCGGGCTGGGGCAGGGGGTGGGGTGAAATGTTGTCTCCCTCCCTCCCAGCGGCCTCCCAGAGGCGATTTTTCGGATCGCTCCCTCTGGTGGTGTTTGTCGTCGTCGTCGGTTTCGGCGCCGGTTCGTGGTCGCTTTCTGTCCTCGCTCAGCAGGAGGAGAACGAGCAGGCGCAGGCTGAGGAGACGGCCGCCGAGGACGATCCTCCGCGCCCCGGCGATACCGACGCCCCTGCCGATGATGTCGGCGACGGTGGGGATGACGGTGGCGTATCGCTCCCCACCGATCGTCTCAAGGAACGGCAACTCGACCGCGTCCGCCGCTTGATCGCCGATGAACGCTGGAGCGATTCGGCCACGCTCGTGGACGAGATCCTCGGTGGCGATCGCGATTTTTTCTTCCGTCCGCCGGGGGGCGAGAGCACTTGGAGGAGCATCAAGACTGAGACGAACCGTCTCCTCGGAACGTTGCCTGCCGCAGGTCGGACGGCCTACGAACTGCAGTTCCGCGCCCGCGCCGATCGGCTCCTCGAAGAAGCGATCGGAGCGGGTGATTCCGTCGCGGTCGTGGAGGTGGCCCGTCGTTGGTTCCACACGCCTGCCGGTCGGCGGGCCACGATGCTTGCCGCGCTCGAGGCCCTCGAGAGCGGCCGGCCGCTCGAGGCGGCCTCGTGGCTCGAGCGGTTGGCGGGTGCCCCCGGTCGGGAGGAGTATGAGCCGACGCTGCCGGTGATGAGAGCCGTCGCCTGGTGGCGTGCTGGCGAACGGGACGCGGCGATCGCGATCCTGGAGAAGGCCCGCGCGGCGGGGATCGCTGCGGTGCGCGTCGGGGGGCGCGAGGTGACGCTCAACTATCCGGCCGGAGGCGCGGTCGCCTGGCTGGAGGGGCTTGCCGGGGCCCCTGCCAGTGGAGCCGGCCGACGCGCCAACGAGTGGTGGCTGCACCGTGGAGATGCCGCCCGCAATGCGGTGGTCTCGGCATCGCGGCCGCTTCTCGTGCCGCGGTACCGGGTGCCGCTCACACGCCATCCGGAGGAGGCCCGCCTCCTCGAGCGACGTCGCAAGCTGTTCGCCGACCGCGACATGCCCCTCCTTCCAGCGGGAGCCCCGTTGGCGGTTGACGGGCTCCTCTTGGCCCATACGCCGATGGGCCTGCTCGCTGTCGACTTCGAGACCGGCAAACGCGTTTGGCTGCAGACGGGAGGGGCCGCAGGGTCGTTCTTCGATGCCACGCCCGCGGGCGCCGAGGGGGACGAGAGCGGTGACGCCGAGGCCCGGGCGGCGATTCGCGGCGTCTTCGACGATGCCACGAGTGGAACCCTGTCGAGCAATGGTGCGTTGGTGTTTGCCGTGGAGAGCGACCCCGCTTCGCTCGCCGGCCCGGCGGTCAACAATCTCAATGGCATGTTCCGGGCGCTCCCTCCGGCACCGACGGGGGCCAACGCCCTCTCCGCCTATCGGCTCGCCAATCGCGGCGAACTGGCGTGGCGTTTGCCGGCCACCGAGCCCGCGCCACCGCCGGTCCAGCCGCCGGGATTCCCGGGGGGCGCGGCGCCACCGGGAGGGTGGTATCTCGGAGCCCCGCTCCCGATCGGCGATCAATTGTTCGTCCTCGTCGAGGAACGGGGGGAGATCCGTCTCGATGTCCTCGCTGCCGCTGACGGGGCGCTGCTCTGGTCGCAACCCCTCGCCGAGCTCGAGGAGGAGCGCGCGATCGGCAACCGGGAAAGCCATCTGCGTCGCGTCGGTGGATTGTCCCCGTCGTTCGGCGATGGCGTGCTGGTCTGCCCGACCGGCGCCGGCACGACCGTCGCCGTCGATCTCGCCACACGAACGCTCCTCTGGGCCTACACCTATCCCCAGCCGGCTGGGGGCGACACGATGCTCCTTCAAAACGGGGTGCGAATCCGCCGTGGCAATGCCCTCGGCGGCGGGGTGGTGATCAACGGCCAGATGCTCGGTGCCGGCTCTGGACCGTCGGCCACGACAGGCTGGCGGGATGGCGTCCCGGTCGTGGCCGGTGGCCGGATCATCCTCACTCCGCGGGAGTCGGAGGAGATTCACTGTGTCGATTTGAGAACCGGGAGCATCGCCTGGAAGCAGCCCCGCAAGGAAGGCTTGTATGTTGCCGGAGTCGTCGATGGTGGCGTGATCATCGTCGGCCGTCGCGGCGTCCAAAACCTCGGCCTCGCCGATGGTGCGCCGCGATGGGCGACGCCGCTGGTCCTTTCCGGCGCCTGCCCGAGTGGACGGGGAGTGATCACCGAGGGCCGACTGTTCCTCCCCCTCGACTCTCCTGAGGTGATCGAGGTCAATCTCGGCGACGGCACCGTCGTCGACCGTTCGCCATCACGGGGAGGGGCGGTGGCGGGAAATCTGGTGGCCTACCGGGGTGAAGTGGTGTCGCAGGGGGTCGATTCGCTCGACGTCTTCCACCAGACCTCTGCCCTCCAGGAGCGGATTGACACGGCAGCCCGGCAAGGGAACCCTGATCCGCGGATGCTCCTCTGGAAGGGGCAGATGGCCATCGATCGGGGCGCTGTCGCCGATGGGATCGCCGCCATCGCGTCGGCTCACGCCGCCGCGCCCGAATCGATCCCCGATTCGGTCGTCGGTGATGCCCTGCTTGCCGCGCTCGAGCGCGATTTCGCCGCCGCCGTTCCGCTTTGGAACGCCCGGCTTGCCAATGGCTCGCGGTCGACGCCGGAGCGATCGATGCTCCGGCTCATCGTTGACGGCCATCTCCGCAGCGGCGACGTCGCCGCGGCATGGGCGACGTTTCGCCGCTGCCTCGATGTCGCGCCGACGGGGGCGGCAGGCCAGGATGCGGCGCTCGTGACCGATGGCGCCGATCCGCTCGTGTCGGTCTCCGAAGGACGATGGGTGCAGGGGCGCCTCCGGCAATTCATGTCCAGCGCGTCGCCGGCCCTGCGGGAGGAGATCGACGGATTCGTCGCGGAGCGGATCGCGGCGGCCGAAGCCGTGCTGCCAGTGCCGGAGCGCGTCGAGAGGCTCACGGCCCTGGCTGATTGGTTCGCCGGTCATCCGGCAGGGAAGCGCGCCAGCGAAGACCTCGTGAAGGCCCTGGGTGAGATGATCACGATTACCGGCGCGACGACCGACGCCGGTCGGGATCTGGCGGTGAGGCGGGATCTCCTCCTCCCCGGCCTCCGCAGCGCCCCGGGGCCGGCCGTTGAAGACACCGAGAAGGGGGCGATGGAGAAGGATAAGCCGGCAGTGATGGCCCGGGGGGCCGACGGCCCGAGCAGCGCGATCGATGAGGCCTGGCCGTTTGGTCGGGTCCTCGAGCGGCGCGGCGGTGCCGGCCGGGGGGGGAACGACGACGGCGGCCGGATGACCCGCGTGATGCCGATTCCCGTTGGGGCTAGCGACGCCTCGGCATTCCCCGGCCTGCACCTCGGCTATGACATGCAGCAACCGGGGCTGCTCGCCACCGACAGCTATGGTCGGCGGATCGGCGAGCCCTTCGGATTCGATGTCCCGGGGCGCTTCGACGGATGGGCCGGCTTTCAGGCGATCGGCGCCGAGGCATCGACCGTCGGCCGGATCGTGGTCGTCCGCTCCGGTCCGCTCGTGGCCGGATTCGAACTGACGTCCACGCCCGGTCTGAAGCACCGCCGTCTGTGGCTGCTCAACGACACGTCGGGAGCGGTCAACGAAATCCCGATGCCGTTCCTCGGCCGGGGCATGGGGGGGCGGATCGGTCGTCTTGGCAATGTGCCCCTCGGCCTGCGGATCTCCGAGCCGGAGGAGGCGGTGCCGGTGATGGCGGTGCAGGGGGGCCATGCCCGCGTGCGGGGCGTCCCCGTGCTCGTCAACACCTCGCTGGAACTCCACGACCCCATCACGGGACGCCTGCTCTGGGAGCGTCATCGTCTCCCAGCGGCCGGCGAAATCATCGGTGACGAGGACTACGTCTGCGTTATTCCCGCCAACGGCCGCGAGTCGGCAGTGGTGTCGATGGTCGATGGCCGAATGGTGCGGGTGTGCGAGTTGCCGCGGCGGGATCGTCGGCTGGTCACCTGCGGCCGACGGATCGTCGTGCTGGCGGAAGCCGATGCGGCGGTGGGACCGGGCGGCGGGCCGCCGGGGCGGCCGGAGGGGGGGCTGCAACCAGCGACGCTCGTGCTCGTCGATCCGGTCACCATGACGAGCGTGGCGATGGGGACGTTTGCCCCCGAGGCCCGAGCGACGTGGGCCGGGCCTGAGGCGCTTGCGGTCATCGAGCCCTCTGGAACGCTCACCGTACTCGATCTCGTGACCGGGGCCGTCCGGTTCCGCACCATGCTCCCGGAGATGCCGCGCGGCATGGAGCAGGTTCGTGTCAGCCCGTGGGAAGACCGGCTTCTCGTGTTCGTGGGGCGACAGGAGACGGCTGAGGAGCGAAAGCTCATGGAGAAGGTGGGGATGATCACGAATCTTCCCCAACAAGCCTCGTCGCGGGAGGTCAGCCAGCCTGCCACCGGGACGCTGTGGGCCGTCGGGAGAACGGATGGCGCGATCCTCTGGCCTGTCCCCGCCACGGTCCTCCGCCATTGTCTCGATCCCGACCAACCCGAGTCGCTCCCGGTGCTGCTCTTTGCCCGTCAGATCGCTCCGGCGCGCGGTGGTGAGCGGACGCGGCTGGGAATCCTCTGCATCGACAAGCGCACCGGCCAGGCGCTCTGTGTCGATGACAAGATCGCGGCGCAGCAGCACATGCTCTTCGGGTGCGACATGGTCGGTGATCCGGCGGCCCACACCGTGACCGTCGGCCGTGGAGCCGCGGAGGGGGGGGATGTTGTCCTCGAGTTCACCGGACAGCCGACCGCCCCGCGTCCGCCGTTCCAGGCGGCGAGCCGTCAGCCGGCGTCTCGAGATGTCCTCGCGGAACTGGAATACTGGTTTGAGAAAGCTCTCCTCCTCCCCCTGCCATTCTGACCAAACGACCCCGCTGCCTTCTTCCGTCCAACGCTTGCCGAGGCCCGTCATGGCTCCCTTACCGCCAGTCCGAATCCATGGCTCCCCGCCCGCGTGCCGAACCGGCGCGTCGGTGTGGCCCGTGGCGGCGCTCCTCGTTCTCGTTTTCGCAGGCTCGGTGCGAGGTGCGGATGAAGAACTCCCGGTGGGCGGGGGGGGCGATCGGTCGGCCCGGGAGAAGGTTGTCGTCCGGGGGCTCGACTGGCTGGTGAAGAAGCAGTCGCGCCGGGGAAGCTGGTCTGCGAACGAAGGGCGCTATCCGACGGCGATGACGGCCCTGGCGGGGACAGCGATGCTCATGGAGGGGTCGACGACGATCCAGGGACGGTATGCCGAGCCGATCCGGCAGGCCGTCGACTACCTCGTCAGCCGCTCGCGCACCAACGGGCTCATCGGTGATCCCAAGGGGGACGATCGCTACACCTATGGGCATGGCTTCTCGATGCTCTTCCTCTCCCAGGTGCTCGGGGAGGAGGAGGACGAACGGCGTCGGGAGGAACTTGTCCGGGTGCTCGCCAAGGCTGTCGAGTTCTCGGGGCGGGCCCAGACGCCCGACGGTGGTTGGGGATACGTCAGTGCCAAGGATGGCAACAACTTCGACGAGGGATCGACGACGATCACCCAGGTTCAGGGGTTGCGGGGCTGTCGGAATGCCGGAATCCCGGTCCCCCGCGAGATCATCGACAAGGCGATCGGCTATATCCACAAGTGCACGATGCCGGATGGTGGCGTGCAGTACAGTTCCAAGGGGGGCGGTGGCCGGCCGGCGATCTCGGCCGCCGCGATCGCCTGCCTGTTCAATGCCGGCGAGTACGACGACACCCAGGTTCCCCGGATGCTCGACTATGCCGAGCGTCATCTGGGGAACATCGCCAACAATGGCTTCGGCCACTGGCACTACGCCCACTTCTACTACGCGCAGGTGATGTACCGTGAAGGGGGGAAAAAGTGGACGACCTACCGGGACCAAATCGACAAACGCCTCGTTGCCGAGGCGACCGAGGACCGCGAAGGCCTCTTTTGGCCCCAGGGCTACATCGGCCCGGTCTACACCACCGCCACGAATCTGACGATCCTCCAACTGGACAAAGGGACGTTGCCGATCTACCAACGTTGACCCGGAAGGGTTGAACGTTCCCCCACCTTCCTGCGTATGCTCCCGGCCGGGCCGTTGCCTGCCGGTCGCCCTCATTGTCCGCCCCCATCGCCGTCCCAACCGTCCGCCGTCGCCGCCCCGGAGCCATCCATGCCCCCCTCCGACCACTCCGCCTCAGCTGCCGGCTCCCCTTCTCACGCCGCAGTCTCGGGCGTCGAGCGACTTCCCGGCGTCACCGCCGTCGAGCGGCTCCACGAGGCTCACGACCGGATCGTCGCCCAGCTTTCGCGCGTGATCGTCGGCCAGCACCAGGTCGTCGAGGAGCTGCTCATCTCGCTCTTCAGCCGTGGCCATTGTCTCCTCGAGGGGGTGCCCGGCCTCGCCAAGACGCTTCTGGTGAGCACGCTGGCAAAAAGCCTCGATCTCTCTTTCAGCCGGGTGCAGTTCACCCCCGACTTGATGCCCGCCGACATCATCGGCACCGACGTCCTCGAGGAGGACAAGGCGACCGGGAGTCGCCAGGTGCGGTTCCTCGAGGGCCCGCTGTTTGCCAACGTCGTCCTCGCCGACGAAATCAATCGCACGCCCCCCAAGACCCAGGCGGCACTCCTCGAGGCGATGCAGGAGCGGCAGGTGAGCGTCGGGCGCGTGCGGCACCGGCTCGTCGACCCGTTCTTCGTGCTCGCCACGCAAAACCCGATCGAGCAGGAGGGGACCTATCCGCTCCCTGAAGCGCAGCAGGATCGGTTCATGTTCAAGGTCTTCGTCCGCTATCCGACCTTCGACGAGGAGTTCGAGATCGCCCGCCGGACGACCGGCACGCCGGTGGAGGAGCCCCGTCCGGTGCTCTCCGCCGAGGACATCCTCACGCTCCAGCGGAGCGTGCGCGAGGTTCCGGTGAGCGATCATCTCGTCCGTTACGCCCTGGCGCTGGTGCGGCAGACGCGGGCGGGCGAGAAGGGCGTGCCCGATTTCGTCTCCGATCAGCTGTCCTGGGGAGCAGGGCCGCGGGCCGTGCAGTTCCTCATCATCGGCTCCAAGGCGCGGGCGCTGCTCCAGGGGCGCAGCCATGTCACCGTTGAGGACATCCAGGCCCTCGTGGCCCCGGTGCTCCGTCATCGGATCGTCGTCGGCTTCGCCGCCGAGAGCGACGGTGTGACGCCCGATGCGATCATCCGTCGGATCATCGAGAACACCCCGGTCAGAGAGGATGAGCTGACGCGTGACCCACGCTTCCAGACGATTTTTGCATCCTGAGGCGATCGCCCGGATCGCACGGTTGGAACTCCGTGCCCGGGCGGTGGTCGAGGGTGTTCTCGCCGGACTCCACAAAAGCCCCTACAAGGGGCAGTCGGTGGAGTTTCTCCAGCACCGTGAGTACGTGCGCGGGGACGATCTGCGGCGTGTCGATTGGAAGGTCTGGGGACGTCAGGACCGCCTCTATGTCAAGGAGTTCGAGGAGGAGACGAACCTTCGCCTGGCCCTCCTCGTCGACGGTTCGGCGAGCATGGA
>CAMARC010000067.1 GCA_945860405.1 Candidatus Kuenenia stuttgartensis | reverse complement strand
CATGCCCCCACCTGGACTCGATCTGCGAATGCTCCAGCTTGAAGCGGTTGGCCATTCTCGCGCCACCATTCCCAATATCCATCGAGCTCACCATCAGCGTAGGTACCAACCGCTTTCGTTTGTCCACTGCGGTAATAGAACTTCCACTTGCCGTGACGCTTGCCTGCCTTCCTTCTGCCTTCCCCGGACACCGTGCCGTCAGCAAAAAGCTCCTTGGTTGGGCCATCAGCAGTCTGCAATGCAGCCTTCTTCATCTCTCCTCCGTTCGGTCACTCGGCTGTGATGTCTCGTTGAACAGGCCGGTGAAGGCCTTCTCGCGAATGGCCCACACTTTGGAATCCAGTGCCAGGAAGGTCCGATCGTCATTCGAGTGCATGACTGAGGGATCCTACCCAACGCCCGCGATCAGCGACTCGCTTCAATACGCGGACCACGCCGTCGGATTCTGTCGCGAGTCCACTGCATTGCTGAGTTCGCCAATTCCGCGTTAAGGCCCCGGAACAATCGAATGATAGAGAAGGGCCACGGCATTCACACAGACGGTTGCCAACAGATATCCGAGCACGCCGTGCAAGGCCAGATACCCGAACCCGCGCCGGCCGCGGCTCCAAATCACATACACGGGCACCAGGAGCCCTGCGGCCAAGAAAAACCATTGCTGTGACAAGAGGGGAACAGCGCGGCCACGGAGGCGAGCGTCGACGACCACCCACCAACTGGCCACCGCGTAGAGGGAGAGTGGCACCATGATGTCGAGACGCGACGGAACCGTGGGCCACGCGCTGCGAATACCCCACATCGCGAAGAGCGAGTAGTAGGCGAGCAGAAACCAGCGGGTGTGGCGGAAACCCGTATCTGCTCGCGCGTCCGTTGCGGGCTTTCCAACGACTGCTTCGATGCTCATGTCGATTGACCCGCCGAACGCCCCAACTCAGCAGCCGCGGGGGCCGCTGGAGCACTTGCCCCTTGATCAGCCTACCCGCCCCCGCCGCCTGTTGCAGCATCTGGTTTTGCGTGCTGCGGCCTCTCGTACCCCAACTCGTCATAGAGATAGCGGTCGAAGTAGGCACGTTGAGCCTCGGCGCTCTCAGGGAGCGAGAGCCACTCCTGGGCAGCGCGGATCATCGCTGACTCTGCCTGCTCGGCTTCCGCAGGCTTCTGCTCAACCCAATCCGTCAGCGCGCCCCAGATGAGCCACAGGGGCCACATGATGGTCTCGGAGTCCGCTGCGTGCTGCATTGCGGTGCCCCACACACGCCATGCCGCCCGATAGGCAGAGCCGCGACGCGACACAATCAAGCGCATGCACGCGTCAATGTCTCGCTTCGCCACGGCGAGTGCCGCTTCATCCGTCATCGGTGCTCCGATATCCTGCCGCCGAACGACAGCGATCAGCAGATCGCAGGCAGAAGAACCCTCCACGCCGCGGGATTCTATCGCAGCTCCGCTGCATTGCTTGGTTCGCCTGTCCCTGCCGAGACCTCTGCCGTGATGTCCGGCGGCGCATCAGGGGCAGGTATGTCGTAGATGTAGCAGTTGCTTGATCCATCTGCGAAGAAGACGCCCAGCGCGAGTTTCTCCTGCCGAAAGTCATGCAGCCTCTTGCGTCGTGGGAAGGTCTCATCCTTGCCGGAGCGATCTACACTTACGGTGATTGGCAAGGCTTCGTCATTGACGGGCTCTGGACGAATCCCACGCATCTCGAAGAGGTCAAAGTATCTGGGAGATGATGCCGGAGCTGAGCCCAACGCTTTTGTGGCCGACCGAAAGGCCTCCGGGTACACGGGCCGAGCAAGAACCCCGACAACGGGACAATCGCCAATTCGCCGGAGGTGGACGGCGACCCGATACCCGCCCACCCAGTACGCGTAGTAGCCGACACACCCAACGAAGCACGCCGCCACCGCCAGAGTGATCGCGACGCTGGTAATCGCCCGCCTTCGATTCAAAGCAATAATCGCCTAACGGAAAACTGTTCGGCTGCGGACAACGGACTCAGCCCCGTCGCTGGACGCAAGCCGCCGTCTGATCCAGCGCCTGGTTTTGGCTACTTCGTGCCGACGGCCGCGGCGATGGGGCGCCGTGGTGAGAGTCGGACGACTTTTCTGTCGCCAGCAGCATCTTGCCGCTGTGCTTCTTTGACCATGTCGTGGAGCCGGAACCCGAGACGGGCGGCCAGCTGCTCGCGAACCGCTCTCACTTCAGCAACGACCGGATCAGTTTCCATCGTCGATCTCCAGAAGTTCCTGCGGGGTGCAAATGACAGGGGGCTCAAACCCCATTCTACGACAAACGGATTCGATTCGCGGCCTGTGGGCAGGGTTTGCGATATGCCTGCAGTTCCAAGTCAGGAGATATTCGACACCGTTGACGGCTGCGACCGCGATATGGAGGGCATCCGTGGCTGCCTATGGGGGCAGCGGCACCTCTTCAAGCAACGCCCCGGCAAGTGATTCCACATCCGTCGTCACCTCCAACAGCGGCACCTCGGCTAAGACACGCAGGCGATCAGCCGCGGCTACGAAATCCCCGCCGCGCACTCGCTGACCACGAATCGCGAGACATATACGGAAAAACGATGGCGATGGTCGGTCCACCATTCGTGCGTGGTCTGCTGGTTGGCAGCGATCCGTAGAACGCCGCTGGGCTTCATCGCGAGCTAGCCGATGATCGTTGTTTCGTGGTGTACGGTTGGATTCATCGATCACCCGAGTACGGTCAGAGGCTCGCCAGAACGGTTCAATCTCATCGGCGGTGGGGGCCCACTGGAGCCTCTGTTTCTCGCCAGCCTACCCGCCCCCGTCGGCTGCTGCAGAAGGTAGTTCAGCGTCTTCGGGGGCATACCGTGAGACTCCCATGTACGAATCAAACTCCGGACGCTCGTTCACCGGCAGGTCGGCCCGAATGACGCGTAGCGAATAGCCGCCGTAGACTACTCCGCCGACCATGACCATCCAGTCCTCGACATCGTCATCCGTGGCTAGCTTGCTTTCGCCCATGCGAAGCCCGACCAGGTCGGCCGGTAGTTCGCTCGGCGTGCAGAAGTAGAGGTTCGCAAAGTAGCTGGTGACCGTCAGCCAGACGTGGTACCCCTCGCTCCCGTCCACCCGCGGGAAGTGCAGCTTCACCCCATGAAACGATCCCGCACATCTCCCGTCTTCCAGCGCCCCTCGGAACTGAGGCAGCGACGCCTTAGCCTTTGCTACCGCATTCACCACGGCGCTGGCGCTCGGGAACGCGAACTTTGGCTCCGACTGTGCCACTTCAACTCCCACGCATCCGCTGGCCGAACGCCCGCGGTCAGCAGATCGCAGCCAACGGATTATCCAAACCACAGGACGTTATCGCGACTCT
The DNA here is from genome assembly GCA_945860405.1 of Candidatus Kuenenia stuttgartensis. Taxonomy (GTDB): domain Bacteria; phylum Planctomycetota; class Planctomycetia; order Pirellulales; family UBA1268; genus QWOP01. The sequence continues at coordinate 10,501 of CAMARC010000067.1, read as the reverse complement.
TCTGCATCGCTTGGTTTGGCCTACTCGGTCTTTCACTCGCGGCTCTGCCACACAGCAGCGTCACGGTTGCCCTGGACCACGGTCAACACCTCCAGACGATCTTCGTGGACACGGTAATAGACGACATAGGTGAAGCGCCGCAGTCGCGCCGCACGCACGTTCCGCCAGACGATGCCATGTATCTCGGGCATACCTGAACTCCGAAGCAGGACATCTTGAACTTAAATCAAGAAGGCCTGCCCCAAGCCAGGTCGCAGTGCGTCGAAGTAACCAATCGCCTCTGCCGCGTCCTTCGTGGCTTCCGGACGCAGGACAACGGGCAAGCTCATGAACTCCTCGACAATCGCGCCAGCACCGCCTCCCAAGGTTCGGCGGCGCCAGGATTGGCGTCAGCGGCTGCAATTCGCCGCTCCAATTCCTGAATATGCCAGTTGGGGGGTGTGTATGGCGCATCGTCGGGAAGGCTGTCCCAGATCAGACCAATCAACTTCACCCGCTGCTGTGCGTCGAGGCGGTCTATGCCAAATTGCGATAAGTTCAGGCTCATTGATGATGTCCTCCGCAGTCGAAAAGAAGCCTTCGTTGATCATACCGGGCGGCAATCACACGAGGAAGTTAGCGTAGTGGCCGAACGACCCAGCTCAGCAGCGGCGGGCCATCGGCTCGGCGCCACCGCTGGATCCTGTCCGCCGTCTGATCCAGCGACTGGTTATGCCGGGCCGTTCTTCAGCCGACTCCAAATTCGACTGAACATCGAGTAGTCGGCCTCTGCAAACCCCGCACGGCGACGCTCACGCTTTGGATCGTGGGGCCAGCACTCAACATGGCTCAGGCTCATGCCCGTGCGTCCTTCTTGCGTGACCGCCACGGCCACTCCGCAGGTGTATTTCTCTGCTCCGTGCGGGTAACGGCCGTCCTCGAAAAAGAACAGCCGCCCCTCAATCGAGTCGAGGTCGAACTTGCCAAGCTTGTCGGCAACGACGGTCGACCCGGTGAGTTCGCAGCCCGCGATCCTTATCAGTTGCCCGGGGCGAATCTGGAAGCTCATCTTTGGCTTGCCTTGGCGTCTTGAGGCCGCGCAGAGCATTCCGATGCCCCAGTATCCCGCAATGTCGTTGTTGCGAGAGCAGAGGTACGCACAGAGCGACCTCGCGACTGAGTTCATTTCACGACGCTTCATGGCGTAGACGCCTAACGTTGCCGCTCAGCCGCGTGCGGCGCCAGAAGGGTACCGCCCTCGCCGGACAGGTGATCGCCGCTCGTCGGCTGCAGCGGCCTGTTAGGCATCGGGCGCGCTGCAGCCAAGTTCGTTCAGCGTCTCGCCTGCGACCTCAGACACGTACTCGATGCGCTCGCTCGGCTCCGGGCGGTAGGCCAACCGCTCGAGCTCTGACCGGAATTCCAGTGCTACGTGGTTCGGCAGGAAGCGAATCACCTGGGAGATTACCCAGTACTTCCACTGCATGTCATCGCTCCGCAGGACCAGCCAGATCTGGGGAACGACAGGTCGTCCGATCGATGCCAGGAAGGGCGCGATGATGTGTGCGACGGGCCAGTTGTAGTCTTGAAGCCACTCGATGAGTCGACCGAGGATCGGCTCCGCCTCCGGATAGCCGAGACGCACCGCGGCTTCAGCGCGCTCGATGTCGCACTTGTGTCGCGGAACGTATGCGTCGAAGTCCGTCAAGATGAATGCCTAACGACCAAAGTCACCGAGCCGCCGCCAATAAGCTCGGCCATAAAAAGCAGCACCGTCGGCGGCTTCGGTGCACCGATTTGTTATCCGCCGCTTCACTTGGGATTGATGAGGGTCCAGGGAAGTTCACCGGCTGAAAAAGTGTGGCTATGTGCGTGCGCACCAGTGAAGTCCGCGCCGTCAACATTGGCGTCGTAAAACTCGGTTGCGTCAATCGCCGCACCTCGAAACTTTGCATTTCTCAGGTTCGTTCGGTGGAAGTTTACGGTCTTAATGCATGAGTTTGAAAAGTCAGCACATTCAAGGTTGGAATCACTGAAGTTTCCATCGAGCCAACAATTCCGAAGCACAATCTGTGGCAAGGCGACATTGTCAAGGTCGAGATATTTGAGGAACTCCAAGTCGGAGAAGTCCCTACGTCCATTTTCATAAAGCCATAATAGCTCCTGAGCATCTATTTCTGTTTCATGCTGTTCTGGCATCTTCGCTCCGTTGGACATTCGACTAGGCGGATAACGCTACGGATCACCAAGTCGGCGCGATGATCTCTCCATTTCGAAAACGCACCGTTCGCCGACTTTGGTGCATCCGATTGTTCGTCGGCATTTCTTTGAGCAGCGAATCGTGTCGACAGCACCAGTCAAAGGTCGATTAGCCGATGCTCGATTAGGGCGTCGCGCCACAAGAAGTCTCTGTTCACTTCGAAGTACTGCAATAGTATATCGTGGACATGCTCATTGTTTACCTCATTGAGGCGAATCGCGCTAATCAATCTATCAGAGTCATCGGCCGACATTCTGGTACACTCACCGTTAGTTTCATAGCAACCGTATCCGTCGAAGGATACCCTTCGAAACGTAACGCAATTCTCGCAATCCAATTCAAAATCGGCAAAAACCGCACCACCACGCTCAGTTGTCAGACTCAAGCTAAAATCGCAGGGGCGAGTGTTGGTCTTCCATTCGTTAACCGAAACCTTAATCGCCATCGGTAGTGTTGATCCGTTGCAAGTTTGAGCTGGCTGACGAACGATGAAGCTGATCAGCGGCGGACAATCGGCTCCGCGTCGCCACATTGGACGCACGCCGCCGTCTGATCCAGTGTCTGGTTCTGGCTGCCCTGCTATGTCAGTCTCCGCCGAATCCACAGGGGATCTCGGCGAGCATCTATTACCGCAACGACCACCAGTATGCCTTCGCTCAGCGTGTAGTAGATACAAAAGGGAAAGCGATTGGACAGAGACCGATGGTATCCAAGGGCGATTTCATGAATGCCGCCGTAATACGAAAGGGAATCGATATCGGCGATCAAGCAGCTACGGAAATAGTCGCCGAGCCCCGGCGACTGCCGCTCATAGAACCAATAGCCCTCGGCGAGGTCAGCCTCCGCATCGGAGGAAATACTGACAATCATCGCCCGAGCTGCATCAAGCGGGCTTTAGCGTCAGCCCAGGCCGACACCGTCGCGCGCCCATCCTCGAGCCGACGCTTGCGATCCTCGAGAACCTCGCGGTGCCACTCAGGCGACTGCACATCACCGGGGCGAGCGCAAAGGCTTTGCCAAACGCTTTCAAGGAGCCGCACCTTCTCGGCGACCGACATCGTTTCAATCGAGATATCAGTTGACATACGTGCCTCCTCGTGCCGTTTGAGTATACCGGATTGCCAGAACTTGTATTTATACGGTCCGTATAACCACCCGCGTCTCCGTGTTAACGCACCTGCGCCGCTTTCGCCCCTTGGACGCAATGGGCTTCCCGGCAATGGCGTACGTCGATTCTAGACCCCAGCCGCTGGCGCGTTAACAGGCGCCGCCTGCAGTATATCCACCCTTGCCCCGCATGCCGCAAGTGAGGGGTTGGCGGCCAGGCGTCGACGGCCGTCGGCGATCGGCAAGACGGCCCCTGTCGCCGCCCGGGCTGGCGTGGCCACGGTTGAACGCTGTGTACCCGCGACACCTGCGGCTCCGCGTATCAGGCGTCGTCGTCGGATCGGTGAGCGTCGTCGTCGTCTCCGTTGCCTGTCGCTTGAGCGCCGTCGTCGCTGTCGAGCCCGCGGAGGATTTCAATCGCTTCCTCGAGCGTCGGAGCCTCGCCGCTGCGGACATGCCCGCGGCGGTCGGCTGATTCAAGAAGCCGCAGGCTGTCGTAGTCGGGATGCTCCTCAAGCCGATGACGGGCCCTGTGCCCGAGCGTGCCGGCGTGGAGGGCTGTCGCTACCGGCAGCATCTCCACAAGCCACCGGGTGCGATCGGTGACGAGATCGGCAAGCTCCTTGAGCGCTACGGCCACCGCGGCGGAGCGGTCGATCGCCAGGCCGATGTCGTGGACGAGCGCCGCCGTGAGCAGTTCCTCGTCCCACGGACACTCCTCGCTCACTCTCGCAAACACCTGGAGCGAATGCTCGAGCGCGTCCCCCTCCGGATACTTGACCGGATCGCGCTTCACCGCGCCGAGGACGCGGACAAGCTCGGCGATCCGGTCGAAGCGGTCGCCGGGAAGCCCCGGCTTTCCGGCCGGGGCATCGGAGCCCTGCACCATCGCCCGCTCGGTCTCGCGGCGAATCTCACCGGTGTCGGGAAGATGCTGCGGCGGCACCCAGCCCCGCCCCACGCGCCTAGCGGCCCGGAAGCCGGCGCGACGGGCGTCGCCACCACGGTCAGCGAGCATCCGCCCCGCCTCCCCGGCAATCCGCAGCCGGAGTTTGTCGGGACGGTCGGCGACCGGGGAGGCCGACGGATCAGCCTCCTCCCCCGCCGCCGTGGAGTCGGTTGGGGTGTCGCTCATTCGTCCTGCGCGGCGGCCGCGCCTTCGGCGACTGGCTTCGCCGCTGCGCCCACCGGCCGGACACGGATGTTTTTGACACGGGCGACGGTGGAGTAGGTGGCGATCCCGAGCGGCTTCGAGGCGAAGACTTCGTTGCGGATCGAGACGATCCGGTTGGCGAGCTTCTGGTCGACCACCTGCTCGTCGTCGATCCAGCAAGCGATCCGCTCCGGCGTGACGCGGACGCGGACGGTGTACCACCTCCCCGACTTGAACTCCTTGTAGGTTGTCGTGTTGTTGTGGGCGGCATCCTGGCCGTCGATGCTCGACAGCCCGACAACGCCCCCGCCCCAGCCGCCGACGATGAAGCTGCAGGGATCGTCGCCGACCGGGAAGGTGAGGCCGCAGAAGAAGTCGTTGCCGTCGACGCGCTGGGCCTCGAGCTCGACCTCGTAGTTCTGCTTCGGCACGTCCTTCGTCCAGGTGATCCCGCTCATGTCGGAGCCGCGGCCGATGAGGATCGAGCCGTCCTCAACGGCAATCTCCCCCTCACCGCCAAACGACGTGCTCTTCCAGCCGCCAAGCGACTCGCCGTCGAAGAGCGACTTCCAGCCGGCGTCCCCGGCATCGGCAGCCCGGGCCCGCGGGGGCTGCTGGGCGGCGGTCAGCTCGGCGACGATCTCGTCGGCTTTGTACACCGTCCGCAGGGCGGCGAGGATTCCGGCGGCATCGACCGAGACAGCCCGGCTCTGGCGGTCGTCGTAGGCGACGTCGAGGATCAGCGACTGGATGTTGCCGTCGAAGATCAGCCCGACAAGCTCGCCGTCGCGGTTGACGACCGGGCTGCCGGAATTGCCGCCGATGATGTCGGCGGTGGAGACGAAGTTGAACGGGACTTTCAAGAAGGCGTCGTTCGCCTCGAGTTCCTTCCGCTGCGTCTGCCAACGCGTGGGGAGATCAAACGGCGGCGTCTCCTTCTTCAGCGCCGCCCGGTCAAACAGCCCGGCGTAGTGGGTGATCGGATCGATCCGCTTGCCGTCCTGCTCGTAGCCCTTCACCGTGCCGTAGGCGAGGCGGAGGGTGAAGGTGGCATCGGGATAGAGGCCGTCACCGGCAATGGCGTACTGCGCCTGCGTGATCTCGGCGTGGGCCTGCTGCTTCACCTCGCGGGCCGCCTCGATAATCTTTCGCAGCCGGCGGGCCTCGGCATCAACCGCTGCCGCCAGCTCGATCATCGGATCGCCCGACTTCTCCACTGCCTTGGCACCGCCGTCGAGGCCGGCCTGGTAGATCTCGCGACGCGTGTCACGGACCGGATCGTGCCCCGGCTCTGTCGGCCGCTTGCCGAGCCCCGTTCCTTTAACGAGCTCCGCGGCCCGGTCGCGCGGCGACTTGCCGGCGAGCACCGCCTTGACGATTGTGTCATCGACGCCGAGCGCCCCCACCATGAAGGTGAGCGAGTCGGCGAGCTTGACCGTCTCGAGGGCGTCGTAGACCGGCTCGTCGGAAAACAGCCCCAGCTCCATCGACTCGCGGGCCGAGTCGCGAAACTCCCGGAGCCGCTCGCCGCTCCCCTTCGACTGCTCTTCGGCAGCCCGGAGGATTGCCCGGGCGGTGGAGAAATACTTGCTGTTGAAGGCCGCGCCCCCTTCGAGAAGGTTATAGCGCAGGGCGATGGCATCGATCTCCTTCTCGGCATCCTCGATGCGGGCAAACGGCGTCGGCTTGCCGCGCGTCGTTGCCGACTTGGCCATCTCCTCGCGGAGGTGGCGCTCGGCCTCCTCCTTCCGTGCCATGACGCGCGGATCGAGGAGCCCGGCGAGAAGCCCCTCGCGAGCCTTGCGGCTGTTCTGAACGCCGAAGAGATCCTCCGAGGCTTGGCGGGCCTCTTCGGGCCCCTGCCCCGAATAGACGCCGAGCATCACTTCGAGGCGACGGAGCATCGCCAAGCTCATCGGCATCTGCCGGTCGCGCATGGCGACGAGCTCACGCATTGTGTTGGCCCGGTCGGTGTGGCCGGGATGGCCGGAGACGAACACGAGCTCCCCTTCGCGGACAGGCTCGGAGCCCCAGGCGAGAAAGTGCTCCACCTTCGCCGGCTTGCCGTCCTCGTAGGCCCGGAACAGGCACATGTCGAGATTGAAGCGGGGAAACTCGAAGTTGTCGGCGTCGCCGCCGAAGAAGGCGATCTGGCGTTCGGGAGCGAAGACGAGGCGGACGTCGGTGTACTTTTTCGCCCGGTAGAGGTGATAAGCGCCGCCCTGGAAGAGTGTGACGACGTCGCTTCGCAGGCCGGTCTTCTCGAGCGACTCCTGCTCGATCGCTGCCATCGCCTTGCGGCGGGCGGCAAAGGCATCGTCGGCCGACATCCCTAACTCGACGGCCCCCTGGACGCGCTTGGTCACATCCTCGATCGAGATCAGGACGTTGAGCTCGAGGTCGTGGCAGCGGAGCTCGTCGTCGCGCGTCACCGCGGCGAAGCCGTCGCGATAGTAGTCGTGGGTGTCGTCGCCGAGCTTCTGAAGGCTATCGGCGCCGACGTGATGATTGGTGAGGACAAGCCCGTCGGCGGAGACGAATGATCCCGAGCCGCCCGAATTGAAGCGGACGCTCGACTGCTGGAGATGGAGGAGCCATTCCGGCGTCGGCTTGAAGCCGTGATCCTTCTGGAGCCGCTCGAGCGGCGGCTGGTTGAACAGCCACATCCCCTCGTCGCCCCGGGCAAGCCCTGAAGCGACTACCGCCAGGCACGCCATTGCGACAAGCGATCCAGGGAAGAATCGTCCACCCGAAGCCACGCTCTGTTGCTCGCTCATGAAAGCTGACATCCGCAGGGGGAAAGGGGATACCGCTCCGTCTCTGGAGCGCCGCCGTCAGGGTACCCCATCGCCCCGGTCGGGAAGAAGTCCGGGAAGCGGCTTGGCGCGGGATGTGTACGGGCGTACACTTCGTGACATCACAGGCCATCCGACCTGCAAAACCCACCGGCCGTCCTGGCCGGCACCAGGAGAGCTCCCATGCTCGCGCGACTGCGAACCTTTTCACTCCAGGGGATCGAGGCGGTGCCGGTTGATGTCGAGGTTGACGTCTCGACCGGGGCCCTCCCGGCGACTGTCCTCGTTGGCCTCCCCGACGCCGCGATCCGCGAGAGCACCCACCGGGTCGCCCGGGCAATGGTCAATTGCGGCTACACCCGGCCGCTTGATCGGGTGGTGGTCAACCTCGCCCCGGCCGAGCTTCCGAAGCAGGCGGCGACATTCGATCTCCCGATCACGCTCGGGATCCTCGCCGGCAGCGGGCAATTCTCCTCGGAGCGATTCAACGACTATGCCGTCGTTGGGGAGCTGTCGCTCGAGGGCTCGACGCGGCCGGCCCGCGGCGCTCTCTCGATGGCGATGTCGGCCGCGCGGCAAAAAAATCTCCGCGGCGTGGTCGTGCCGTCGGCGAGCGCCACCGAAGCGGCGGTCGTCGAGGATATCGAGATCATCCCGGTGGCCAATCTCAACGAAGCGGTGCGGTTTTTCGCCGGCGAGCTGCAGATCAGCCCGTCGCCGTCGCGGATGGGGGAGTGGTTCAACCAATATGCCTCCTACGACATAGACTTCGCTGACGTCCGCGGGCAGGAGGCGGCGAAGCGGGCGCTCTGTGTGGCGGCGGCTGGAGGGCATAATGTCGCCATGCTCGGCCCTCCAGGGGGCGGCAAGACAATGCTCGCCAAGCGGATCCCGACGATCCTCCCGCCGCTCTCGGCGGCCGAATCGATCGAGACGACGCGGATCTACAGTTCGCTCGGGCTCCTCGCGCCGGGGCAGCCGCTCCTCGCCACCCGCCCGTTCCGCGCGCCGCATCACACGATTAGCGAAGCTGGCCTCGTCGGCGGCCGCTCGGTGCCGATGCCGGGCGAAATCAGCCTCGCCCACAATGGAGTCCTGTTTCTCGATGAGCTCCCCGAGTTCAACCGGCGGACGCTCGAGGTCCTCAGGCAACCGCTCGAGGACGGCTCGGTGACGATCAGCCGCGCCAAATCGACGACGCGTTTCCCGGCCGAGTTCATCCTCGTCGCCGCCTTCAACCCCTGCCCCTGCGGCTATCGGGGGGACCCGCGCCGCGAGTGCCAGTGCACGCCGCCGCAGGTGGAGAGATACATGGGGAAGATTTCCGGGCCGCTCCTCGACCGGATCGACATCCAACTCGAGGTGCCAGCCGTTCCCTACCGTGATCTCTCTGCCAAGCGAGCGGGCACGTCGAGTGAGCAGATGCGGGCGGCGGTAAACGCAGCCCGCGAGCGGCAGGCGGCCCGGTTTGCTGGCAGCACGACCCGGGCCAATGCCCGGATGTCGAGCCGGCTGGTGCGCGAGCACTGCCAGCTCGACGCGCCGGCCAGCGAGATGCTCAAAGGGGCCGTGACAAATCTCGGGCTCTCGGCCCGGGCGCACGACAAAGTGCTGCGGGTGGCACGGACGATCGCCGATCTCGACGCCGCCGAGACGATACGCTGCGATCACCTCGCCGAGGCGATCAATTACCGCCTCCTCGACCGGACGCTGTGGACCTGATTCCCGGGGAAAGGCGCGTGTCTTCTCCAGCCAGACCAGTCGCCCGGCCGCGATACGGCCGCGATACGGCCGCGATACGGATAGACCGTCCGCGCCGCATTTGGCACGATGCAGAGCATGACACGCTCCAACCCCAAGCCGCGCTCCGCGGGCGGCCCCCGCGCCGCCGCGACGTCTTCCGAATCGATCGTCGCGGCGGCCGATCGGCCTGCCTCGGTGGCACCGCTGCTGCGTATGGCGGCGGTGCTTGTCTTTCTTGGGATCACCGCTCTGGCCGTCGACGTGCCGGTGGCCGCATGGTTCAAGGACGGCGCCTGGCCGGCAGCGATGCCGAAGGTGCTTGTGAAGATCGCCGGCGAGATCCACCGCCTCGTGACGCTCTCGGAGGTCATCGGCCACACAGTGAGTGTCGTGGTGCTCCTCGGCCTCGTGGCGGCGCTCGACGGCACGCTCGCCTGGCCGATGTGGCGAGCGCCGGCGTTCGGGAGGCCGGCGCGGCAGCCGACGCCCCAGCAGGCGACGTTTGCCCGATTCCTTGGGGCAACCCTCACCGGCGGCATCCTCACCGACATCATCAAGCTCCTCGTCGATCGGGTGCGGCCGCGGGCCGTTGATTTCGCCAGCCACAGCAGCGTCTGGGATTCCTTCAACGAGTCGGTCGTGGCCACGATCACGGGGAGCCGGTCGAACATCAACAGCTTCCCGTCGGGGCACTCGGCGATCGCGGCGGGGTTTGCCGCGGCGCTGGCCTGGAGATACCCGCGGGGCCGGATCTACTTCGCCATCTTCGCTGCCATGGCAGCGTCGCAGCGGATCGTTTCATCGGCCCACTTCCCCAGCGACGCCTGCTTCGGCGCGGCCCTTGGCCTTGTCGGCGCGAGCCTCTTTCTCTGCCGCCAGCCGTGGCAGCAGGCGACACTCCCGCCCCCGGGCTGACGCGCGTGCGGCAACGGCCGCGTCAATGGCAGCCCGGCGGTCGATGGCGTATAGTGCGGGCGACTCGGGGGCCTTCCCAACCCCGCAGCACGCCAGCCCCCACCACATCAGGAATTGCACCATGCCCGCCCCCAAGAAAGCCAAAAAGGCCGTGAAGTCACGACGTGCCGACACGGCGGACGGGGCGGATGAAAAGCCGGTGGCTGCCGCTTCCCAGAGCCCGCCGGAGCCCCCCCGCGGCCGGCGTGTGCTCCTCGTCGATGATGATCCCGAGATCATCGAATCGATGCGGACGGTTCTCGAGTCGAAGGGCTATGAGATCCTTGTCGCCCGCGATGGCAATCAGGGCATTCTGATGGCCGAACGCGAAAATCCCGATCTCGTCGTCCTCGACATGATGATGCCGAAGCGGAGTGGATTCCTCGTCCTCGAGCGGCTCCGCCGCAGCCATCCTGTGCCAGTGCGCGTGATCATGATCACCGCCAACGAGGGGAGCCGCCACAAGGCCTACGCCGAGATGCTCGGCGTCGACGACTACATCCGCAAGCC
>CAMARC010000066.1 GCA_945860405.1 Candidatus Kuenenia stuttgartensis | reverse complement strand
GGGTCTTCGAACTACGCCGGTGATACGCGGATCGACTCCTCGACGTTGAGGATAACGGGAACTGGTGCCGTTCCAGCAGGCGGGAATCTCGTCTTCCAAGGCTCTGGTACAGCAACCTTCGATGTCAACGGCACGACGCAGACCGTCGCCGGCCTCAATGATTCGGTTCTGGCCGGGGCTATCAGGTCGACGGCCGCCAATGGAAAGCTGATTGTCGGCGACAGCAACGATTCCACGTTTCGGGGGGTGATGTCCACGGCGAACCTGGCGCTCGAGAAAGTCGGCACCGGCAAGCTGACGCTCACCGGGGCCAACACCTATTCCGGCGCTACGACGCTCACCGCCGGCACGCTGGCGCTGGGGAGTGCCAATGCGATCGGTTCCTCTGGCACGATCTCCTTCGGTGGCGGCACGCTGCAATCCTCGGCGAGCAACACGGCCGACTACTCGGCCCGGTTTTCCAATGCCGCCAACCAGCAAGTCAAAATCGACACCAACGGCCAAAACGTCACCCTCGCCTTGAATCTGACAAGCTCCGGCGGCAGTTTCACAAAGCTCGGGGCTGGCACCCTGACCCTCTCCGGCTCAAACAGCTACTCCGGCGGCACGACCGTCTCGGCCGGCACGCTTCTCGTCAACGGGAGCCTCACGAATTCCGCCGTCACGGTTGGCAACGGCGGCACGCTCGGCGGCAGCGGCACGCTCGGGGCCCTGGTCGCGGTGCAGTCGGGCGGAGTGCTCTCCCCCGGCAACAGCCCGGGGGCGCTTGCCGCCGCGGCGCTCGATCTCCAGTTCGGGAGCACGATGTTTATGGAGGTCATCGGTTCCGGGGCGGGCGCCGGCGTCGCCGGCATCAACTACGACCAGATCCAGATCACCACCTCCGGTGGGCTCACATACGGCGGCAGCCTCAATCTCGACTTCGGAAACTCGACGAAGTTTCTCAATGGGACGGGCTTCGAACTCTTTGCCTTCACCGGAGCTTCGATCGGCGACTTCTCCTCGGTGTTCACCACCGGCACGGGGCTCTATTCCGGCTACAGCCTTTCCGGCGCGGGTGGGATCTGGACGACCACGATCGGAGACCAACTGCTTTCGTTCAGCGAGCTGACCGGGCGGCTGACGATTTCAGCCGGTGCCGTCCCCGAGATCGACCCCGCCATGGGCGCAAACGCCCTGTCGCTCGTCGCCGGAGTGCTTGCGATGGTCGAGCAGCGGCGGCGGAAGCGGTCCGAAGCCTCCCTGGCAGCGTGAGTGCGAACGACGGGTTAGAGGTTCCAGGCGTAGAGCGAAGGGCGAGCAACTCGATCGTGGATTTGGGCGACCTCGCTCGGCTCAAAGAGGCCCATCCGGCCCTTGAAGCCGGGCTTCCCGCGGACAGCAGCAAAGGCGATCAGGCGCTGATCCGCTGGGCTTCACTGAGAAGGACTCAGCCCCAGATGCGGCTCACTCCGTATCGATCAAAAACGGAATCGGTACTGACGATCGGGATCACCTCAACGAGACACTGTGCCACCAGAAGCCGGTCAAAAGGATCCCGATGATGGAACGGCAACACCATCTGCCGTTCAGCGACTTCCAGGGTGACCGGCGCCATCGCGAGGTCAAGATCGATCAGGGCCCGTTCCATCCACGTTCGGTATGGGAGCGACAACGAGAGCTTTCCCAGCCCCACCTTGATGGAAAGCTCCCAGATCGTTCCAGCACTGATGACCAGTTCGTTGTCCGGGTCTTCGAGAATGGCGATCGCCCGGGGCCCGAGTTTACGCGGATCATCCAGGGCCCAGATCAACGAATGGGCATCGAGCAGATGCCTCATCCCGTGTACTCCTCGAAGTCCTCGAGCGGCGCGTCAAAGTCTGGAGCCATGGAGAGCACGGAACCCTTCATCGTCCCCAGCTGGCGGGCTTTCTTGGAGGCGACGGCGGGGGTGGGGACGAGGCGGGCGACCGGTTGGTCGTTCTCCGTGATCACGATCTCTTCCCCGGGGGACAGTCGATGGATGAGATCGGTGAGCCTCGACTGTGCCTCTTGAATTGTGACGGTTGTCATCGCTCGATCTCCTTGGTGGCCATGGTAGCACGAGGCAAAACATCTCGTTCCCGCAGTCCCGGGGCCGGCTTCTCTGCCGGGTAAATCTCTCGCTTTGGCTCCGCCAGTCCATGCAGTCTGAACCGGCGTTTAATCCTTTCCTGAACCGCCATCTTCCCCGGGGGCAGGGCATCGAAGCAGTATTGAGCTCGTCAGCGAACGCTGAGAAACTCGTTGGCGTTGTAGAGCGCCCGGCAGAGCGCCGGGAGACCGTGGTCGGCGACGAGCTGTGTCGCGGCGGCGATCTCTGCTGCGGTTGCCTCGCGACCGAAGGCGAGGAGGAACGCGAGGCGGACTTGGTTAGCCTTGTCGTCGCCCGCTTCACGGGCCACGCGCGCGGCGAAGCGTTCGGCCTGGTCGATGAGGAAGGCGCCGTTCAAGAGATTGAGCGCCTGGAGCGGTGTGGTGCTCGAGGTTCGCTTTGGCTGGATCTGCCCCGCGTCGGGGCAGTCGAAGGCGCCAAAGAACGTGTCGAGCTCCGAACGCGGCTTGCTCTGGTAGATCATCCGCCGGAAGTCGTCGGCTGAAAATTCCGTCTTTGTCTCGTAGACCTTCACGTAGTTGGCGTTGGCAACAAAGAGATCAAATCCTGGCCCGCCGGCCTGCGGATTGAGGCTGCCGCTCGTGGTCAGGATCGCATCGCGGATCGCCTCGGCCTCGAGCCGGTGTGGCGGATAGCGCCACAGGAGCCGGTCTTGAGCATCGAGCGCAAGCGCCTGAGCATCGGCATCTCCCCCCTGCCGCCAGGCCCGGCTCGTGACGATCAGCCGGTGGATGGATTTGAGGCGCCAGCCGTTGGCGACGAGTTCACTGGCGAGCCAGTCGAGAAGCTCAGGGTGCGACGGCCGCCCCCCCCCTGCCCCGAAGTCACTCGGCGTGTCGACAAGCCCCGTGCCGAAGTGATGGTGCCAGAGACGGTTGACGATCACCCGCGCGGTGAGCGGATTGCCCGGATCGACGATCCAGTCGGCAAGCGCCCGCCGGCGGGCCGCTTCGGCGGAGGGCGGTGCTTCCGGCCACGGCCCTGAGCCGATCCGGGAAAGGGGGCCGGGGAGAATCTCTTCGCGCGGCTGGGTGGGGTCGCCACGAAACATCCGAAACGTGGCCCCGGGCTCGGTAAACCGGCCGGCATAGGCCATCGGACCGCGGTCGAGGCCGGCGAGCTCCGCTTTCAGCGCGCTGATCTTTCCAGCCACGCTCGCCGGATCGGCGACGCTCCCGGGCGGCGTTGCCGCCGGAGCATCGTCGGGGGCGGCGGTGCCGTCGCCGAACGGGCGGCGATCGAGATCGGAGGCGACCGGCGTCCAGGCAACGCCGTCGGTGGAGAGCGCGATCTCGTAGCGCGTCGCCACCCGGTCTGCATATTTTGGCTCCGGGGAGCGATCGCGGCTCCAAACCACCCGGTCAACTGTCTCGGTGGCGGGAAGCTCAAGCTGCACCCAGCCGGTGCCGGGGGTGTTGGAGATCCAGGAATGCTCGTTGCCAACCTGGCCGTCGTTCACATGGGCCAACACATGAAAGGCGTTGCCGGCGAAGTCGCCGGCGGAGGTGGGCGTGGCGCCGCGGGCGACGTTGCGGCCATCGCTTGAAAAGACTTCCAGTTCGTCGAGGCAGGGCTCGGCGCCGCTTGTCTCGAGGATCGTGAAGCGGATGAAGCGGGCCGGGGTCGGGGCAAAGCGGTCGACGTTTTGCCGATGGGTGACGGCGCGGCGCAGCGACCCCACCCCCGCTTCGGCGAGGAGCCTGGCGATCTCGTCCCGCCGATCCTGCCGGGGCGACTCGGAGGGGAGCGTCACCTCCCGTTCGCCATGCTCGACGCCGGCAAAGACGGCCTTGAGCCGGTAGTAGTCGGTTTGCGGAATGGGGTCGAACTTGTGGTCGTGGCAGCGGGCACAGCCGACGGTGAGGCCCAGAAACGCTGAGCTCGTCGTGCTCACCATGTCGTGGAGCTCATCGGCCCGCTGGTTGGCGGTGAGCACCGGGTCGGGGGACTTCACCTGATCCCAGGCGCCGCCGACGATAAATCCGGTGGCGACGTCGGCACCACAACTGTCGCCGGCGAGTTGGGCGCGGACGAAGGCGTCGTAGGGGAGATCGGCATTGAGGCTCTCGATCACCCAGTCGCGGTAGCGCCAGGCGTTGGGACGCGTCTGGTTCATCTCGAAGCCGTTGCTCTCGGCGAAGCGAACGGCGTCGAGCCAATGCCGCGCCCACCGTTCGCCGAAGCCAGGGGAGGCGAGGAGCCGGTCGACAAGATCGGCGAAGGCTGCGTCTGTGCCCCGCGTGGCCACGTCGGCGGTGAAGGCCTGCACGTCGGTGGGCGTCGGTGGCAGTCCGACAAGATCGAAGAAAAGTCGCCGGAGGAGTGTCGCCGGTGGAGCCTCGGGCTGGATGGCGAGCCCCTTGGCCGCAAGCGCCTCGGCGATGAAGGCATCGATCGGGTGGGTGATCCCGGCGAACTCCGGGAGCGGCGGCCGGACAATCGGCTGGAAGGCCCAGTGCGACGATGGTTTTTTCTCGTCCGGAAAAAGCGCGAGGGGGAGCGTGGCGAAATCGTCTGGCCACGGGGCCCCGGCAGCCACCCAGCCAGCGAGAATCGCTGTCTCCTCCGCCGGCAGGGGATCGGCGTCGGCCGGCATCCGGGTTTCGGCGTCGTCGGTCGTGACACGGCGGACGATCTCGCTCGCCTCCGGCTTCCCAGGCACGATCCCGGGGAGCCCGGAGTCGCCGCCGGCGAGTGCCCGCGTGCGATCGTCGACCCGCCAGCCGCTCTCGGCCGTGACCGGCCCGTGGCAGGCGCCACAGCGGCGGGCGAGGAGCGGCGCGACAACGGTGGCGAAGTCAGGGGCGTCGGCGGCAGTCGGCTCCGCCGCGGCATGCTGAAGACCACACAGCCCCACGAGCGCGAGCCAGATGGGAGCGAGGCGAGCGGGAAAAGTGGAACGGCGACAGACCACGTTAAAAAACCCCCGGACGACCGGCCCGGATGGACCGGTCGCCCTTGAGTTTACCGTCGCGGGGCGGAGCGTGTCAGCCGAGGAGATGCTCGAGGACGAGCCGCTCGAGGGCTTCGTAGTCGCGGGCGGCGACCATCGATTCGGCGGTGTTGACCGGGAAGGTGCGGACCTTCTCGACGAGTTTGAGGAACACCGCCTGGCTCGTGGCCAGATGGGCCGTGGCCGATTCCGCCTTCTGCGTCCGCTGCGCCTTGACGTCGAAGCCGACAAAGCAGCCGCTCGCGGCGTAGTCGACCGATTCGAGGACGCGGACCTGATCGAAGGCTCCGCGGAGGTTTGCCGCGCCAAAGACCTTGTCTTGGTCGTATTTCAGACCGTTCTGGTCGTTGAGGTGAACGCTCCAGAGCTTCCCGGCGGCGAGCGCGAAGCCCATTTCGTCGGACGGATCGAGGCCGGCGAGGGTGGCGTGGGCACTCTCGATGAGGACGCCGACCCGGGCCGGATCGGCACAGCGCGAGCCGAGGGCGAGGGCATGGCCGATCGTGGGGATGAAGGCTGTGTCAACCGGCTCGTTCGGCTTCGGCTCGATGGCGATCCGGACCGTCGGATCGGCGTGGAGGATGGCGTTGCAGGCTTCGATCATCCGCCGCGAGGCCTCGATCGGGCACTTGCTCTCGCGGACGCCGGTTCCTTCCCGAGCCGGCCAGAGGACGATCAAGTCGGTGCCGAGCGCCTTGGCGACGTCGACGGCCCGTTTCGACCGCTCGATCGCCCACTTCCGGCAGGCGGGATCGTTGCTCGTGTAGCCGCCGTCAATGCCGTTGGTGTGCTCCCAGAGCCGGGGAGCAACGAACTCGGCGACGAGGTTCTTGTCGGCGAGCTTCTGCTTCATGGCCTCAGCCTGGGCGACGATTTGGGCTGGAGAAAGGTTTTCGAGATCGGGCACGGCGTCGTCGTCGTGGAACTGGATCCCCTCGAAGCCGAGGTCGACGGCCACGTCGAGGACGTCGTCGAAGGGGACGGCCGGGCGGACGGGGGGGCCGAAGGGATCAGCGCCGCGGCCGAGATTCCAAGGGCCGACGGAGAAACGGTATTGCGATTCGGCCATGGTCGATTTGCCCTCGATCGAAGTGGGAATGGGTCGTGGCGGCGGCCGCCATCAGCGCGCTGCCAAAGTTTGTGAAAGGGGAAAGAATACCCGCCCGGCGACGAAAATTGCAGGCGGAATCGGGTACGCTGTTCGTCCGACTCTCTCCGCCGCGAAACCGCTCTGCCGCTCCGAAGTTTTGAGGATTTCCCCACCATGCACCGCGCCCCCTCGCAGAAGTCGCTCGATCTCAAGCTCGCCCGGATCGTCGCCGATCCCTCCTGCCAAGACTTCATCCTTGCCGATGCCAAGGATGCCGACATGGCCTTCGGCCTGGCGGCGCCGGGGGTCCGGCGGGGGGGGATCCGTTCCGCGGGCCGTTCCGTACGATCGCGGAGTTTCGCGAGTCGATCCGGCAGCTCGTCGCCCAGGGACTCGTCGACATCATGCTGATGAGCGGGAGCACGAGCGAAGTCCTCGCCATCGACGAGGGGCTGTTTGTCGACAGCCATGTCACGCCGGCGGTGCGGATGAACGACACCACCGACATCTGGCTCGCCGCCGGCAGCGGCAACTACCCGCGCCAGCCCGCCCTCCCCTTCACGACCACCTCGATCTCCCAGGCCCAGTGCGGCCGGATCGACCGCAGCCACGCCGACGGCAGCGCCTCGTCGAGAGGGCGCGGCGCCGATCTCGGCCTCTTCTCGCTGACCCTCAACGACGACGCGACGCTCGACAGGGCGATGCTCGATGCCTATGGCACGTTCCGGGCCGAGGCTGAGCGGGCGGGCTTTCGCCACTTCCTTGAGGTCTTCTATCCCAACGCCATCGACCGCACGCCGGGCCGCCCCGCGGGCGACCGGCCGCGCGACGAACGCCCCCGCGACATCGCCCGCTTCCTCGCCGACCATGTGGCCCGGACGCTTGCCGGTGTGCCGCGGGCGGGCCGGCCGATCTTCCTCAAGATCCCCTACCTCGGCCCCGAGGTCACCGAGCAACTCGCCGCCTACGACCGCTCGCTCGTCGTCGGCATCCTCGGCGGCGGCGCCGGGACGACCCACGACGCCTTCGGGCTCCTGGCCGATGCCAAGCAGCACGGCGCCCGCGTCGCCCTCTTCGGCCGGAAGATCAATGCCGCCGAGGATCAACTCGCTTTCGTCCGCCACCTCCGCGCCGTCGCCGACGGCGCCACGTCAGCGGAAGAAGCGGTGAAGGCCTACCATGGCGATCTCCAGAGCCAGGGAATCGCCGCGCACCGCAGCCTCGAGGACGATCTCAAGCGGGCCCCGACGGCGCAAGCCTACGGCGGCTGAACATTTCCCTCTCCGTCAGTGGCCCCTGGCCCTGATCCCCTCCCTCGTGACCAATGCCCATGGCAGCCTCTGACGCCCTCCGTGCCCTCGCCCTCCCGCTCCCGCCGGCGCCGAAGCCTGTGGGGGCCTACACGCCCTGCTTGAGGATGGGAAACCTCCTCTACACCTCCGGCCATCTCCCCCTCCTCCCCGATGGCTCGCTCGTTCGTGGCAAGGTCGGCGTCGAACTCGATGCCGACGCCGGCAAGGCGGCTGCCAGGCAAGTGGCCTGTGCGATCCTCGCCACGGTCGAGAACGCCCTGGGGAGCGTCGATCGGGTGAAGCGGGTGGTGAAGGTGTTGGGGATGGTGAACTGCACCCCTGAGTTCACGAAGCAGCCGCACGTGCTCAACGGCTGCAGTGAACTTTTCGCCGAGATCTGGGGGCGTGAGGCGGGAATCGGCGTCCGCAGTGCCTTCGGCGTTGCCGCGCTCCCGGAGAACGTGCCGGTGGAGATCGAGGCGGTGTTCGAAGTGGAGTGAGCGGTGATTCGTGTCGGCTGCCGGCAGACGGCTGCCTGGGAGGCGGGAGCGGCGGTTCACCGGCACGCCGATCGCGGTTCTTGAATCGTCCCCATCAACGCCTTATTGTGACGCTGCAAACAGCCAGTGATGATCTCCCCCCCGCGAGGATCGTGATGTTCAACGACAAAGTGCTCCTCATCACCGGTGGCACCGGGTCGTTCGGCAATGCCGTCCTCGATCGGGTTCTGCGGCTGCCGCTCCGTGAGATCCGGATCTTCAGCCGAGACGAGAAGAAGCAAGAGGACATGCGGATCCGCCTGGCGAACGACCGGGTGAAGTTCCACATCGGAGACGTCCGCGACTACGTCTCGGTCGAAGAGTCGCTCCGCGGAGTCGATTACGTCTTCCACGCTGCCGCTCTCAAGCAGGTCCCCTCCTGCGAGTTCTATCCCATGGAGGCGGTCCGCACGAATGTCCTCGGCGCCGAGAACGTCCTCCGGGCCTCGATCGCCAACGGGGTCCAACGCTGCGTCGTGCTCTCCACCGACAAGGCCGTCTACCCGATCAACGCCATGGGGATCTCCAAGGCGATGATGGAGAAGGTGATGGTGGCCAAGTCGCGGCTCATCGACGCCTCGCAAACCGTCCTCTCCGCCACCCGCTACGGCAACGTGATGGCGTCGCGTGGGTCGGTGATCCCGCTGTTCCTCCGGCAGATGCAGGAGGGGAAGCCGATCACCCTCACCGACCCGGGCATGACCCGGTTCTTGATGTCGCTCGAGGAATCGGTCGATCTCGTCCTTTACGCCTTCGAGCACGCCAAGCCTGGTGATATCTTCGTACAGAAGGCCCCGGCCTGCACGATCGACGTCCTCGCTCGGGCGATGGTCGAACTCTTCCGCCCCGAGTCCGAGATCCGCGTCATCGGCACCCGTCACGGTGAGAAGCTCTACGAGTCGCTCGTCTCGCGCGAGGAGATGGCCCGGGCCGATGACCACGGTGGCTACTACCGAATCCCCGCCGATGCCCGCGACCTCAATTACGACAAGTACTTCGTCGAGGGGGAGGCCGACATCGCCCAGATCGAGGATTACACCTCCCACAACACGAAGCGTCTCTCCGTCGACGAGGTGAAGCAGGTGCTCCTCGGTCTGGAGATCATCCGCAACGCCCTCCCCAAGTGATCCGAGGGTTGGCCATGCGAGTGCTCGTCACCGGTGCGGAGGGATTTCTCGGGCGCAACCTCCGCGTCAGGCTTGCCGAGGTCGGTCGCGTCGAGGTGCTGCCGATCGGCCGCGGAGCCTCCGAGGAGGCGCTCCGGGAAGCGGCTGCGGCGGCCGATTGTGTCGTTCATCTGGCCGGGGTCAACCGCCCCCCCGATCCAGCTGATTACGCCGCCGGCAACACCGGCACGACCGAGCGGCTGTGCGCGATCCTCGCCGCCACGGGGCGGAAGCAGCCGGTAATCTTCAGCTCTTCGACCCAGGCGGCGCTCGACAACGCCTATGGCCAAAGCAAGCGGGGGGCCGAGGAGGCACTTGAGGCCTATTCGAAGGCAACAGATGCTCCCGTCCACCTCTTCCGACTGACGAACGTTTTCGGGAAATGGTCGCGGCCAAACTACAACTCGGCCGTGGCCACGTTCTGCCACAACATCGCCCGCGGCCTCCCCGTCACGATCCACGATCCTGCCTCGCCGTTGCATCTGGTTTACGTCGACGATGTCGTCGAGGCGTTCCTCGAGGTCCTCGAGCATCCACACGAGGGGGGCGGCTTTCGCGAGGCAGGCCCGGTCTACGCGACGAGCGTCGGCGAAGTCGTGGAGACGCTCCGGGCAATGCATGCCGGCCGGGAGACGCTCGTCACGCCGCGTGTTGGTAGCGGCCTCGTCCGAGCCCTCCATTCGACCTACCTGAGCTTCCTGCCGACCGACAGCTTCGCCTACCACGTGCCCCGGCGTGGTGACCCGCGTGGGGAGTTCGTGGAGATGCTGCGAACGCTCGATTCGGGGCAATTCAGCTACTTCACGGCCCGCCCGGGAGTCACCCGCGGCGGCCACTACCACCACTCGAAGGCGGAGAAGTTCCTCGTCATCCGGGGAACTGCCCGTTTCGGCTTCCGGCATGTCGTGACCGACGAACGCCACGAACTCACCGTCCGCGGTGGTGAGGGCTCGATCGTCGAGACGGCCCCGGGCTGGGCTCACGACGTCACGAACATCGGCGACGACGAGCTGATCGTGATGCTGTGGGCCAATGAGCTGTTCGACCGTGATCGCCCCGACACCATTGCCATGAAGGTCGACGGATGAAGCGTCTGAAAGTCATGACGGTGGTGGGGACGAGGCCTGAGATCATTCGGCTGTCGCGGGTCCTCGAGCGCCTCGACGAGCACTGCGAGCATGTCCTGGTCCACACCGGGCAAAACTACGACTACGAGCTCAACCAGATCTTCTTCGAGGATCTGCGGGTGAAGCGGCCCGATCACTTCCTCGACACGGCGACGCCGCTCCCCGGCCAGTCAGGGAGCGCCGCCCAGACGATCGGCCGGATCATCGGCGCCGTCGACGACGTCCTCGCGGCAGAGAAGCCGGAGGCGCTCCTCGTCCTCGGCGACACCAACAGCTGTCTGGCGGTGATCCCGGCCAAGCGCCGCAAGATTCCAGTCTTCCACATGGAAGCGGGCAACCGCTGCTTCGACCAACGCGTGCCGGAGGAGATCAATCGGCGGATCGTCGATCACGTGGCCGACGTCAATCTCTGCTACAGCTCGATTGCCCGCGAATACCTTCTCCGTGAGGGGCTCCGGCCCGATCTCGTCATCAAGACCGGCAGCCCGATGTTCGAGGTCCTCGAGCATGAGCGGCCGCGGATCGCGGCCTCCGACGTTCTCGGTCGGCTTGGCCTCGAAGCTGGGGAGTATTTCGTCGTCAGCGCCCACCGCGAGGAGAACATCGAGTCGGAGCGGAGCTTCCATCGGCTCGTGGCGATCATCAACGCCCTCGCCACTGACCACGGCCTGCCGGTGATCGTCTCGACGCATCCGCGGACCCGGAAACGTGTCGAAGCTGCCGGGGTGGCGTTCGATCCGCGCGTCAGTCTCCTCAAGCCGCTCGGCTTCCACGACTACGTCAAGCTTCAAACCGAAGCCCGCGCCGTGCTCTCCGACAGCGGCACGATCAGCGAAGAGTCGTCGATCCTCAACTTCCCGGCGCTCAATATCCGCGAGGCCCACGAGCGGCCGGAGGGGATGGAGGAGGCAGCGGTGATGATGGTGGGGCTCGAGCTCGAGCGGGTTCGGCAGGGATTGGCGATCCTCGCCACGCAACGGCGCGGCGTGGATCGGACGCTCCGCCTCGTCGGCGACTATTCGATGCCAAACGTCTCCGACAAGGTGCTGCGGATCATTATCAGCTACACCGATTACGTGAACCGCGTCGTCTGGCGGCGGGATTGACCGAGGACCTCAATTGTCACCTCCGTCGGGTTGTGGGATCCGTGATCCGTCCTGCGATCCGCCGTGGCCTAGGAAGCCGTGGATCAAATGACCGCCGCCGGACGCGGCGGCAGATAACCCTGAAATCCTTTGGCTTTTTGGGGGGTGTATCAAGTGGAAAATGGTCATGGATGACTTTTTCCACGGACAGCTAGGAATGGGAAGTCCTTGTCCGTGGTAAACGGTCCCGAGGATGGTTGCCAAGAGGACTTCCCTCCGACCCATGGATTCTGCGGAAGCCCTTCATGCATCTTCTGGTTGTCACGCAGTACTTCTGGCCCGAGACTTTCAGGGTCAATGACCTGGTTGAGGGGTTCGTTGCCCGTGGTCATGTCGTAACGGTCCTGACCGGCCGCCCGAATTATCCGGGGGGGCGGCTGTACGACATGTACCGGCTCGATCCTGAGGCGTTCGCGTCGTACCATGGCGCTCGGGTCCTTCGTGTGCCGCTCCGGCCACGCGGACAGGGGAAATTGTCCTTGATGCTCAACTATTGGAGCTTCGTCTTCTGGGCCACGCTCTTCGGCCCCTGGTTGCTCCGCGGAGCACGCTACGACGCGATTTTCATGTTCGAGTCATCACCGATCACGTCCGCGCTGCCGGCGATTTTCCTCCGCTGGTGGTTCCGAGCGCCGATGGTGATGTGGGTTCTCGATCTTTGGCCGGAGACACTTTCAGCCGTGGGGATTGTCCGTTCTCCGTTTCTCCTCGGCGTCGTCGGCAGGCTCGTTTCCTTCATTTACAGACGTTGTGATCTCATCCTAGTTCAGTCGCGTGCATTTTTTGCCAATATCGAGCTCTGGGCGGGCGACAACTCCCGGACCCGCTATTTTCCTGGCTGGGCCGAGTCGGTTTTCCTCAGCGAGACCGTGGTGGAGCGCGCCCCCGAGACAGAGCCTTACGCCAGCACGTTCAACGTCGTGTTTGCAGGAAACATCGGCGAAGCACAGGATTTTCCCTCGATCATCGACGCTTGTACGCTGCTGCGACATCGTACGGATGTCCGTTTTTTGGTGGTGGGAGATGGGAGGGCAGCGGACGAAGCACGGAGGGCGGTGGATTCACGCGGACTGGGGAGTTCCATTGTCTTTCTCGGCAAGCACCCACTCGAGCGGATGCCATCGTTCTTCCGAGCGGCAGGTGCGCTGCTCGTGTCCCTCAAATCTGATCCAATTTTTGCGCTTACCATCCCCGGCAAGGTGCAACCCTACCTTGCCACCGGTATCCCAATCCTTGGCATGCTCGACGGCGAAGGGGCACGGGTCATCGAAGAGGCCGGGGCCGGGTTCACCTGCCCTGCCGGCGATAGCGAGGCTCTGGCCAAGATCGTCGCCCGAATGGCTGACCTTCTGCCGCATGAACGCGAATCGATCGGCCAGCGCGGTCGGGAGTACGGCTCCCGCGAGTTTGATCGGGAAGCGCTTTTCGACCGTCTCGAGGGCTGGCTTGAAGACCTTGTCGCAAAACGCCCCCCAAGCGGCTGATCGCGTCGGCAGATTCTTCGCGTCGGACGATCGGTGTGTTTCCAGTATCCTGAATGGCCGCGGCGAGGCAGGTGTTGCTTGAGCCCGCGGGGCGTTATCCCGGGGTAGAGGATATCCTACGTTAGGAGGTGGTTGATGAACTGTCCGGTACAGAGGTTGGGTTTGGTGGTCGCGGTGATCGTGGCTTTGGCGTTCGGGGACGACGTTCCGGCCGCTCCGCCGACGTTCCGCAAAGTGGTCCTCACCGACAAGTTCCATGCCGAGGCTGCCGGCGTCGGCGACATCGACAAGGACGGCCACGGCGATGCGGTCTATGGCCCCTACTGGTACGCCGGGCCGGAGTTCAAGGAACGGCACGAGATTTACCCCGCCAAGGACTTCGATCCCAACCAGTATTCCAACAACTTCATGACCGGCGTCGGCGATGTCGATGGCGACGGCTGGCTCGATGTCCTCGTCAACGAGTGGCCGGGGAAGGAAGTGGCCTGGTTCCGCAATCCCGGCAAGGACAGCGCCACCGTGCAGGCCTCGCAGGGGGGCTGGGGGAAGCATCTCGTCCACCCGGTGGTCGACAACGAGGCCCCCGACTTCCTCGACGTTACCGGCGACGGCAAGGCCGAACTCGTCTTCCACACCGGTGGCGTGCTCGGTTTCGCGACCCCGTCCGACAAGACTGCCACCGAGCGCTGGACGTTCACCCCCTGCTCCGAGAAGGAGAGCTGGGGGCAGTATCAGCACGGCCTCGGCGTCGGCGATGTCAACGGTGACGGCCGCCCCGATCTCCTCATGGCCGGGGGATGGTGGGAGCAGCCGGCGCCGGTAGCTGCCGGCAGCACGCCTCCCGCCTGGACGAAGCACCCGTTCGCCTTCGGCACCGGCGGCGCCCAGATGCACACCTATGACGTCGACGGCGACGGTGATCTCGACGTGATCACGAGCCTTGCCGGCCACGGCTACGGGCTGTCGTGGTTCGAGAGCGTCAAGAACG
>CAMARC010000065.1 GCA_945860405.1 Candidatus Kuenenia stuttgartensis | reverse complement strand
ATGGCCTCCACTCGCTCGGACCCGCCTGCGCTTCGCCCTCCGGGCTGCGCTTGTCGGCTACGCCGGCTCTCGGAGCACGGGCGACCCCTTGCTGGCGGCGCTGGCGGGGGTTGCGGGGCGGGGGTTGCGGGGCGGGGGTTGCGGGGCGGGGGTTGCGGGGCGGTGGTTGCGGGGCGGTGGGAAGTGGGCGGGGCTTTGCTTTGCTTGGCCGTGCGAGCCGGTCAGGCTTCGACTTTTTTGGCTACGCGGAAGACTTCGTCGAAGCTCGTGATTCCGCGGAGGACCTTCTGGATGCCGTCGTCGAACATCACTCGCATCCCGTTGGCACAGGCGGCGCGGCGGATGTCTTGCGTGGGGGCCCCCTGGAAGGCGAGCTCGCGGATCTTGCCGCTCATCACCATCAATTCGAAGATCCCCAGCCGCCCCTTGTAGCCGCTCTTTGTGCAATTGGCACAGCCACGCCCCTTCATGAAGGTGGCGCCTTTGAGCATCTCCGCCGTCACGCCGGCCGTCTCGATCTGCGTGTCGAGCGGCTGGAAGGGCTGCTTGCACTTCACGCAATTCACCCGCACGAGTCGCTGTGCCACCACAGCGATGATGCTCGAGGCGACGAGGTACGCCGGCACCCCCATGTCGATCATGCGCGTGATGGCACTGGGGGCGTCGTTGGTGTGGAGCGTGCTGAACACGAGATGCCCCGTCAGCGACGCCTGGATCCCCATCTGGGCCGTTTCCGTGTCGCGCATCTCGCCGACGAGGATCACGTTGGGCGCCTGGCGGAGCATGGCGCGGATGACGCGGGCGAAGTCGAGGCCGATGTTGTGGCGCACCTCGACCTGATTGATCCCGGCGAGGTAGTACTCGACCGGATCCTCGGCCGTGATGATCTTCGTGTCGGGGCGATTGAGCTCGTTGAGCGAGGCGTAGAGCGTCGTCGTCTTGCCGGAGCCCGTCGGGCCGGTGACGAGGATGATGCCGTTGGGGCGGCGGATGAGCGTCTTGAAATTGCGGAAGTCGTGCTCGGAGAGGCCGAGCTGGCGGATGCCGACGCGGATGTTGTCCTTGTCGAGAATCCGCATGACGACCGATTGGCCGTGATTCGTGGGCAGAACGCTGACGCGAAGATCGTAGTCTTTGCCGTCGGCCGTGAGCTTGATGCGGCCGTCCTGGGGGCGGCGGCGCTCGGCGATGTCGAGCCGCGAAAGGATCTTGATGCGCGAGAGGATCGCGCCGAGGAGGCGGCGGGGGGGATTGTCGCGCTCGACGAGCCGGCCGTCGATCCGGTAGCGGATGCGGACGCGATCCTCAAACGGCTCGATGTGGATGTCGCTGGCCCGCAGTTGCACCGCTTCGGTGATGATCAGATTGACGAGCTTCACCACCGGCGCGTCGGAGTTGTCCTCCTGCTGCTGGTTGGCCGCTTGCTCGACGGCCGTCTCGGTGAAGTCGATGGCGGTGTCGGTGAACTCTTGGAGCATCGAATCGGCCGATTCGCCGTCGCTGGCACCGTAGTGGCGGTTGATCGCCTCGATGATCTGCTCGCGGGGCGCCAGCGCAAACTGGACGTCGCGGTTGAGAATGAAGCGGAGCTTGTCTTGGGTGTCGATGTCGGTCGGATCGGAGCCAGCGATGCGGAGCGTGTTGCCATCCTTGGCGACGGGGAAGATCGAGTTTTCGCGGGCCACGCTCTCCGGGAGGAGATCGATGACGTCTTGCTCGACGGTGATCCCCGTCAGATCGACAAACTTCAGCCGGTGGGCCTTCGCCAGCGCCCGCATCACCTTGTCGCCCGGCGCATAGCCGAGCCGCACGATCTCATCGTGGAGCTTCTTGCCGGAGCTCTCGGCGATCCGCGTCACCTCGGCAAGTTGCTCGGCGCTGACAAGCCCCTCGGAGACAAGAAGGGCTGAGAACGGGTCGTTTCGGGACATGGCGTTGGGATTCGCGGGGATCGGTGGATCTGGGAGTGATCGGGGATTCGACCTGGGATTCGACCTGGGATTCGCGGAAAGAATCAGGATTCGAGGAAGGTGTCGGTGTGTTCGTAGCCGGGGGCGCAGGTGCACAGGAAAACGAGCTCGTCGGGGCCGGAGTTGCGGATCGTGTGACGCATCCCCGGCGGGATGGCGATGG
Organism: Candidatus Kuenenia stuttgartensis; assembly: GCA_945860405.1. Taxonomy (GTDB): domain Bacteria; phylum Planctomycetota; class Planctomycetia; order Pirellulales; family UBA1268; genus QWOP01. The sequence goes on along the minus strand of CAMARC010000065.1, from coordinate 11,918 downwards.
CGTCGCCCGGGCCGACGGGGCGGGTTTCCTCGCCGAGGGTCATCGCCGCGGAGCCGGAGAGGATGTAGTAAATCTCCTCGGTGACGGCATGGTGGTGGGGCGTCGTCGCCTGCCCGGGGGCGAGGCGGGCCTCGGCGAGGCTTTGCTTGCGGATCGACGAATTGCGATGGGCGAGCAGCTCGCGGATCGTCGAACCGTCGGCCGTCGTGAACGGCACCGCCTCACGCTGATTGATGACGTCCATCGACATGGCTCCCGTGCTCGTTTCCCCGCTGCGACACGATACCAGACGGCCCGCGGCCCGCGAACGGGCGATTGATCCACAGCCTCCTACTCTTCGGCTGCCGCAGACCCGAGGCTGCCGATTTCCCGGAAGAGGAGGAGGGCCGGCGGGATCGGCCGCGGCGTCCAGGCCTCCGGCTCGGGGAGGAGGGCCGGGTCGAACGACATCTCCGCCTCGACGACGATCTGGCTGCCAGGAGGGGCGGCGGCAATCACCACCGACACCAGGGCGAGGAGCTCGTCGGCGTGGGTCGTGAACATTTCCCACGGCGGGGAGACGAAGGCGATCCAGGGGGACGTCCGCGGGATCGGGGGGAGGCGACGGGCCCAGAGGAGGACGTCTCCCGGGCGGATCGTCACCCGGTCCTCGACGTCGAGCGCCTTGGCCGAGCGGCGGAGGACGTCGGCGGTGGGGAAATGCCGCTCGCCGAACCAGGCAGCCGCCGCTCCACGGCTGACCGCCTCGAAGCCGAGGGCCCCGGTGCCGGCGAACAGATCGAGGACGATCGCCCCTTCGACGGTGTAACCGAGGAGATTGAAGAGGGCCTCCCGGACCCGCTCCTTCATCGGCCGGGTGCGTGGATCGGGGGAAAACTCGAGCCTCCGGCCGCCGAGGGAGCCGCCGATGATCCGCGGCGGGCTGGTTGCTGCTGCCTCGTCGCCAGCCGCTTCGGGGGAGGGGCCGCCGCCGCTGCGGGGGCCATGAGCCGCTTGAGGGGCATGGGGAGCATGGTGACGGCGGCGACCGGGAGGGGGCATGAGGAGACCAGGGTTTTCCGGAGCGGGGGGGCAATTGGTATGGTACCAGGGAAAGTGTCCGGTCCCGCGGGGACCGATGGCGCGGATGCCCCTGCGGAGTCTCCCGATGGTGCGGCTCGTGGCGATGGTTCTTTTCCACGGCGGGATGCGCCGGTCGGTGGCCGCCTCGGCGGTGACGCTGGCGGTGTCGTTCACCCTCGCCGCCCCCACGCTCAGTCCCGCCCAGGAACCGGTCGCGGAAGCGTCTGCCACGAGCGCTGCGGCCCTGGCCGATCTCCCCCCGCCGACCCGGGAAGAGGCCGAAGCCGCTCGGGCTGACTACCTGGACTCGGAACGGGAGCTCAAGAAACTCGTTGGCGAGCTCTCGTCGCTGCAGACGTCGTATCAGAAGAAGGGGGCCGATCGGCCGGCCCTCGAGGCCGCCTTCGCGACAGCGAAGATCGCAGCCCAGGCGGCCAGCGAGCGGCTCGAGGTGGCGGCCATGACCATTGCCCGGGCGGGGATCCCGAAGCGCGGCGAAGTCGATGACATCGACATCGCCATGCCCGTCTACCAGGGCGCTCGGAAGGTTTGTGCCGCGATGGTGGCCGGCGCCATCAAGACCGACGACCCGGAAAAGGCCTTGGTGCTCATCGATCAGTTCGAGCGTGTCGGGGCGATTGACGGCGATGTCCTCATGATGGGGGCGACCGCGTCGATGCTGGTCTCCAATCTCGATGGGGCCGAGGCTTACCTCGCCAAGCTCTCGGCCGTGGGGGGCTCGGACGACAAGCAGGCGCAGATCGGCCAGCTCAAAGAGGCTCTTGAAGACGAGCGGAAGAAGGTGGACGAGGAGATGGCGCTCCGGGCTGCCGAGGCGACGGCCAACGACCTCCCCCGCATCCGCATCAAGACCTCCGCCGGGGATCTCGTTGTCGAGCTGTTCGAGAACGAGGCCCCGAACACCGTCGCCAATTTTCTCAGCCTCGTCGAGAAGGGCTTCTACGCGGGGACGCCGTTCCACCGCGTGATCCCCGAGTTCATGGCGCAGGGGGGCGATCCGACCGGCCGCGGCTCGGGGGGGCCGGGATACGTGATCCCCTGCGAGACCGGCGAGCCGCACGCCCGCAAGCACTTCCGCGGCTCGCTCTCGATGGCCCACGCCGGCAAGGACACCGGGGGCTCGCAGTTTTTCCTCACCTTCCGCCCCACCGAACACCTCGACGGCAAGCACACCGTCTTCGGCCGGGTGATCGAGGGCTTTGAGGTCCTCCCGAAGATCCATCGCACGCAGGCTCCGGACGGCCGCCCGATCCCTGGCATCAAGCCCGATACGATTCTCTCCGCAGAGGTGGTCCGCAAGCGCGACCACGACTACGCTCCAAAGACGCTCCCTGATGTGAAGAAGTAAGCCCGGCGAAGAAGAGCCTCGGCCGCGCGGCCAGCCTCAGCCCGCCTCAGCTCGCCTTAGCCCCTAGGCCGCCCCGGCCCGCCCCAGGAGGACCCACCATGCAAGCCCTCAACCGTCTCCTTCCCCCGTTGATCGTGGCCGCGCTGATTGCGGCCGCGCTGCCGGTCGTGCCGGCGGCCGACGACGATCCCCCGGCCACGTCGTCGCGGACCAAGAAGACCCCGCCCAAGACCACTGGCCCCAAGACCGCGCCGGGGCAGCAGACTCCCCCCAAGGGCCCCCTGTTCGGACCGAACCCCGGAGCCAAGTCACCGATGCCCACCGACAACGCAGCCGACAATCCCGCCGGTGAGGATGCCGCCGATCCCTTCGGCGAGCCGCTCCCAAAGACGCTCCAGGAATGGCGGAGCCGGCTCACGGCCGAGCAATTCCAGATCACGCGGATGAAGGGGACGGAGCGGGCGTTCACCGGGAAGTATTGGAAGACGGAGACGCCGGGGACGTACAAGTGCGTCTGCTGCGGCGAGCCGCTGTTCACCTCCGGCGACAAGTTCTTGAGCGAGTGCGGCTGGCCCGCCTTCTCGGCGCCGATCGACAAGAAGGCCAACGGCAAGGTTGCCGAAACGCCCGACTTCACGTTCGGGATGCGGCGCGTCGAGGTCACCTGCCGGAAGTGCGGCGCCCACCTCGGCCACGTCTTCAACGACGGCCCCCCGCCGACGGGGATCCGCTACTGCATCAATTCGGCATCGATCGTCCTCGACGAGGCGAAGCCGGGCGCCGGCAAAGATGCCGACAAGAACGCCGACGCCGACAAGGATGCCGACACGGGAACGGCCGCCGAGGGCGAGTGACGTCGCGGCGCCTGGATGGAAGCCGGATGCCGGCAGATCATCGGGCGGCGGTGACCGGCTTCAACTCTGCTGGCCGAGGAGCCAGGCCAACAGCCCCTTCTGGACATGCATCCGGTTGGCGGCCTCTTCGACGACCACGCTGCAACTTCCGTCGATGACGTCGTCGGTGACCTCCTCGCCACGGCGGGCGGGGAGGCAGTGCATGAAGAGGGCTTCGGGGCAGTGGCGCATCAGCGCGGTGTTGACCTGATAGGGCCGGAAGGCCTGATGCCGCTCGAGCCGCTCCTTTTCCTGCCCCATGCTCGTCCAGACGTCGGTGTAGACGCAGGCCGTGTCTTGGACGGCCGCGACCGGGTCGGTCGTCTCCTCGATCTCGGCATTGGGGAGGATGTCGCGGAGGTGGTTGCGGAAAGCCTCGTCGAATTGGAAGCCCTCGGGAGCGGCGAGGACAAACCGCATCCCCAGCAGGCCACAAACGACCGCCAGCGACCGGGCGACGTTGTTGCCGTCGCCGACGAACGTCAGCGTCAGGCCGGCGAGCCTGCCGACGTGGGCGCGGAGGGTGTAGAGATCGGCGAAGGCCTGGCAGGGATGGCAGTAGTCGGAGAGGCCGTTGATCACCGGCACGCTCGAGACGGCGGCGAGCGATTGGATCGTCTCGTGGGCCTTCGAGCGGCAGACGATGACGTCGACGTATTCACTGAGCACCCGGCCGAAGTCGGCGATACTCTCGCGCGATGACGAAAAGCCCGCCTCGTCGCCGAGGAACACCGCGGCGCCGCCGAGATGGACCATCGCGGCCTCGAAGCTGACCCGCGTGCGCAGGCTCGGCTTCTCGAACACCAGCCCGAGGACGCGGCCCGGGAAGAGCGGCTCGCGCAGGCCGGCGTCGTACCTCGTCTCGAGGTCTTTCGAGATTGCGAATACGGCCTCGATCTCGTGGGCCGTGAGATCTTCGGGAACGATGATGTGACGGAGCATGATGGCAGTCAGGCGCGGGAGGCCACCTCGACGATCGCGTCGCCGAGACGGTCGCAGCCGTCGTGGATGTCCTCGGGGGTGATGTTCATCGCGGGGAGCAGACGGATGACGCGTCCCTGCGTGCAGTTGATGAGGAGATTCTTCTCGAGGGAGGCCTCGACGACCGCCGCGCCGTCGATCGCCAGCTCGACGCCGATCATCATGCCGATGACGCGGACGTCACGGATGGCGTCGCAGCGATCCCGGAGGGCCTCGAGCCGCTCGCGGAAGATGCTCGCGGCGGTGCCGACGTGGGCGAGGAGCCCCTCGTTCTCGATCATCTCGATGGCGGCGATCCCGGCCCGGGCAGCAATCGGATTGCCGCCGAACGTGGAGGCGTGCATCCCCGGCCGGAGGTGCCGGGCGAGCTCCGGGGTGGTGAGCATCGCGCCGCCGGCCACCCCCGCGCACAGGCTCTTGGCGAGCGTGATCACGTCGGGCCGGACGCCGAAGTGCTGGTAGCCGAACCATTCGCCCGTCCGGCCGCAGCCCGACTGGACCTCGTCGAAAGCGAGAACGAGATCGCGCTCGTCGCAGATCCGCCTCAGCCCTTCGAGGAAGCCCGGCGGCGCGGGGACAATGCCCCCCTCGCCGAGGATCGGCTCGATGAGGATCCCGCCGGTGTGGTCGTCGACAAGCTGCGCCACCGCGTCGAGATCGCCGTGGGGGGCATACTGAAAGCCGGAGAGCATCGGCCCCAAGCCTTCGTGGTATTTCGGCTGGGCGGTGGCGGTGACGCTGCCGAACGTGCGGCCGTGGAAGCCGCCGCGGAAGGTGATGACCTTGTATTTCACGCCGTCGGTGCGGAGGCGAATGAGCTTGATCGCCGCCTCGTTGGCCTCGGTGCCGGAATTGCAGAAGAAGGCCTTGCCGCCGAAGCTCCGCTCGGAGAGGAGCCGGGCCCATTCCCCCTGGGCCTCGGTGTACCAGGTGTTGGGGACATGGATCAGCCGCGCGATCTGCTCCTGCACCGCCTTGACGACCGGCGCCGGGCAATGGCCGAGGAGGTTGCAGCCCCAGCCGGGGAAGAGATCGAGATACTCACGCCCCTCGGCATCCCAGACCTTCGATCCCACGCCGCGTTCGAGGCAGATCGGGAACCGCTTGTAATTGGGGACGACGTAGCGGTCGAAGGTGTCGATCACCGCCTTCGTGGCGGCACCGTGGGTCTCGATGGTGGACATGCGGGGCTCCTGACCTGGGGGCACTGGAGTCGTCGGAACAACACTGGAGTCGTCGGAACGAGGAGAGCGAAGGAGGGGGGCAGCGACGCTTTCGAGAGGGCTACGAGGCGCTCCCCGCGCGGATCGAGGAGGCGAGGGCGTCGTCGCGGACAAGCTCGGTGCCGACGCCGCTGGTGGTGTAGATCTCCAAGAGGAGCGAATGGCGGAGACGGCCGTCGATGATGTGGATCTTCTTGACGCCCTGCTCGAGCGTCTCCAGGCAGCCCTCGATCTTGGGGATCATCCCGGCGGCGATCGTGCCGTCGGCGATCAGGCGCCGGGCTTCGCTTGCGGTGAGAGAGTGGATGAGGCTCTCCGGATCGTTGATGTCGCGGAGCACGCCGGGGATATCGGAGAGGACGACGAGCTTCTCAGCGCCGATTGCCGCGGCGACGGCCGTGGCGGCGGTGTCGGCATTGACGTTGAGCTTCTCGCCATCGGGGCCCATCGCCATCGACGGGATCACCGGCACCTGGCCGGCGTAGGTGAGGTTGTCGATCGTCAGCCGATCGACCCGCGTGACGGTGCCGACATGGCCCAGATCGATTGCCTCACCGCCCGGCCCGGCGAGCGCGAGCCGATCACCGAAGAGGACGTTCGTGGAGAGGAAATTGAGCGACATCGCCCGGCCGCCATATTCCTCGAGGCGGGCGACGAGGTCATGGTTGAGCTCGGTGGCGAGGACCTTCTCGACGATGGCCAGAGTGGCGTCGTCGGTGTAGCGCCGCCCCTGGACGAACCGCGGCGCGAGCCCGGCGTGGTCCATGGCCCGGCTGATCGCCTTCCCACCGCCGTGGACAACCACGATCCGCATCCCGAGGGTCGACATGAAGACGATGTCAACGAGGAGATGGCGGAGGGAATCGGGGTGTTCGACGACGCTGCCACCGAGCTTGATGACGGTGGTCGTGTCGCGGAACTTGCGGATCCACCCGAGGGCCTCGATGAGGGTGTCGGCCTTCTGGATCGCCTTCTGCTGGGCCTTGACGGCGGAGGGGGGGGTGGCCACGAGGGGGCTTTCCGGGAATGGCTGAGGCCCTGACCGGAAGGCGGAAAGCCACCGGGGGCATCGCGGAAAGCGAACGAGTGTACCAGCGCCCCGAGAGGGCTCCCATCGAGTTTTTTCAGCCCCGTCCAGTGGGTGATGGGGCGGGAAGGGGGGCCGGGGCCCTGGGGGAGGCCGACTTGACGGAACGCCCTGGCGCGGTAGCCTTGTATTCGTTTTCCGGATGATGCCGTGTGGCATCATCTGTTTTTTTCATTCCGCGGGCGATCGGCGGCGGCTCCCAGAGGACCGCCGCAGGATTGGGCGCGGGCGGCCGACCCTCCCGGCGTCCGACTGGAATTGCGGCCAGTCGCGGCGGCGCCCATGAACCTCAAATCACTCAAAGTCTTCTGCGACATCGTCGTGCGGCGGAGCTTTTCGCGTGCCGCCGAGGACAACGGGATTTCGCAGTCGGGGGCCAGTCAGGTTGTCAGCCAGCTCGAACAGCGGCTGGGCGTGCAACTCATCGAGCGGTCGAAGCGGCCCCTGCTCCCCACCCGCGAAGGGCAGGTGTTCTTCGACGGCTGCCGGAAATTGATTGCCCGGTACGACGCGCTCGAGGACGAGGTCCGAACGCTCCACGAGGAGGTCGCAGGGCGGGTTCGCGTGGCGGCGATCTACTCCGTCGGCCTCCACCACATGAGCCGAGCCGTGCAGGAGTTCACCACCCTCCATCCCCGGGCCAATGTCCGCCTCGAATACCTCCACCCCGATCGGGTGCTGGAATCGGTGGAGAGTGGCCAGGCCGACCTGGGGCTCGTCAGCTACCCGCGGAGCACGAAGACCCTCGAGGCGGAGCCGTGGCGCGAGGAGCCCTTCGTGCTCGTCTGCGCCCCCACCCACCCGCTCGCCTCCCGGGATTCGGTCCGTCTCGAGGATCTCGACCATCTGCCGCTCGTTGGCTTCGATCCCGATCTCGTCATCCGCCACGAGCTCGACCGGGTGCTGGCAGCCCACGGCGCCGAGCCGGATGTGGTGCTGGAGTTTGACAACATCGAGACGATCAAGCGGGCCGTCGAGATCGACGCCGGCGTGGCGCTCCTCCCGGAGCCGACTGTGGGGCGGGAAGTGGCCGCCGGGACGCTTCGCGCCATCCCGCTCGATGCATTCGCCGGCAGCGACCTCGTCCGCCCCCTCGGCATCATCCGTGTCCGCGGCAAGCCGCTGCCGCCGACAGCCGGACGATTCCTCGATTTCCTCCGCCAGCAGGGGGGAGAGCCGGCAGCCCCTTCCCTCCCCGACGTGGTCGCGGCGCCGGCCGTGAAAGTCCGTCGTCCTCGGGCTGTCGCCGCGGCCCCGACCTGATCCCTGTCCGCGACCTGATCCCTGTCCTCAGCCTGCTGATCCCTGTCCGAACGCTCCGAGCTGTCTATCGATCGATGGTTTCCGTCCGTCCGTGATCCGCCCTCAAGTGCCTCCGTCGAGCATGCCATGACACGCATCCCAGATTCCCGCTCCTCCGCTGCCCCGATTGCCCGCGGTGTTCCGTCGGCGCCCCGTTCGCCGGGCCTCCCGGCGGCCGAGGGGCTCTACGATCCCGCCAACGAGCACGATGCCTGTGGCGTCGGGTTTGTCGTCAATATGCACGGCCGGCGCAGCCACGGGATCGTCCGTCAGGGGCTCGAGGTCCTTGAAAACCTCACCCACCGTGGGGCCTGCGGGTGTGATCCGCTCACCGGCGACGGGGCCGGCATCCTCATCCAGATGCCGCTGGAGTTTTTTAGCGCCGTCACGCCGCAGGCCGGCATCCGGCTTCCCGCCCCCGGCGACTGGGCCGTCGGCAACGTCTTCCTTCCGCCCGACCCTGAGGAGCAGGAGAGCGCCGAAGCGTTCTTCGCCCGGCTCTGCCAGGAAGAGGGGCAGGAGTTCCTCGGCTGGCGGATCGTGCCGGTCGACAACCGCTCCATCGGCGCCACCGCCCGCGAGGTCGAGCCGGTGGTTCGGCAGGCGTTTGTCGGCCGCGGGAAGAAGACTCCCCGCGACCAGTTTGAATGGAAGCTGTTCGTGATCCGCAAGCGCTTCGAGATCGAGCTCGGCGAGCTCGGCCTCACCGGACAGACCTTCGCCTACGTCTGCTCGCTCTCGTCGCGGACGATCGTCTACAAGGGGCTCTTGCTTGCCGATCAGGTCGACAAGTTCTACCCCGACCTTTCTGATGCGCGGATGGTGTCGGCGTTGGCGCTCGTTCATCAGCGCTACAGCACCAACACCTTCCCCACCTGGGATCTCGCCCATCCGTTCCGGTTCCTCGCCCACAACGGCGAGATCAACACCGTCCGCGGCAACATCAACTGGATGCACGCCCGCGAGAGCATGCTCGCCCATCCGGTGTATGGGCCCGACATGAAGAAGATCCTTCCGGTGGTTCGCGCCGGCGGGAGCGATTCGGCGACCCTCGACAACGTCCTCGAGCTTCTCGTCCTCGGCGGCCGTCCGATCGAGGAGGCGGTGAGCATGCTCGTGCCCGAGCCGTGGAGCGGGCATGAGACGATGGCCGACGACCTCAAGGCCTACTACGAATTCCAAGCCTGCCTCATGGAGCCGTGGGACGGCCCGGCGGCGTTGGCCTTCACCGACGGCATCCGGATCGGTGCCACGCTCGACCGCAACGGCCTGCGGCCGGGGCGCTGGTGGCAGATGAAGGACGGCCTGATCGTGATGGCGAGCGAAGCCGGAGTGTTGCAGCTCCCGGCTGCCGACGTCGTCCGCAAGGGGCGGCTCCGTCCCGGGCGGATGTTCCTCGTCGACACGAAGGAAGGGCGGATCGTCGAGGATGACGAGATCAAGCAGAAGCTCGCCGGCGCCCAGCCGTGGCGGGAATGGATCAGCTCGCGGCAGGTTCGCCTCGACGCCCTGCCCGACCCGGCCAACGTCGGTGAGGTGACCGCTTCCCGTGCGGTCGAGCAGTCCGACATGAGCGGCGCTTCCGGCACCGCCCCCCGGGCGGTCGATTCCTGGCATGCCGCTGGCGTGGCCGGGGAACGCTCGAGCCTCCTCGAGCTCCAGCGGCTCCACGGCTACACGCTCGAGGATCTCAAAGTGATTCTCGCGCCGATGGCGACCGATGGCGCCGAGCCGATTGGCTCGATGGGCAACGACACGCCGCTGGCGATCCTCTCCGACCGTCCGCAGCTCCTGGCCAACTACTTCAAGCAGCTGTTCGCGCAGGTCACCAATCCGCCGCTCGATGCGATCCGCGAAGAGATTATCACCTCGATGGTCACGACGATCGGCTGCGAGGGGAACCTCCTCGAAATCTCCCCCGAGCAGTGCCGGCTCCTCCGCCTGGAGACGCCGGTGATCACGAATGCCGAGTGCGCCAGGCTCAAGGCCCTCGTCGGCTCCGCGGCCCAGCCGGGCCTCGTCTCCCGCACCCTCACGCTCCTCTATCCGGCTGGATCTGGCGCAGCCGGCCTCCGCGCCCGGCTCGATGAACTGCGGGCCGAGGCGTCGAAGGCGATCGCCGACGGCGTCACGATCCTTATTCTCTCCGACCGCGGTGCCTGTCGGGAGATGGCGATCGTGCCGGCGCTGTTGGCAACGGCCGGCGTCCATCATCACCTCGTCCGCGAGGGGACGCGGACGCGCTGCGGGCTCGTCGTCGAGACGGCCGAGGCCCGCGAGGTACACCACTTCGCCCTTCTCACCGGCTACGGCGCCGGGGCGATCAACCCCTGGCTGGCCTTCGCCACGCTCGACCAGATGCGGGCCGAGCGGATCGTCAGCGCCGACTACCCGAGAGAGAAGCTCCACAAGAACTTCATCAAGGCGGCGACGAAGGGGCTGCTCAAGGTGATGAGCAAGATGGGGATCTCCACGCAGCAGAGCTACCGCGGCGCCCAGATCTTCGAGGCTGTCGGCCTCGAGCAGGGGCTCGTCGACGAGTTTTTCACCCGCACGCCGAGCCGGATCGGCGGCATCGGCCTCGACGGCATTGCCGCGGAGATGCTCCGCCGCCACGAGCACGCCTGGCCGCGGAATCAGGTGGCCCAGTCCCTCGAGCTCGATGTCGGCGGCCGCTACGCCTGGCGGCGGAAGGGGGAGGCGCATGTCCTCTCGCCGGACGTCGTCGCCACGCTCCAGCGGGCGACGCAGATCAACAGTCCGGAGGAGTTTCGCAAGTATCAGAAGCTCATCGACGATCAGCAGACGAAGCTTCTCACGCTCCGCGGGCTCCTCGAGTTCCGCACCGACTCGACGGCTGTGCCGCTCGAGGAGGTCGAGCCGGCCAGGGAGATCGTGAAGCGGTTTGCCACCGGCGCGATGTCGTACGGATCGATCTCGAAGGAGGCCCACGAGACGCTCGCGGTGGCCATGAACCGGCTCGGCGGCTGGAGCAACACCGGCGAAGGGGGCGAGGACCCGGTCCGCTATCAGCTCGATCCTTCGGGCGACAGCAAGAACTCGAAGATCAAGCAGGTGGCCAGCGGCCGCTTCGGCGTCACGAGCCTGTACCTCGTCAACGCCCAGGAGCTCCAGATCAAGATGGCCCAGGGGGCCAAGCCGGGCGAGGGGGGGCAGCTCCCCGGGCACAAGGTCGATCGGGAGATCGCCCGCATCCGCCACTCCACGCCGGGCGTGGGGCTGATTTCGCCGCCGCCCCATCACGACATCTACTCCATCGAGGATCTCGCCCAGCTGATCCACGATCTCAAGAACGCCAACCACCACGCCCGGATCAGCGTCAAGCTCGTGGCGGAGGTCGGCGTGGGGACGGTGGCGGCGGGGGTCTCGAAGGGGAAGGCCGACGTCGTCCTCATTTCCGGCCACGACGGCGGCACCGGGGCGAGCCCACAGACGTCGATCATGCATTGCGGGCTGCCGTGGGAGCTCGGCCTCGCCGAGGCCCATCAGGTGCTCGTCATGAACAACCTCCGCGGCCGGATCACCGTCCAAACCGACGGCATGATCCGCACCGCCAAGGACGTCGCCATCGCCACGATGCTCGGCGCCGAGGAGTTCGGCATCGCCACCGGGGCGCTGGTCGTGATCGGCTGCATCATGATGCGGAAGTGCCACCTCAACACCTGCCCGGTCGGCATCGCCACGCAGGATCCGGAGCTCCGGGCCCGGTTCAACGGCCAGCCGGAGCATGTCGTCAACTTCTTCTTCCTCCTCGCCGAGGAGCTGCGGGAGCTGATGGCGAAGCTCGGCTTCCGCTCTGTCGAGGAGATGGTGGGGCGCGTCGACCGGCTCGACACGCGGGCGGCGATCGCCCACTGGAAGGCGAAGGGGCTCGACTTCTCCACGATCCTCCACAAGCCGGAGGTGCCGGCCCACGTGAAGACCCACCGGGTCGAATCGCAGGACCACGGGATCGCCGAATCGCTCGACATGACGACGCT